>CAYXZF010000001.1:0-83018 GCA_964469845.1 uncultured Phocaeicola sp.
AAGTTTTGTGGATGTTTTCTAAGTGTATCATTTGCAAAAAATGTTTTCTGTTTTTCCTTTTAGACGATTGCCTTGTGTGAAAAGTTGCAGAAAGTTGCGAAAAAATACAGAAAAAATTTGTTTGCGTTGGAGGCATTCCGTACATTTGTCGCCAATAACTAACCTTTAAACAATTAAATATCATGGTAACAGGTATAGAAAAACCCTACGTAGTAGGTATGGATATTGGTGGTACTAATACAGTGTTTGGCATTGTAGACCAGCGTGGCAATGTATTGGCTACCGATTCGGTAAAAACTAAGTCGTATGCAAAAATAGAAGAGTATGTAGACGCAGTCTGCGATAAGTTGCTTCCGTTGATTGAATCGGTGGGCGGTGTAGAAAAGATTAAAGGTATGGGCGTAGGTGCTCCTAACGGCAACTACTACAACGGTACCATTGAATTTGCTCCGAACCTGCCGTGGAAAGGTATCATTCCTTTGGCAGCTCTTTTTGAAGAAAAGCTGGGTGTTCCCACCGCTTTGACGAATGATGCCAATGCGGCCGCCATCGGTGAAATGACTTACGGCGCGGCTCGCGGCATGAAGGACTTCATCATGATTACTTTGGGTACAGGTGTAGGCAGTGGTATCGTTATCAACGGTCAGTTGGTGTACGGTCACGATGGTTTTGCCGGTGAGTTGGGTCACGTGGTGGTACGTCGCGAAAACGGACGTCAGTGCGGTTGCGGTCGCAAGGGCTGTTTGGAAACTTACTGCTCGGCTACCGGTGTGGCTCGTACGGCGCGCGAATTTCTCGTTGCACGTCCCGAACCCAGTTTGTTGAGAGACATTCCCGCGGAAGAAATCGTATCTAAAGATGTATACGACGCAGCCGTGAAGGGCGACAAGCTCGCTTTGGACATCTTTGAATTTACCGGTCGCATCCTTGGCGAGGCACTTTCAGATTTCATCGCTTTCTCCAGCCCCGAAGCAATCATCTTGTTCGGAGGTTTGGCCAAGTCGGGCGACTACATCATGAAGCCCATCAAGAAGGCTTTGGATGAAAACATCTTGAAAATTTACGAAGGCAAGACCAAACTGTTGGTTTCGGAACTGAAAGATGCCGATGCCGCTGTATTGGGTGCCAGTGCCTTGGGGTGGGAAGTAAGAGAAGCCTGACAGATGGAAGAAAAGAAACAAGGATATAAGGTTAAGGAGTATCACGGTCCGGTCAAGCGGTATTGTCAAATACTGAATTTGAAGGAGGAAGATGCTGCTTTCATTGCCGAATATCGGAAAAGGCATGCGGAGGGGAATGTATGGTCGGAGACTTTGGCCGCCATCCGCGAGATTGGTATTCTGGAAATGGAAATCTATATTCTTGGTACTACCACGGTAATGATAGTGGAAACGCCGTTGGATTTTGATTGGGATACGGCGATGGCTCGGTTGGCTACGCTGCCCAAGCAACGGGAGTGGGAAGCCTATATGGCCGAACTTCAGAATGCGGATCCCAATGCCTCGTCTGCCGAGAAGTGGCAGTTGATGGATCGGATGTTCCACTTGTACGAATGAACAGAAAAGGTGCCCCTTTAAAAAAGGATGGCACCTTTTTTATATCTCTTGCTTCTCCCACCAAAAACGCGCCTCGACGTTTGGAGGCAAACACCGAGACGTTTTCAAAAAACGTCTCCATCTTTTTTTTAGAAACCGAATGAGATTTTTCGCTCAAGATGCTCCGAGATAATTTAAATGTTATATCTTTGCATAATTTAAGAATATCAAACCAATCATAATATGAAAGCATTAAAGGATAGAATTCTGAGAGACGGACGCTGCTTTCCCGGAGGAATCTTGAAAGTAGATAATTTCATTAATCATCAGATGGACCCGATTCTGATGAAATCCATGGCAGTGGAATTTGTACGCCGATTTGCCGGTACAAAAATCAATAAAATCTTGACGGTTGAGGCCAGCGGCATCGCTCCTGCCATTATGGTGGGCTATCTGTTGGAACTTCCGGTGGTTTTTGCCAAGAAGCGCAAACCCAGTACGATGGAGAATATGCTGGTAACAGAAGTGTTTTCGTTTACCAAGAACCAAAGTTACACGGTGTGTATCAGTAAGGACTATTTGCAACCGGGCGACAAGGTGCTCTTCATAGATGATTTCCTTGCCAACGGAAACGCTGGAAAGGGAATGATGGATTTGGTGAGCCAAGCGGGAGCCGAACTCGTAGGGATGGGATTCCTTATCGAAAAGGATTTTCAAGAGGGAGGAAAAATGCTTCGACAGGCAGGCATTCACGTCGAATCGTTGGCCATTATCGAGAGCTTGGACAATTGCGAAATCAAACTGAAGGAGATTTGACACGATGGAACAGGAACATTCGAATGCGTCTTTGACCGATAAACCGCAAGGCTTGATTTATGGATTGGAAGAACGGCCACCCTTTCGCGACACTTTCTTCGCCGCATTGCAACATCTGCTGGCTATCTTTGTAGCCATCATCACCCCTCCGCTTATCATAGCGGGTGCCCTGAAGTTGGATTTGGAAACTACCGGCTTTTTGGTGTCCATGTCGCTGTTTGTTTCGGGACTCGCCACTTTCGTCCAGTGCCGCAGGGTCGGTCCGGTAGGATGTGGCTTGCTTTGCGTGCAAGGTACCAGTTTCTCGTTTATCGGGCCTATCATCGCGGCAGGTATGGCGGGAGGACTTCCGGCGGTATTCGGAGCGACGATTGCCGGTTCGGTTGTAGAAATGCTGGTCAGTCGTGTCCTCAAATACATGCGGCGCATCATTACCCCTTTAGTGTCGGGCATTGTGGTGACATTGATAGGTCTGAGCCTGATACGGGTAGGAATCACAGCCTGCGGAGGAGGAGAAGCTGCCAAAGTGGCGGGAACATTCGGCGCTTTTGAGCACGTAGGTCTGTCGGCGCTTGTCCTGATACTGATAATCTTCTTCAACCGTAGCAGCAATCCCTATTTGCGCATGAGTTCCATCGTCATCGGTTTGGCTGTGGGATATGTCGTATCTTGGGCGTTGGGGATGGTGAATTTTTCCGCTATACAGGATTTTGGAAGTTTAAACATTCCCGTACCTTTCCGTTACGGTGTATCTTTCGATTTCTCCGCCATCATTTCATTGGGGGTGGTCTATCTGATAACTGCCATCGAAGCCTATGGCGACATTACGGCCAATTCACTCATTTCCGGTCAGCCGGTCGAAGGCGAGAAGTTTATGAAACGTGCTTCGGGAGGTATCTTGGCTGATGGCTTCAACTCCATGTTGGCAGGTATCTTCAATTCTTTCCCGAACTCTATTTTCGCCCAAAACAACGGTATGATTCAGCTCACCGGAGTAGCCAGCCGTTATGTAGGATATTTCATTGCGGTCATGTTGGTGTTTTTAGGTCTGTTCCCGGCTGTAGGCTTAGTGTTCTCGTTGATGCCTGAACCTGTTTTGGGTGGAGCCACTTTGTTGATGTTCGGTACGGTGGCAGCGGCCGGCATCCGCATTATCGCTTCGCAGAACATAAACCGCAAGGCGACCCTCGTGATAGCCATCAGTTTCAGTTTCGGGCTTAGTGTAGAATTGGTTCCCGAAATTCTCTCTCAATTGCCGGAGTCTGTGCGAAGCATCTTCTCATCGGGCATCACGACAGGTGGTTTGGTCGCTATCTTGACCAATGCCATTATTCAGATAAAAGAAGACTGATTGGATTTTTCCGAACAGTCGGAAATAGGTTTGCGCCTTGTTCGAGAGTTGGAGCAAGGCGCAAACCTTTCTCTTTATAAACGGGTCAATGAACGGTTAGTTGCTAAAACTTATAGTTAAACGTAAGTGGAATACGAAAAATCTCGATAAAAGTATTATCTTTCAAAAAATATGGAATTTCATTTGTCTACATCAGAAATAGGAAGTATTTCGTAAACTTCAACGGAATTTAGCCGTAAGTTCCGACTTGGTGCTAACAATATAATAATAACTCATTTTTTTATATATTCTTGATTCGTAAAGTTAGAATGGTAAATCTCTGTAGGTTGTATCCGAATCCTCTTTTACCATTGAAGGAAACAAAGAATCCATATGATGAATATCTTTGATTTTAGAGCGATAATTGTGATATGTTTGCAGATTTTCTAACTCTTTCCGATGATTTTTGCTCATTTCGATATACTTTTCTTCTTGTTCAATACCTAAATAACGTCGTCCAAGCAAATTAGCCGCAATGCCGGTTGTCGAACTACCACAAAAGGGGTCGAGTACCCATTCATTAGGCTTCGTAGATGCCATGATGATTCTGGCCAATAACGCAAGTGGTTTTTGTGTAGGATGTTTTCCGCACGATTTTTCCCATTGGGCAATGGACGGCAGGTGCCAAACATCGGTCATTTGTTTGTCACCGTTCAATTGCTTCATTAGGTCGTAATTGAAGTAGTGCGGCTTCTTCTTGCTTTTACGTGCCCAGATGATAAACTCTGTGCTATATGTGAAATAGCGGCAAGAGATATTGGGTGGTGGATTAGTCTTTGCCCACGTCACCACATTCAGTATTTTATATCCCAACTCCGTCAAGCAATTGGCTACGGAAAAGATGTTATGATAAGTGCCCGAAATCCAAATTGTGCCGTTATCCTTAAGTTTATCGCGACAAAGGTTGAGCCATTCCATGTTGAACTCCATCATTTCTTGTAGGCTCTTTCCCTTGTCCCAATCTCCTTTATCCACACAAACTACCTTGCCCGACTGAACACTTATTCCTCCATTTGAGAGGAAATAAGGTGGATCGGCAAAGATGCAACTGAACTTGAAATCAAATTCGCGTAGCAGCTTGAAACAATCGCCATGCAGAAGCGTAAAGGCGCGGTCGGGGGATTCGAAGTGGGATTTAATCATCTGTTAAATACCTCCAATACAATTTCTTCTAACATGCCGTGTTTCAACATATAGAAATTTAATAAATAATCCAAATGTCTGAATCCCTTTTCCAACTGATTTGTTGCAGATTCCCAACATCTTCCATCTGTAACTAAAGCGAAGTTAATACCATTTGCCAATAAATCATTTTGTCTATTGATATAAGAATCTATGATTTCTTCTGGTTTAGAACCTGTTCCATTATAAAAGTTGACTTCAAAATTAATTGCTTTCTTTTGACCTGTGTCCAAAATGAAAAAGTCGGCTTTTCTATCTGCGATATCTTGACTTATATCAAAGCCAAAATCAACAAGATTTTTAAATTGCTTTTGAGTAATTAGTTGCAATTTATGCTCTTCGCATATTTTTTCAAATAGTGGTTGACAAGCAAGTTCAAATACTTTTCCTCCTCTGTTTTTACGCCCATTTGAATCCATTCCAACTAAAACACCGGCAATGTAGTCTAATGTACTTTTTTCAATTATATTTTGATAGAGGTGTTTTAGCCCCATTTGTACAAAGAAATCATAATAAGCTTTTATATCATCCTTCTTGAGGTCTTTTATAGCTGTTTTAGAGAATTTAAATTCCAAATAATCGTTTTTATCTAATTCTTCTTGAATTAGAATCAGATTTTCTCTGCCTTTATATAGTTTTTTCTTTCACATTTAGCAAGCCCCAATAGATATGGAAACAATAATATAACACTCGGAAGTTTTGTAATAAGATTCGAGAATTTTTCATAAAATAATTCATCTTTGCAGCGAATCAACACATCTAACGCGTAAATTTCAACTTGAAATTCTTGATACCCGTCAATGTTAGTCCAATCAACATAATAGTTAAAACCTCTATTTGTGTATAAAACATTATCCGTAAATAATTTTACACGTTCTTGTGGTTGTACAGACAGAAATTTCATAATCACATATTGTTAAATTGCACATCAATATAGTTGTAATTCCTAACAAGAATTTCGGTCAACTTACCTCTCTTTGAAGCTACTGCGTTTACATTTCTTGATGCCCAAACTCTTTCGATCTTGTAATCAATGAACAAATCATCAAAGAAACGATCTTTTCCATCCTTACCCAAGCAATCGGAATTGCTAAGCATGAAATCCACGCCAATCTCGGTCAATCGGTCGCAAAAATGTTTCAAACGAATTTGAGCATCATCGTTAAAATCTTCTTTGCTATAATCGTTAAAACTTGAAGTGTTGCTAAGAGGACGATAAGGTGGATCGAAATAGAAGAAAGTTTTATCCTTGATTTTAGCAAAAGTTTGTTCAAAATCTCCGGTCATGATTTCTACCTTTTGCAATAGCTTGCTATCTGCATAAATTGTAGCAGCATCGCAGATGGTTGGTTTGGTATACTTTCCAAATGGCACATTGAACTTACCTGCTTTATTTACGCGATAAAGGCCATTAAAACATGTCCTGTTTAGGAAGAAAAATAGCGTACTATTTTCTATCGGATTCAATGACTTGGTATTGAATCTATTGCGTTGTTTAAGAAAGAATAATTTTCGTTCTTCTTCAGTTTGTAATGCATAATACTCCGATTGGATTGCATCAAGAGATTTTATCAATTCTGTAGGGGTATCCCTCACGACTTGATAGCATAACGTCAAATCGGGATTGATATCATTTATTACGGCCGACTTTATGTTTGGATACGTCTGCAACATATAGAAGAGCATAGCCCCTCCGCCCGCAAAAGGCTCAATGTAAGTGACATTTTCCCTTTCTGCAAAGTCAGCCGGAAGCAATGCTTCGAGTTGTTCGATGAGTTGACCTTTACCGCCCACCCACTTGATGAAAGGTTTTGCTTTTGCCATTTATTGAAGTTTTTATACTATTTAATTTGTTGTTACTGCAAAATTACATAATTAATCCGAGATAATCTTTTGTTTATGCCAAAACCTTCTGGAATTTTAAATACTGATTTCCTCTTCTTAATAGTTCTTAAAATTCGTCCGCAATACTTCGGACAAATGTCCGTAATACGTTGGATAAATATCCGACACATTGTGGATATTTGTCCGAAGTATTGCGGATAAATTTTGTGATAGCCTTCGGCGAAAAATCAGAGCATTTCCAAAATCTTTTTATTGGCATTGTCGATGACTTGTGTTTCCAAAGGGGCTAAGTAGATTTTCAAGGTGCTTTTGAGGCTGAGCCGTTCCTTTGCAATGAAACCGGTGTATAACAGAAAAAGGTTGTCCGCTCATCGAACAACCTTTTTTATGATTCTAAATCTTATTGTCTCTCATTGAGAGCCTTAGGCATTTGCCTGTTGGCTCATTAATTTCTGCAGCTTATGCTGTAGTGATTGGCAAGCCGCACCTTTTTTCATTGACTTGTATCGTTTTAATTGATACTGCAACATCTCAATGGTGTCATTGGTTCTTTTTGTCATCATAATCTTCAAGTTTTATGTTCGCTCCCATAGTGGAGGAACCGGTTATACCTAAAAATAATCTTTTTTCAACTTTACCACTACAAAGATAATGCCAAATCTTGAAATTTTATTCTATAACGGCAAATATAATCATCGCTTTAAATTATGATAACAGAAAGGACTTTGACTTAACAAATGTTTAGAAATGTATTTGTAATAATGTCTGTGCGGAGCATTAAAAAAGGAGCACCTTGTGGGATGCTCCTTTTTATGTAGGGAGAAGTCGGATTACGCATTAACTCTCTTTTCCTGAATTCTGGCTTTCTTGCCGGTAAGTTTACGCAAGTAATACAACTTAGCGCGACGAACTTTACCAACCTTATTGACAGTGATGCTGTCGATAGCCGGAGACTCGATGGGGAAAATACGTTCAACACCTACTGTGCCGGACATCTTGCGAACGGTGAAACGCTTCTTGTCGCCATGTCCTGCAATTTTGATAACAACGCCACGATACAACTGAATACGTTCCTTGTTACCTTCAACGATACGATATGCTACTGTGACAGTATCACCTGCCTTGAATGAAGGATGCTGCTTGCCTGTAGCAAATGCTTCTTCAGCAATTTTAATTAAATCCATTTGTTTGTTAATTATTAAATTGTTTATCGTTACCAACGCAACATATCAAGTAACTCTTCATGACAGCGATTGCGCGGAAAGCGGTGCAAAGGTACTTGTTTTTTGCGGGATGAACAAATTTATTTCATGGATTTTTTCAATGGATGGTGGTCAGTCGGATTGTTTTTCGTATTTTTGGGGGATAAAAGAAATAATGTTATGAAAAGATGGACAATATGGATATGTATGTGCCTGATGGCATATGGCTTTTACGCGCAGGAATCCAACTTGTGGAAGAAAGGGGAAGCGGACAGCTCGGAGTGTAGAGAATGGGTAGAATCGCGGTTGGCTGCCATGACTTTGAAAGAGAAAATCGGTCAGCTGTTCATTCATACGGTGGCTCCGCAGGATACTCGACAGAACCGACAGAACATCAGCAATGCCGTAAAAGAATACAAAGTGGGTGGCCTGCTGTTTTCCGGTGGCCGGCCGGTGGAGCAAGTGACATTGACCAATTATGCGCAAGAAATGGCCGAGGTGCCGCTCTTGATAACTTTCGATGGTGAATGGGGATTGGCCATGCGTCTGAAAGGGACGACCGCTTTTCCTCGCAATCGGGTGTTAGGATGTATCCAAGATAATCAATTGCTGTATGAATACGGTAAGGAGGTGGCGGCACAATGTCGAGAGATTGGCGTACATGTCAATTTTGCGCCGGTGGCTGATGTGGACAATAATCCGCAGAATCCGGTTATTAATACCCGCTCGTTTGGAGGCAATCCGGAGAATGTGGCAGAGAAGGTGATAGCCTATTCGCACGGATTGGAAGACGGCGGTGTACTTTCTGTCAGCAAGCACTTTCCGGGACATGGGGATACGAACGTGGATTCGCATAAGGCACTTCCGGTGCTGAACTTCAGTCGCGAGCGCTTGGACAGTGTGGAGCTTTATCCTTTCCGCAAGGCGGTGGAGGCCGGCTTGGGCGGTGTGATGGTGGGACATCTTGAAGTGCCCGGATTGAGTGCGAAACCGGCTTCGCTTTCGCCGGAAGTCATTGGCATTCTTCAAAAAGAGTTCGGTTTTAAGGGACTGGTGTTTACGGATGCGCTTGAAATGAAGGGTGTGTCCGATCAGCGGGAAGTCTGTGCCCGCGCTCTGGCGGCAGGCAACGACATGCTGCTTGCTCCCCGAAACTTGAAGCGGGAACTGGACGGAGTGCTGAATGCAATCAAGCGCGGGGAACTGACCGAAAAACAGATTACGGAGAAGTGTCGCAAGGTGCTTACTTTTAAATATGTATTGGGATTGAACCGAAAACAGTTTGTTCAACTATCCGGACTGGAGAAGCGCTTGAGTCGTCCGGATATTCTTCGGCTGAAGAAACGGTTGTTGCAAGCGGCCGTAACCGTGGCAAGTAATGATGGAGGAATCTTGCCGTTGGATATGAACTTGAAAAGGACTGCTCTGTTGAATGTCGGTCAAACTTCCGATGGCAATGTTTTTACCCGCCACTTGCAGCGGTTCATGTCGGTAACTTCCATTCAGGCGCATCCGGATTCCATCGCCTCCCTCCGTAAAAAACTTTCCGCTTACGAAAGGGTGATTGTAGCCATTCATACGCAGAAGGATGCTGCTTATCAAAGTTTATTCAATACGCTGGCCGACCGGATGCCACTGGTTTATGTCTATCTCACTCCATTGACCCGGATGTATCAAAAAGGAGAGGCTTGGCGAAAGGCGGCGGCTGTAGTACTGGCTCATTCCGGTGAGGCGGTTGCGCAGGAGTATGCCGCTGATGTGTTGCTGGGACGGGAGCAAGCCAAGGGACGTATCTCCGTAGAGGTGAAAGGGTATCTCCGTCCGGGCGATGGCGTGACTCCCGGATGCGACCGAGGAAAAAATTATCGTCCTGACGACTATGGGATGAATGCTTCGGTATTGACTCGAATCGATGAAATCGCACGCGAGGGTATTCGGGCGAAGGCCTATCCCGGCTGTCAAATTCTGATTCTGAAGGACGGTGTTCCGGTGTACGACAAGTGTTTCGGCACGTTTACTTACGAAGACAGTCGAAGTGTGACACCCGATGACCTCTACGACATCGCTTCGCTGACCAAGACCACCGCTACGCTGTTGGCTGTGATGAAACTCTATGATGAAGGCAAATTCGGACTGACCGATCGGATAGCCAAGTATGTGCCCGAACTGCAAGGGAGTAAAAAGGAGAGGATAACCATCGAGGAATTGCTGATGCACCAGTCCGGTTTGCCCGGTTCCTGGCCGTTTTATCGAGAAGCAATCAATGATTCCAGCTATACCGGCACTTTCTTCAAGGGGCGGATGGATGCCGCTCATCGTTTGCGGGTAGACCGCAACCTGTATGTGGTCAATGCGTTTCGCTACAAAGAAGAATACGTGGCTGCCGAAACTTCGGAAAATTATCCGCTTCAGCTGGCGGACAGCTTGTATTTGAGTCCCCGCTTTCCGAAACGTATTCTTGGTCTGATAGCTTCCGATACGGTGCCTTTACGCGACCGCCGCTATCGATATAGCTGTCTAAACTTTGTTCTGTTGAAACAGATGGTAGAGAACCTTAGCGGGATGCCGATGGATCGTTTTTTGGAACAGGAATTCTATCAGCCCATGGGGATGACGCACACGCTCTACCGTCCCTTGAGTCGTTTTAAAAAGGAACAAATCGTGCCCACGGTTAAAGTGGATTATTTGCGCAATCGGAAGTTGTTGCAAGGTTATGTGCACGACGAGATTGCGGCTTTCATGGGTGGAGTGTCCGGCAACGCCGGATTATTCTCGAATGCTCGTGATGTGGCAAAGGTCTGCCAGTTGTTGGTGGACGGCGGACAGTTTGATGGAAAGCGATACATCAGTGCGGAAACCTGCCGCCTTTTTTTGACAAAGACCTCCCGCATCAGTCGTCGGGGATTGGGCTTTGATAGGCCGGAATCGGTTTCGGGCAAAAGTCCGTGTGCCGATGAAGCACCCAAGGAAGTGGTGGGGCATACCGGCTTTACGGGTACCTGCGCTTGGGCCGACCCGAAGAATCGTTTGGTGTTTGTCTTTCTGAGCAACCGCATTTATCCGCACCCGTTCGATCATAAGTCACTGATGACACTGAATATCCGTCCGCGTATCCAACAAGTTATGTATCAGGCTTTGAAGAAGTGAATGTATTTAGATTTAGTACAAATTACTCAAAATTGTAATCGGAAGAGGACAACGAAAGAAGAAAAAAACGTATATTTGCGCAATCAATTAGTACTAATAACTTAATTTTTAAAATCATGGCTTACGTAATTAGTGACGATTGTATCGCTTGCGGTACTTGTATCGATGAATGCCCGGTAGGTGCAATTTCAGAAGGTGAAAAGTATTCAATCAACCCTGATATGTGTACTGAATGCGGTACTTGTGCAGATGCTTGTCCGTCAGAAGCTATCAGCTTGGGCGAATAATACAATCAGAAAAGTATGACGACGGCTGTCCTGAGAAGGGTGGCCGTTTTTTTTATTTTTCTTTTTGATTGTTGGAACGAGGTTGCCCATTAAAAGTATGGTGGCATTTGACATAAGCCGAAAAAAACGTAACTTTGCACTCGAAATTTTTAGAAGGTAAAAAGATATGTGGTTAGCGTTCGCTTTTCTCTCGGCGGCTTTGCTGGGAGGTTATGATGTGTTCAAGAAACAATCGTTGAAAGACAATGCCGTCATACCGGTACTCTTTCTCAATACCCTGTTTTGCAGTCTGATATTCCTTCCGCTTATCGTGCTTTCGGTGGCGGAAGGTTGGCCGGCGGACGGTTCGGTGTTTCATGTCCCTACCGTGGGGTGGGAAGCGCATGGATACATTCTTTTAAAGTCGTTCATTGTCTTGTCCTCGTGGCTTTTGGGCTATTTCGGCATCAAGCATTTGCCACTTACGCTCGTGGGGCCCATCAATGCCACGCGTCCCGTGATGGTGTTGGTAGGGGCGATGCTTGTCTTTGGCGAACGGCTGAACCTTTATCAGTGGATAGGGGTGCTTCTGGCAATCGTTTCGTTCTTCTTGCTGAGCCGTAGCGGAAAGAAGGAAGGGATTGACTTTCGTCACAACCGTTGGGTGTTTGCCATTGTGGGCGCGGCGGTGCTGGGGGCTGTCAGCGGATTGTACGACAAGTATCTGATGGCTTCCGCCGAGCACGGCGGCATCGGCCTTCACCGCATGGTGGTGCAGTCGTGGTACAACATTTACCAATGCCTCATGATGGGAGCGATGCTGCTTTTGCTGTGGTGGCCCAAGCGGAAAAGTACGACTCCTTTTCACTGGCATTGGGCGATTGTCTTTATCTCGCTGTTCCTTTCGGCGGCCGATTTTGCCTATTTCTATGCCTTGAGCTTGGATGGCGCTTTGATTTCCGTTGTGTCGATGGTGCGACGGGGGAGCGTTATCGTGTCCTTCCTTTTCGGTGCGTTGGTGTTTCGCGAAAAGAACTTGAAGAGCAAAGCGGTGGACTTGCTCCTGATACTTATCGGAATGGTGTTTCTGTATCTGGGCAGCAGATGAGGGACGGTTTCCGTTCGGAATTAAAAAATCCCTGTCATTTCCTGCATCTGAAGACTCGCTTCGCTCCAAACCGCTTTGTGCCTTTAATGGGGGAAATGAAAGGGATTTTGTTTTTTTATTCTTCGATGATGATGTCGTAGCTTACATCGAAAACGCCTTTCGGCTCAAGTTTCTGCATCCATTGGCGGTCTTTGAGTTCGCCCGTGTAGCCCACGGCATCGCATCGTCCGTACCATGGCTCGATACACACAAAGGGGCAGTCGGGATGCGGTTTGGTGGGCGACCATAGAGCCACGAGCGGACTGTCGAAGGTGAGGCTCAGGTAAGGTTTCTTGTCCTTGGTGAGCAAGGAGACTTTTTTCAGTTGTTTGTTTTCAAAAATGTACGTATCGCAGTCGAACGTGTGAATGTTTACCGGCATCAGACCGTCTTCGTCCACTTCGAGTGTGTGTACTTTGGGTGAAACACAACCTTTTTCGGCGGGTGAGAGATAGTTCAGAGGCTTTGCGTTATCAAAACTAAAGTAGCAGCGTTCTTCGGTGGCGGGGTCGAAGTCGGGAAAGTAGAAAGCGGGATGCGCTCCTATTTGGAAATACATGTCCATCGCTCCCCGGTTTTCCACGCGCCACTTCACGGTAATCTTGTTGCCGTCGAGCAGGTAGCCAATCATCAGACGGAAGGGAAAGGGGAACTTACCGAGGGTATCGGGAGTACTTTCCAGCCAGTACACAATGCCGTCATCGTCCTTAAACGTCACTTTAAAATCCATGTCGCGGGCAAATCCGTGCTGTCCTATTTCGTACGTGTTGCCCATGTGGCGGTATTGATTGTTCCATACTCGTCCTACATTGGGGAAGAGTACCGGCGAGCGTCGTCCCCAGAATTTGGCGTCGCCTTGCCATAGATATTCTTTTCCGTTCTTCTTGATGCTTTGCAGCTCGGCGCCATGCTCGGCTATTTCTACGGTCAATATAGAGTTTGATAGTTTATCCATTGTTCTTTTTCAGTTTGGTTTATCGTGCCTCAAAGGTACGAAAATCTTTTCAATATAAGAGTCATAATGAATCTAATCTCATCCAAATAGAGAATGGCGACCCTCATTCATTCGAGAGAGTCGCCATTCAGTTATGTCAATCCCCAAGGGGATGGGTTATTCCTTTGACCAATCCATCTTCGTCATGCGTACATAGCTTTGATAACGCTTCTTAGCCATGTCCTCGCAAGCTTGGAAGAGGTCGGCGGCTTCGTTCGGGAATTGCTTCATGACGGATGCAAAGCGAACTTCGCCCTTCAAATAGTCTTGGAAGCCTTCCCACTTCGGTTCCTTGGAATCGAGTGAGAACGGGTTCTTGCCTTCTTCTTCGAGAGCCGGGTTGTAACGCCACAAGTGCCAGTAACCGCATTCTACGGCTGCCGCTTCTTCTGCCTGAGCCTTGCCCATGCCTTTCTTCAAGCCGTGGTTGATACACGGTGCGTAAGCGATGACAATAGAAGGACCGGGGTATGCTTCAGCTTCGCGGATGGCCTTCAAACACTGGCTTTGGTCGGCACCCATCGCAATCTGAGCCACGTAAACATAGCCGTAAGTGGTGGCAATCATGCCGAGGTCTTTCTTGCGTACGCGCTTACCGGCGGCGGCAAACTTGGCGATGGCACCGAGCGGAGTAGCCTTGGATGACTGACCGCCGGTGTTGGAGTAAACTTCCGTGTCGAGAACGAGGATGTTTACATCTTCGCCCGATGCGATAACGTGGTCAAGACCGCCGTAACCGATGTCGTAAGAAGCACCGTCGCCACCGATAATCCACTGGCTGCGCTTTACGAGGTAGTGGCTCAATTCAACCAACTTGGCGCAAGACGGACAACCTGCTGCGGCACCAGCTTCAATCATCGGCTTCAATGTGGCGGCAGCAGCCTTGGAGGCTTCGGCGTCGTCTTTTCCTGTCAACCAAGCCTGAGCGGCTTCCTTAAATTCGGCAGGGGTGTTTTCGTTGGCGATGCATTCGCCCAGCAATTCGGCGATGCGGGCACGCATCTTCTTGTTGGCCAATGTCATGCCGAGACCGAATTCGCAGAAGTCTTCAAACAAAGAGTTTGCCCATGCAGGACCCTGACCCTTTTCGTTGGTGGTATAAGGAGTAGATGGGATAGAACCGGAGTAGATGGAAGAACAGCCCGTAGCGTTAGCCACCATCTGACGGTCGCCGAACAATTGTGAAATCAACTTCACGTACGGAGTTTCACCGCAACCCGAGCAAGCACCCGAGAACTCAAACAACGGAGTGGCGAACTGTGAATTTTTCGGGCTTTGTTTGATGTCTACCAAAGCCTGCTTGGTCTTCACGTTCTTCACGCAGTATTCCCAGTTGGCGGCTTCGCCCAATTCGCCTTCCAGCGGAACCATCTTGAGGGCAGGACCGCCCACTTTCGGATTGCCCGGACATACATCCACACAGTTGCCGCAACCCAAGCAGTCCATAACGCCTACCTGCATACGGAACTTCATGCCCTTCATGGCAGCCGGAGCCTTCATGTCAATCATCGGAGCGTTTAGGCCGGCAGCTTCTGTTTCGTCGAGCACGAACGGGCGGATGCAAGCGTGAGGACAAACAAATGCACACTTGTTACACTGGATACAGTTTTCGGCCGTCCAAGTCGGGACGAAAGCGGCTACGCCGCGCTTTTCGTAAGCGGCTGTGCCTTGCGGCCAAGTACCGTCTTCGATGCCCTTGAATGCGGAAACCGGCAGCAAGTCGCCGTTTTGTGCATTGATGGGGCGTACCACGTTGTTGATGAATTCGGGGTCGTTGTTGGCAACCTTTTCATCGGCCGGAAGGTTGGCCCAAGCAGCATCTACGGCGAGTTGCTTGTATTCGCCACCGCGATCTACGGCTGCATAGTTCTTGTTCACCACGTCTTCGCCCTTCTTGCCGTAAGATTTCACGATGAACTTCTTCATTTGTTCGATGGCCAAATCTACGGGGATTACGCCTGTGATGCGGAAGAAAGCACTCTGAAGGATGGTGTTGGTGCGGTTGCCCAAACCGATTTCCTGAGCAATCTTGGTAGCGTTGATATAGTAAACGGTGATGTTGTTTTCAGCGAAATACTTCTTCACGTTGTTCGGCAGGTTGGCGGCCAATTCTTCGCCTTCCCAAATGGTGTTCAGCAAGAATGTACCGTTTTTCTGCAAACCGCGAGTTACATCGTACATCTTCAGATACGCCTGAACGTGGCAAGCTACGAAGTTGGGAGTAGTCACCAAGTAAGTAGAGCGGATGGGTGTGTCGCCGAAACGAAGGTGCGAACAGGTAAAGCCACCCGACTTCTTGGAGTCGTATGAGAAGTAAGCCTGACAATGCTTGTCGGTGTTGTCGCCGATAATCTTCACGGAGTTCTTGTTGGCACCTACCGTACCGTCTGCACCGAGGCCGAAGAACTTGGCTTGGAACATGCCTTCGCCGCCGAGAGCGATTTCTTCTTTTTGCGGAAGTGAAGTAAAGGTCACATCGTCTACGATGCCGATAGTGAAGTGGTTTTTCGGTTCGTTCAATGACAGGTTTTCGAATACCGACAGAATTTGCGCCGGAGTGGTGTCGTTAGAACCCAGACCGTAGCGTCCGCCTACGATGGCGGGAGCGTTTTCCACGCCGTAGAAGCATTCCTTCACATCAAGGTACAGCGGTTCGCCGTTTGCGCCCGGTTCCTTGGTGCGGTCGAGCACAGCGATGCGTTTGGCTGTCTTGGGCACGGCTGCGAGGAAGTGCTTGGCGGAGAACGGACGATACAAGTGTACGGATACCATACCCACCTTTTCGCCTTGGGCTGTGAGGTAGTCAATGGCTTCGCGGGCGGCTTCGGTAACCGAACCCATCGCGATGATGACGCGTTCGGCGTCTTCGGCACCATAGTAGTCGAACAAGCCGTATTTGCGACCGGTGATTTCAGAAATCTTGTTCATGTATTCTTCTATGATGGCGGGAACTGCTTCGTAGTAAGAGTTGCAGGATTCGCGGTGAGCGAAGAATGTATCGGGGTTTTCGGCCATGCCTCGCGCTACCGGTTTTTCGGGTGTCAAGGCGCGGCTGCGGAAAGCGGCGAGCGCTTCTTGGTCAACCAGCGGTGCCAAGTCTTCGTTTTCTAGCATTTCAATCTTTTGGATTTCGTGCGAAGTACGGAAACCGTCGAAGAAGTTGACGAACGGTACGCGCGACTTGATGGTGGACAAGTGGGCTACACCTGCCAAGTCCATAACTTCCTGTACGGAGCCTTCTGCCAGCATGGCGAAACCGGTCTGGCGGCAAGACATGACGTCTTGGTGGTCGCCGAAGATGCACAATGAGTGTGACGCCAGTGTACGAGCTGATACGTGGAATACGCAGGGCAGGAATTCGCCGGCAATCTTGTACATGTTCGGAATCATCAGCAACAGTCCCTGAGAAGCTGTGTAGGTAGTGGTCAATGCGCCTGCCTGAAGGGATCCGTGAACGGCGCCTGCCGCACCGCCTTCGGATTGCATTTCCTGTACCAATACTGTTTCGCCGAAGATATTCTTGCGGCCTTGAGCTGCCCATTCGTCTACGTATTCTGCCATGGTAGATGACGGGGTGATGGGGTAGATGGCGGCTACTTCGGAGAACATATACGAGATATGTGCGGCTGCCTGGTTACCATCACAAGTGATGAATTTTTTTTGTTTAGTCATAACAATTACTGATTATGTTAGTTAATACTATTTGTTTTTCAATATAAAAAACCGAATATCCAAAGGGGAATCAAGTTTCCGCGGCCTCGTTCGAGGCGGTGCTGTACGTAGTACATCTGCGGGTTGTTTTTCGGTTTTCCTTCGTCGGTACAAATGCGGAAGTGCAATCCTTCGTCTACAGTGAAGGAACTTCCTTTTTCGCCTTTGTATAGTTTGTGGTCCTTGTACATGGTGTTCATGAAGAACGTGTTGAGGACGTCTTGTTCGTTTACCTTGTTCGGATAAACGGCGTACATCAGGTTGGAGTTGTGCATCATCACTTTCGAGGGTTTCTTGGGAAATTCCTCGCCCTTGGGATAGAGCATGTTGATGAGGCGTGCGTCTGCCAGATACTTGATGTAGTTCATCACCGTGGCGCGTGAGGTTTGGATTTCGGCGGCGAGTTGGCTCACGTTGGGAGTGACCGGACCGTCCACGGCCAGCAGGTAGAACAGTTTTTTTATTTTCGACAGGTATTTCAATTCGATTTGTTTGATTAGGAGAATGTCCACTTCTATCATCATGTTCATGGTTTTGAGTAGATTTTCCGAAAAATTACGTTTTTCCAGATAGAAAGGGTAGAATCCATGATGCAGATATTCTCCCAAATAGGCCAGCGGATTGATGTCTCTCAGGATTTCGCGGGCTATTTCTTCGTGGCTTCTTAGGATTTCGTCCAGCGGGTAGGCGCGGAAGTTCCTGCCGCTTTGCAGGTTCAAGAATTCGCGGAAGGAGAGACCTCGCAGGTAATATACTTTCACGATGCCGCTCAATTCGGGGTTTTCTTCTTTCAGCCGCATGACGGAAGAGCCGGTGAACACGATTTTCAGGTTGGGGAAGCGGTCATAGCACTGACGGAGGTCGTTGCTCCAGTTGGCGTACTTGAAAGCTTGGTCGATGAGCAATACTTGTCCGCCCGACTGTACGAATCGTTCGGTGAAGTCTACCAGACTGTGCCGGCTGAAATAGAAATTGTTCATGTTGATGTACAGGCACGCTCTGTCTGTGCCGTACTTTTCTTTGGCATATTGCAGCAGGAAGGTGGTTTTGCCCACACCGCGGGTGCCCTTGATGCCGATGAGCCGGTCGCGCCAGTCTATTTCGTCCATCAAGCCTCGGCGGATGGATGCCTGTGTGTGTTCCACCAGATAGCTATGTGTTCTGAAAAAAGTTTCCATGAGTCCTCTATGTCGGCGCAAAGATAGAAAGACTTCTGCAAATTGCAAAGTAGACTTAGCAAAATAAGTGTAAAAAACTTCCGAATGGAACAAGATTTGTATATTTTTGCAGGCGGTATGAGTAGTTTGTATTTGTTTAATCCCGAAAATGATATGGCGCTGGCTTCGGGAAGCCCTTACTACATGGCGCCGGGCAGCGCGAAGAAGATGGCGGCCGACTTGGCGGTGCTTCCGGTGTGGTATGCGCCGGCGGGTGCTGCGGTGTGGCTTCCGGAGGCGCGTCAGGCGGCGTGGCTGCGCGGTGAGTGTCCTTTTGCTGCAGGGGTGGAAGGTGTGACGGAACTTTCGGAGGCTGTATATAATAAGGTGGTGCCGTGGGGGTGGAGTCCTTCGTTGCTGCGGCGGTTGCGTGAGGCGGGATGTCCCTCGTTGTCGCTTCTTTCCGATGACGAGGTGGAGCGTGTCCGCCGGCTTTCGAGTCGGGCGACGGCGGTTCGCCTGCTGCCCCGTTTGCGGTGCGAGGGGACGTTGGGCGAATCATCGCTGCTCTTTTCGCCGGAGGAGGCGGCGCAGTTTGTCATCGCGCGGGGACGTGTGCTGTTGAAGGCTCCTTGGAGTGGCAGCGGACGGGGAATTCGCACGGTTGAGGGAGCGTTGGACGCATCGCAGGCGGGCTGGGTGAAGCGTGTCATCGCTTCGCAGGGGGCGGTGGCGGGCGAGCCTCGGTATGACCGGGTGGTGGACTTCGCTATGGAGTTTCGGATGGAGGCGGACGGTGTGTGTTTCGCAGGTTATTCGCTGTTCGAGACGGACGGCCGGGGGAGTTACAAGGAGAATGTGCTGGCTTCGGACGAGGTGATAGAGGGGCGTCTTTCGGCTTATGTGGGCGGGAAGGTGCTCGGGGAGGTACGCTCGTGCCTGCCGAGGCTTCTGTGGAAGGAGTTGGGCGGCGTTTATCGGGGGTATTTGGGGGTGGACATGATGGTGTGCCGTACGGACGGGGGGTATGCGCTGCATCCGTGTGTGGAGATTAACCTGCGTTACAATATGGGGGTGGTGTCTCGTCTGTTCTTCGACCGTTGGGTTTGTCCGGACGCGGTGGGTCGGTATGTCATCGAGTATTTTCCGGATGCGGGTTGGGCATCGCGTTTTGATGAGGAGATGCGCCATCGTTATCCGCTGGAGTTGAAAGAGAACCGCATACGCCGGGGATACTTTTCGCTCACTCCGGTGTATGCGGATACTTGTTATCAAGCGTTTGTCTGCGTGGAGGATTAGTGGCAATGTCCGCAGCCTTCGTGGCCTCCGCAGCCATCTTCGCAGTCGCCTCCGCAGCAGCCGCAGTTGCATCCTTCGCCGCTCATCATGTTCAGCATGCCTTGGATTTCTTCGTTGGTGGCGGTGCGCGAGGTCACCACTTCGCCTTGGAAAGTGAGGTCTTTGCCGGCGAGGGGGTGGTTGAGGTCTACGGTGACGGTCGTGTCGGTCACTTCGGTGACGGTGGCATAGAAGTGGTGTCCTTCGTTGTCCTGCAAAGGCACGGTGCTACCGGGGTAGATGTGTTCGTTGTCGAACACGCCGTCTATGGTGAACATGTCTTTGCCCACAGTGCGCACGCCTTCGGACATGTATTCGCCGTATGCTTGGTCGCAGGGGATGACGAAGTCGAACTTGTCGCCGGTCTTGAGCGGGGTAATTTCGTTTTCAAAGCGTTCGAGTGCGGTGCCCAGGCCGGAAATAAACTGGAACGGGTGTTCCGCTGTTGCTTCTTCCATCAGTTCGGGCTTGCCTTCTTCCATCACATACAGTTTGTATGCTACGGTAATGTACTTGTTTTCCATCTTTTTTCTTACTTGTTGATATAATAATGTGTTATTTCTTCTTCAGCGGACAAAGGTAAGTAAAATTCTCCGAAAAGCGGCAGACTTGCCGGAGATAAGTTGCGGGCGGCAAGGCGAAAACCTCTGCCGCGAATGTTTTGAACCTTTCGGGATTTCCCGAAAGTGTCTCCGCGGATGTTTTCGTTCCGAACCGATGCGGCTAGGCTTTCCGTTGCTTAAATCCCTGTGTCGGAATCGGATGGGGAAGTGATAATCTGTTCTTGTGGAAAGTTGATTGCTTACGATTAATAATTTAATCAAAAAAAAACTGATATTTTGTTTGTTGGTTAAGAAAAACGGTTTACCTTTGCAACCGTTGAACTTTAAAAAACAAAAAGAAATGATTGAAACAACTCTGCAAAGCCTCGCCATCGTGCAAGTGATTCGCCTCGCGGTGCTAAACCGGGAACGCGGGAAAGGTCGTTGCATGTAGTTGTATGTATTAACATATTGTCCTAAAGCCTTTCCCGCCACGATGGGAGAGGCTTTTTGATTGAAAAACAGGAAAGGTGGAAAATATGAAAAATCAGTTACGCAGTTCGTTCAGTACGCAAGGCCGACGCATGGCCGGTGCCCGCGCCCTTTGGATGGCCAACGGCATGAAGCGCGAGATGATAGGAAAACCCGTTATTGCGATAGTCAATTCGTTTACACAGTTTGTCCCCGGACATACCCATTTGCACGAAATCGGTCAGCAGGTGAAGACTGAAATCGAGAAACTCGGATGCTTCGCCGCCGAATTCAACACCATCGCCATCGACGATGGCATTGCCATGGGGCATGATGGGATGCTCTACTCCCTGCCCAGCCGCGACCTCATCGCTGACAGCGTGGAGTACATGGTGAACGCTCACAAGGCCGATGCCATGGTGTGTATCAGCAACTGCGACAAGATAACTCCGGGCATGCTCATGGCCGCCATGCGGCTGAATATCCCCACCGTGTTCGTCTCCGGCGGACCGATGGAGGCCGGAGAGTGGAACGGACGCCACCTCGACTTGATAGACGCCATGGTCAAGAGTGCCGACCCTTCGGTAAGCGATGAGGAAGTGGCGCGGATTGAAGACAACGCCTGCCCCGGATGCGGATGCTGTTCGGGCATGTTCACCGCCAACTCCATGAACTGTCTCAACGAAGCCATCGGGCTGGCGCTTCCCGGCAACGGAACCATCCTTGCTACCCATGCGCACCGCAAGCAGCTTTTTAAGAACGCCGCAGCACTCATCGTGAAAAACGCTTATAAGTATTACGAGGAAGGCGATGAAAGTGTCCTTCCCCGAAGCATCGCCACCCGCCGGGCTTTCCTCAACGCCATGACGCTGGACATCGCTATGGGAGGCTCTACCAACACCGTACTTCACCTCCTTGCCGTGGCTCGCGAAGCCGAGGCGGATTTCTGCATGGACGACATCGACGCCCTTTCGCGCCGCGTGCCCTGCCTCTGCAAGGTGGCTCCCAATACTGATCGGTATCACATCCAAGACGTGAACCGATCCGGAGGCGTGCTCAACATCCTCGGCGAACTGGCCAAGGGAGGACTCATCGATACCGCCGTTAAACGGGTGGATGGACTCACGCTTGCTCAAGCCATCGACAAGTACGATATTACCAAAGAGACGCCGGATAAGGAAGCCTATCGCATCTACTCCGCTGCACCCGCCAATCGCTTCAACATCACTCTCGGCTCGCAAAACGCCTATTATCAGGTACTCGACACCGACCGGGCCGAAGGCTGCATCCGCGACCTGAGCCACGCCTACAGCAAAGACGGAGGCCTCGCCGTACTCAAGGGAAACATTGCCCCCGACGGATGCGTGGTGAAAACCGCCGGCGTGGACGAAAGCATCTGGAAGTTCACCGGCCCCGCCAAGGTGTTCGACTCGCAAGAATCCGCCTGCGATGCCATCCTCGGCGGAAAAGTGGTGGCGGGCGACGTGGTGGTCATCACCCACGAAGGCCCTAAGGGAGGTCCCGGCATGCAGGAAATGCTTTACCCCACCTCCTATATTAAGAGCAGGCATCTCGGCAAGCAGTGTGCCCTCATCACCGACGGGCGATTCAGTGGAGGCACCTCGGGATTGAGCATCGGACACATCTCACCTGAAGCCGCAGCAGGCGGAAACATCGGAAAGATTGTAGACGGTGACATCATCGAAATAGATATTCCCAACCGAAGCATCAACGTGAAACTCACCGACGAGGAACTCGCAGCGCGCCCCATGACGCCGGTCACCCGACAACGCCGGGTATCCCAAAGCCTGAGAGCCTATGCCGCCATGGTCAGTTCCGCCGACAAGGGAGGGGTCAGAATCATCTAACATTCATAGAGAGAATAGCAGTATGAAAGAAAATATAACAGGAGCGGAAGCACTGATGCGTTCGTTGGAACATCAGGGAGTCAAGACCCTCTTCGGCTATCCCGGCGGAAGCATCATGCCCACTTTCGATGCCTTGTACGGACATCGCGACCGCTTGAACCATATCTTGGTGCGACACGAACAGGGAGCTGCCCATGCCGCGCAGGGCTTTGCCCGCGTGTCCGGCGAAGTAGGCGTATGCATCGTTACCAGCGGACCCGGAGCCACCAATACCATTACCGGCGTGGCCGACGCCATGATAGACAGCACCCCGATAGTGGTCATTGCCGGACAGGTGGCCACCCCCTTCTTGGGTACGGATGCTTTTCAGGAAGTAGACCTCGTGGGCATCACACAGCCCATTTGCAAGTGGAGCTACCAGATTCGGCGGGCCGAAGACGTGGCATGGGCGGTGGCACGAGCCTTCTATATCGCCCGGAGCGGACGCCCCGGGCCGGTGGTGCTTGACTTCACCAAAAACGCGCAGACCGACTGGGTGGACTTTGAGCCCCTTACCATCGACTTCGTGCGCAGTTACGACCCCCTGCCCGATACCGACCCCGACTCGTTGCGGCAGGCCGCCGATTTGCTCAACGCCGCCCGGCGTCCACTCGCCCTCGTAGGGCAGGGAGTAGAACTTGGAAACGCCCAAAACGAACTCCGAGACTTGCTCGAAAAGGCGGACATCCCCTGCGGATGCACCCTGCTCGGACTGTCGGCCATCCCTACCGACCACCCGCTTAACAAAGGCATGCTGGGAATGCACGGAAATCTCGCTCCCAATGTCAAGACCAACGAATGCGATGTGCTGCTGGCCATAGGAATGCGCTTTGACGACCGCGTCACCGGACGCCTCGACACCTATGCCAAGCAGGCCAAAATCATCCACATGGACATCGACCCGGGTGAAATCAACAAGAACGTGAAAGTGGACGTGGCCGTGACGGGCGACTGCAAGCAGACCCTGGCGCAACTCACCAGCCTCCTTCAGTCCAACCGCCATACCGAGTGGTTGGAAAGTTTCAAGGAGTACGAAGAAAAAGAATACACCCGCGTCATCGAAAAAGAAGTCTCTCCCAAGGAAGGCCCCCTCAACATGGGCGAAGTGGCTCGTGCAGTGAGCGAGGCTTCGGAAAACGAAGCCATCCTCGTGACCGATGTGGGACAGAACCAGTTGATGGCCGCCCGCTACTTCAAGTATACCCGGAACCGCAGCATCGTCACCTCCGGAGGTTTGGGCACGATGGGATTCAGTCTGCCCGCTGCCGTGGGAGCCACATTCGGACGTCCCGACCGCACGGTTTGCGCTTTCATGGGCGACGGAGGCTTGCAGATGAACCTTCAGGAACTGGGCACTGTCATGGAACAAAAAGCACCTGTAAAAATGATTCTGCTCAATAATAACTACCTCGGCAACGTGCGGCAGTGGCAAGCCATGTTTTTCGGTCGCCGCTATTCGTTCACGCCCATGCTCAACCCTGACTACATGAAGATAGCCGAGGCCTACGGGATTCCCGCGCGCCGCGTGACGGAACGCGAAGACTTGCAGCAAGCCATCCGCGAAATGCTCGACACTGACGGCCCTTTCCTGCTCGAAGCCTGTGTCGTCGAGGAAGGAAACGTTCTGCCCATGACTCCCCCGGGAGGAACCGTGAATGAAATGCTTTTGGAATGTTAAAAAGAAAATTATGGAGAAAGTCTTATACACCCTTATCGTCCATTCGGAAAACCTTGCCGGTGTGCTTAATCAGGTGACGGCGGTGTTCACCCGCCGCCAAATCAACATCGAGAGCCTGAACGTCTCCGCATCGTCCATCAAAGGCGTACACAAGTACACCATTACGGCTTGGGCCACGCAAGACGAAATAGAAAAAGTGGTGAAGCAAATTGAAAAGAAAATCGATGTGCTTCAGGCGCACTTCTTCACCGACGATGAAATCTATCAGCACGAAATTGCGCTCTATAAAGTGGCCACTCCCGAATTTCAAGGAAACCCCACCGCCTCCAAGGTGATTCGTCGCTACGGGGCACGCATCGTAGAGATGAATCCGGTGTATTCCATTGTCGAAAAAAACGGCGTGAGCGAAGAAATCACCGCCCTCTACGAAGAATTGAGAGCCTTGGACTGTGTGCTGCAGTTTGTGCGTTCGGGACGCGTGGCGGTCACCACCGGCAACTTTGAACGGGTAAACGAGTACCTCGATTATCGCAAAGAAAAGTATTGGAAACAAAAACAAGAAGGAAAACAATGAACAACCTTGACAATAAAATAGGGACCTATGACTTCGTGGCGGAACCCTTTCATGTGGATTTCACCGGAAAACTCACGATGGGAGTGCTCGGCAATCATTTGCTGAACTGTGCCGGATTTCATGCGGCCGACCGAGGATTCGGCATTGCCGAGTTGAACGAAAACCATTACACGTGGGTGCTCTCCCGACTTGCCATCGAACTGGACGACATGCCTCGGCAGTATGAACCGTTCAGCATACGCACTTGGGTAGAGAATGTCTACCGCCTGTTTACCGACCGTAACTTCGACATTCTCGACAAGGAAGGACATGTCATCGGCTATGCCCGTTCGGTGTGGGCGATGATCAGCATGGAAACCCGCAAGCCTGCCGACCTGCTCACCTTGCATGGCGGGACAATCTCGGACTACGTGTGCGACAAGGAATGTCCCATTGCCAAGCCGGGACGCATCCGGGTGACGCAACAGACCCCCGTCGCCGAACTTCAGACAAAGTACAGCGACATCGACATCAACGGACATGTGAACAGCATCAAGTACATCGAGCACATCCTCGACCTGTTCCCCATTGAAATGTTTCGCGAAAAGCGCATCAGGCGTTTTGAAATGGCTTGCGTGGCGGAAAGCTACTACGGCGATACGCTGACGTTTTGTCGCGAAGAAGTGGCCGACGGCGAATACGACATAGAAATCAAGAAGAATAACCGCGAAGTGGTGGTTCGAAGCAAAGTAATATTCAAATAGAATCAGTTTTTTATTTTAAAAAAAGATAAGATTATGGCACAATTGAATTTTGGCGGTGTCATCGAAAATGTGATGACCCGCGAAGAGTTTCCTTTGGAAAAGGCACGTGAAGTATTGAAGAATGAAACCATCGCCGTTATCGGTTACGGTGTGCAGGGACCCGGTCAGTCGCAGAACCTCCGCGACAACGGATTCAATGTCATCGTCGGTCAGCGTCAGGGAAAAACGTTCGAAAAGGCCGTGGCCGATGGCTGGGTGCCGGGTGAAACACTGTTCGGCATCGAAGAGGCTTGCCAAAAGGCTACCATTGTGATGTGCTTGTTGAGCGATGCCGCCGTCATGTCCGTATGGCCCTCCATCAAGCCGTATCTCACTCCGGGCAAAGCGCTTTATTTCTCTCACGGATTTGCCATCACATGGAACGACCGTACCGGTGTGGTTCCTCCCGCCGACATCGATGTCATCATGGTGGCTCCGAAAGGTTCCGGTACTTCCCTCCGCACCATGTTCCTCGAAGGTCGAGGCTTGAACTCCTCTTATGCGGTCTATCAGGATGCCACCGGAAAGGCACTCGACAGAACCTTGGCGCTCGGTATCGGCATCGGTTCCGGTTACTTGTTTGAAACGACTTTCATCCGCGAGGCGACTTCCGACCTGACCGGCGAACGCGGTTCGTTGATGGGAGCCATCCAAGGATTGCTGCTCGCACAATACGAAGTCTTGCGCGAAAACGGTCACACACCGTCCGAAGCGTTCAACGAAACGGTGGAAGAGCTGACACAGTCGTTGATGCCGCTGTTCGCCAAGAACGGTATGGACTGGATGTACGCCAACTGCTCCACAACCGCTCAGCGCGGTGCTCTCGACTGGATGGGACCGTTCCACGATGCCATCAAGCCGGTTGTGGAAAAACTTTATGCCAACGTGAAGTGTGGCAATGAAGCGCAGATTTCCATCGACAGTAACTCGAAACCCGATTATCGCGAAAAGTTGGAAGAGGAGCTGAAGGCACTCCGCGAAAGTGAAATGTGGCAGACGGCTGTCACTGTACGCAAACTCCGTCCGGAAAACAACTGATTCCTGAAGCATCTTGACGAGGTGCCGGAATAAGCAATAGCAAGCGTTTCTATCGTGTCATTTTGAGCGTGCGAAGAACCTCTCATCGGGATTGTTCGCGATGCTCAAAATGACACGTTGTTTTGATGTCAGTCCTTTCGGTTTTGCGCCGAACGTTCCAAGTGGTGCGCTTTCAGGTAGCTGCGTATGATTCCCAGTATTTCCACACCGTACTTGTCGGCTCCTTTCTTGCCGAAGTAGGGGATGGCGACAAGTGTCTCGGGGTCGTCGGGCAGCAGATTGGCAAACCCCAGCAACGCCTTTTGTTGAAAGATGCAGTAAGCGGGCAGATTCTCTTTTTTCGCCTTTTCGGCTCTCCATTCGGATAGTGCCCGATACAGTTCGGGATGCAGGATATTCTCAGGGACAACGACCGGAGACTTCTTTTTCTTTTCTTTTTTCTCTTTGCTCTTCTCGGTCGGCCGTTCATCCAATTGCAGTACGGCTTTCTTTTTCAGATAGTCGGTGACTTGAAAACCGTTCTCTTTCACATGCTCCATCAGTTTCGTTCGGATGTACAGTACCGTCCACAGTTCCTCCAGCGATGCTTCGGCTTTCTTTTTCAATTCTTTGTTGTCGGTGGGCAGTGCCGTCTTTTCCGCCAATGCCATGAACGGGCGCAGCTCTTCACCGAAGTATCGGGCACCGCTGCGGAAACGTGTCCGGATTTCTTCGGAATCGGCGTAATCCTCGTGTAGGTCTATCAGCCGTTCGTATTGGTTCTTGAAGCGGAACGCCACTTGTTCAATCTTTTCCTTGAAGGATGGGGCGAGCGACTTGTATTGTTCCAGCGTTTGTGGATACAGTCGGTAAAAGTGTTCGTCAATCAGTCGCGTCGTAGCTTGGAAGGCCCGTTTGACGGGCGAAAAGTCGAACAGTTCGTTTACCAGTGTCAGGTAGTAGTCTTTTTCCATTCGGCGGATGGTCGTTTCATCGGGTATCCTTTTCTCCATGTCGCCGGTGTAGTCGTCTACGGTGGTGTCGCTGATGAGGGAGCGTTCGCCGAGCGGCGTGCTCAGCACCAGACCTTCCAAACTCTTGCAACGGCTGAGTGCCACGTAAGTCTGTCCGTGGGCGAAAGCGGCCTGCGCGTCGATGATGGCGCGGTCGAATGTCAGTCCCTGACTTTTGTGGATGGTGATGGCCCAAGCCGGTTTGAGCGGGTATTGTTTGAATACTCCTTCTACCTCTTCGGTGATTTCTTTCGTCTCTTCGTTCAGGATATACTTGTTGTTGCTCCATTCGGTCGGTTCCACCACAATCTCTTTATCCGTACTTTCGGAGCGCACGCATACCCTTTCCCGGTCTACCCGGCTGATTTCGCCAATCATGCCGTTGTAATATCGTTTTTCGGGAGTATGGTCGTTCTTGACGAACATTACTTGCGCTCCTTTTTTCAGCACTAAGGTGCGTTCGGTGGGGTAGGAGTATTCGGGAAAGTTTCCGCTGATTTTCGCTTCGAAAGCGAATGCGGGTGAAGACAGTTCCGACAATCTTTCCTCGTTGATGGATTGGGCTTGCCGGTTGTGTGTGGTCAGCCGGATGTATTTCTCTCCCTGCGGCGGTCGGAAGTCGGGGATGCAGCGCCGGTTCAGGAGATCCAGTGTGTTTTTGTCTGCCTTGTTCTCGCGAATCTTGTTCAGAATCTCCAGAAAGCGCGGGTCTTTTTGTCGGAACACTTGCTTCAGCTCGATGGTGGCGTATGCGGTCTGCTTCAGTGCATGGCTGCTGAAAAAGTAGGGCGTTTCGTAATATCTGCCCAGCAGATCCCATTCCTCCGGCTTCACCACGGGAGCAAGTTGCTGAAGGTCGCCAATCATTAGCATTTGTACTCCTCCGAAGGGCAGGTAACGATTGCGGTAACGGCGTAAAACGGCATCGATGGCGTCCAGCAAGTCTGCTCGTACCATACTTATTTCATCAATCACCAGCAGGTCGATGCTGCGGAGGATGCGGATTTTTTCTTTTCCGAAGCGGTAGTTGTTCTGTGGGCTGTTGAAGGTGCTTTCGGGAATATAGGGCGCGAATGGGAGTTGGAAGAACGAATGGATGGTTACTCCCTCCGCATTGATGGCGGCGATGCCCGTCGGAGCCACCACTATCATCCGCTTGGGTGAGTGTTCTTTCAGTCTTCTCAGGAAAGTTGTTTTGCCTGTTCCCGCTTTCCCGGTCAGAAACAAGTGCGTGCCTGTATGCTCTATCAGTTGCGAGGCTTTAGAAAGTTCCGGATTTTCGTACATAGCAGTCCGTGTTTTGCAATTAAACGTTAATAAAGAAGTAAAAATAGGGGAAAAAGCGGAATTGACCAAATAACATGATTACTTTTGTATCGGTAAATAAAAAACATAGAAAAAATGAATATTCAAGAAATCATCCGTACCCGCCGTAGCTGTCGCAGCTACAAACCTGTTCAAATCACCAACGATGAACTGTCTGTCGTGCTCGAAGCCGGCACGTATGCTCCCACTTCCCGCGGCTTGCAGTCGCCTTTCATTGTGGCGGTGCAGCGTCCCGACCTGTTGGCTTGTTTGGCCCGAATGAACGCCGAGGTGATGGGAGTGACTTTCAACCCTTATTACGATGCACCCACTTACGTGTTGGTGTTTGTTCCCGCCGATGCTCCCAATGGTGTGCAGGACGGTAGTCTGGTACTCGGAAACATGATGCTCTCCGCTCATGCCCTCGGATTGGGTAGTTGCTGGATTCATCGCGAACGCGAGATGTTTGCCACCGAAGAAGGACGGGAGCTGATGCGTCAATGGGGACTTCCCGATGGTTTGGTGGGAGTCGGTGCTTTGTCGATAGGTTATCCTGCCGGAGAACCCGCGCCTGCCAAGCCTCGCAAGGAGGGATATACTCGAATCATTTAAAAAAGGTGAGCCGATTATTAGAACGGCGAAGTCTCTCCTGTACACAGGTATGCTTTTCCGCAAATTGACCTCAAAAGTCAGACATGAAACTTTTGAAATCAATTCGCGGAATGTACGTCTTTGCGGTCTTGTTATTTGGTACCGAAGATTCTGTCGCCGGCATCGCCCAGTCCGGGGAGGATGTAGTTTCTTTCATTCAGACCTTCATCGAGTGAAGCCAAATAAATATCTACGTCCGGATGTTGTTCGGTTACGGCTTGTACTCCTTGTGGAGAAGCCACGAGACACATCAGTCTGATGCTTTTGTAACCGTCGTTTTTCAAACGGGCGATGGCGTCGCAGGCACTGCCTCCTGTGGCTAACATCGGATCGGTAACAATGACCAGACGCTCTTTGTCGGCGGGCATTTTGTAATAGTAAAATACGGGCAGGCAGGTTTCTTCGTCGCGATACATGCCGATGTGACCGATTCGTGCAGACGGGATGAGTGCCGTCAAGCCTTCTACCATGCCGAGTCCGGCTCTGAGAATCGGTGCAATCACCACTTTCTTTCCGGCGATTTTCGGAGCGTTCATTTTCGTTAACGGAGTTTCAATTTCTTCGTAAGTCAACGGAAAATCACGGGTCACTTCATATCCCATGAACATGGATATTTCTTTCAGTAATTTACGAAACTCCATGGTCGAAGTTTCTTTGTTGCGCATGATGCTCAACTTGTGTTGTACCAACGGGTGGTCAATTATATGTAAGGCCATGATAAATAGTTTTTAAAAGTTCTGATTACAAATGTAGCATATTTTTCGGAATATCTCATGCCATTCTTTAAATATCTGTATTTTTGAAAAAATAATACTTCCGGAACTTTATTGTCAAAAAGAAAGTGCATCGCACATTACGATACACTTTCTTTGGTTATATGCCTCATCGAAATTTATTTTAGCCGAGGCTTATTGGGCTTTTCTTTGCCGCAAAGAAAAATCATAGCACTTCGGTCAGTTTGCCTGTCTGCGAGTCGATGATGTAGCCGTGAAGATTGACATCCTTAGGGACAAGCGGATGATTGCGGATGGTATTGACCGTATTTCTTACCGAGTCTTCGGTGTCGTGAAATCCTTCGAGCCAGTGGTCGAGGTCGATGCCGCAAAGGCCGATGGTTTCGATGACATTTTTGTGAATGCCGCGTTGAATCATCAGCTCTTTCATTTGCGCCCCGTTCATGTGGCAGGCGCCGCAGTTGGAATGGGCGATAATCATGATTTCTTCAACGCCCAATTCGTAGATGGCCACCAGCAGGCTGCGCATGGCCGAGTCGAACGGGCTGATTACCAAACCGCCCGCGTTTTTGATTAACTTGGCATCGCCGTTTTTCAATCCCAGTGCGGCGGGCAAAAGTTCTGTCAGTCGGGTGTCCATGCAAGATAGGATGGCCAACTTTTTGTCCGGGTACTTGCTGGTAAGATACTTCTCGTAGCCTTTGTCGGCTACGAATTTTTCATTGTATTTGATGATTTCTTCGATAATCATAGTGTATTTTTAGGGGTTAATCAACATCCGATATATTCTGTCTGGCAAAGATACTGATTATCTTAGGAAAAATCATAAAAAACGGGGGAAATAATGACTGCGGTACAAGCCGTGATGATTCAGAGGCTTGTCTTGTGATTTTTTTTCATTATTTCCTCTGGTTGATTTTAAAGGCTTTTCCCCATTTCGTATGCTTGCCGCATGGCGGGATGGTTGGCGATTTCGCTCTTTTCGTAGACGCCTTTGCCGTAGATTACGCCTTTCTCGACAGAGCCGTCCAGGCACTCGGCGAGACCGCGCATGCAGGCCAAGGTGCCATCCATCACCGTGTCGGTATCTTCGGCTGCGGTCATGATGTAGTAAAACTCCTTGTCCTTGAACTCCAGCCAGCGGGCTACCGTGCGGTCGATGACGGTTTTCAGTTGCGCCGAGATGGAGTAGAAATAGACAGGCGACGAGAGTACCAGCACATCGGCCGCGAGCATTTTTCGGAGAATCTCTGCCATGTCGTCTTTGATGGCGCATTCGCCATTGTGGCTTTTGCAATGATAGCAGGCAATGCAGGGAGCTGTCTTTTTGCCTTGCACCCAGATTTTTTCGACTTCGTGTCCGGCCTCTTCGGCTCCTTTCATGAATTGGTCGCACAGTCTGTCGGAGTTGCCTCCTTTTCGCGGACTGCCCGACAGTATTAAAACTTTTTTTGTCATAGTGTTCTTTGTCTGAATTTTTACCGGTTCTTTTTATCTTTTGTATGGTCTTGATTTGCTCTTCGGTTGATAACGGTGGTGTCAAACCATTCTACCATTCGGGGGCCGGTGTGCGAGAAGAAGAGGCTTTCGGCTCTGTCCAGTGTGGCGATGGCTGCCATGTCTTCGTCGGAGAGTGAGAAATCGAAAATGTGGAAGTTTTCCGCCATCCGTTCTTTGTGTACCGATTTGGCCAAGGCTACCACGCCGCGTTGCATCAGCCAGCGCAGAATGACCTGTGCCGTGCTTTTTCCGTATTTGGTTCCGATGGCAAGAAGCGTTTCGTTGGCGAACATGTTGTCGCGCCCTTCGCCAAACGGTGCCCACGATTCAATCTGTACGCCGTATTTCTCCATGTTTTGTTGAGCCGTGAATTGCGCGTTGCGCGGATTGGTCTCTATCTGATTGACTTGCGGAATCACCTTGCGTTCAAACAGGCAGATGTCCGAAAGGCGGTCGGGGTAGAAGTTGGAAACTCCGATGGCTCTTACTTTTCCTTCGGCATACAAATCTTCCAGTGCGCGATAAGCTCCATAATAATCGGCAAAGGGTTGGTGCAAAAGGATAAGGTCAAGATAATCGACTTGCAATTTTCGCATCGACTCCAGCACCGAGGCACGGCATTTTTCGTAGCCGTAGTTGTCAATCCATACTTTGGTGGTGATAAACAGCTCCTTGCGGGGGACTCCGCAACGGGCTATCGCTTCGCCCACTTCCGCTTCGTTGAAGTAACTCTGGGCGGTGTCAATCAGTCGATAGCCGACTTCGATGGCGTCGAGTACGCATTGTGTGCATGCTTCTTTCGACACTTGATATACACCATATCCCAGTTTGGGCATTTGTACGCCGTTGTTCAATACTACATGTTCCATATATTCTCAATTTTGTTGTTTATATTCATGGGGCGAAATGCCCGTTGCCTGTTTAAACATTCGGCTCAAATGATTCGGGTACTTGTATCCTAAGGCGTATGCCGTTTGGCTGACGGTCATCCGGCCGTCTACAAGCAGTAATTTGGCCCGTTCGATGATTTGTTGCCGGATGTACTCTTGTGCCGAGATGCCCGTCTCCCGCTTTACAAGGTCGCCGAAGTAATTGGGCGAGAGGTGCAGTTTGTCGGCAAACCATGCCACCGTAGGCAGTTCCTGCTTCTCGGCGGAGACGTCGAAGTAGTGGGTCATCAACTGTTCGAAGCGGCTCAACACATCGTGATTCGTCACTTCGCGCGTCATGAACTGACGGTCGTAGAAGCGGATGCAGTGGTTGAGCAGCAACTCGATGTTTGATGCGATGATACGCTTGCTGTGGCGGTCTATGGGGCGGTGCAGCTCTTCGCGGATTTCGCGCATACAGCCGATAATCGTCTGACGCTCTCGCTCCGAGGTGTGCAACGCTTCGTTCGATGTATAAGAGAAGAACGAATAATCCCGCATTTTGTTTGCCAGCGATGTGCCTCGCAGCAGTTCGGGGTGAAACATCAGAATCCAGCCTTTGGCGTGAGTCGTGACTCCTCCGTCGTTTGCGCCTGCCACTTGTCCGGGCGCTACGCAGACAAGCGTTCCTTCGCGATAGTCATACTTGCTGCGGCCGTAGAGAATGGTGCCGCATTCCAGTTGTTTGAGAAAGATGCAGTAAAATCCGAAACGCTTGAGTGAGTGGCGTATTTCCGGCAGTTCGGACATGTCTACCACGCTCACCAACGGATGCAGGGTCTCTACGCCCAGATTCTCATTGTAGTCCTGCACCGACTCCATGTTGATTATTCGTTGTTCCATTACGCTGTTGTTTATACACCAAAGTTATCAACAAAAAACGAATCGACCAAAGGGGGGAGGTGTAAAAGTGTAATTCGGGTACGATATTCAGTAATTGTAATCACCTTTGCGTCTTGACTTTTCCGTTCAAGAGCCGTGTCTTTATCAAATGAGGCTGAGCCGTAAACTTTTGTTACGGCACAGCCTCACGACAGGTTGATGGGGCTTTTTAATGACACTTGCCCCGTTTTTTCTCTCTTTTTGTTACTCTTATTTTTTCAAAGCGGCGATGCTTTCTTTCAGCGAAGCGATTTTACTTTCGGCATCGGCCTGTTTCTTCCGTTCCATTTCGATGACGTTGGCGGGAGCCTTGCTCACGAACTTTTCGTTGCTGAGTTTTTTCAGTACGCTTTGCAGGAATCCTTCGTTATACTTCAGGTCGGCTTCCAGTTTCTTCAGCTCTTCTTCTACGTTGATGAGGTTGCCCAAAGGAACGGCGTATTCCGTGGTGCCTACCATGAACGAGGCCGAACCTTCCGCCTTGTTGTCTACCGATTCGATGCTTGTCAGGTTGCACAGTTTGCTGATGACGGCGTTGAATGCGGTCACGGGGCTTTCGCCAACCACTTGGAGCGACAGGGTTTCCTTTTGTGCGATGTTCTTTTGCAGACGGATGGTGCGGATGCCGCCAATCACTTCCTTCACGGCTTCAAAGTCCTTCACGATGGTTTCGTTGCACACCTTGTTGATATTCATAGTCTGCACCATGAGGCTTTCGCCTTCCTTACGGTCGTAGATGTGCTGCCACAGTTCTTCGGTGATGAACGGCATGAACGGGTGGAGGAGTTTGAGCAGGCTGTCGAAGAAGCTGAGTGTCTTTTCGTAGGTGGCTTTGTCGATGGGCTGTGCCTGACCGTTGATGTAGGCGGGCTTCACCATTTCGAGGTACCAGCTGGAGAACTCGTCCCAGAACAACTTGTAGACTGCCATCAAGGCTTCGCTCAAGCGATACTTGCTGAACAGGTCGTCTACTTCGGCGGCTGTCTTGGCAAGCATGGACTCAAACCATTCGGTGGCGAGAGCGGCATATTCCGGTTGGGCGATGTCGGCCACTTCCCAACCCTTTACAAGGCGGAAGGCGTTCCATATCTTGTTGTTGAAGTTACGTCCTTGTTCGCAAAGGGCGTCATCGAACAAAATGTCGTTGCCGGCGGGAGCCGAGAGCATCATGCCCATGCGCACACCATCGGCACCGTAGCGGTCAATCAAATCCAACGGGTCGGGAGAGTTACCGAGCGATTTGGACATCTTGCGACCAATCTTGTCGCGCACGATGCCGGTGAAGTATACGTTCTTGAACGGCATGTCGCCCATATATTCGTACCCCGCCATGATCATACGGGCTACCCAGAAGAAAATGATGTCCGGACCTGTCACCAAGTCACTGGTGGGATAATAGTATTTGATTTCTTCATTGCCCGGGTTGTTGAGGCCGTCGAACAGCGAGATGGGCCACAGCCAGGAAGAGAACCAGGTATCGAGGCAGTCTTCGTCCTGACGGAGGTCTTCCGCTTTCAAGTCCTTGTTGCCTGTCTTTTCCACCGCCTTGATCAAAGCTTCTTCGATGGTGGCGGCTACCACAAAGCCGCCTTCGGGCAGATAGTAGGCCGGGATACGGTGTCCCCACCACAGCTGACGGCTGATGCACCAGTCCTTGATGTTCTCCAGCCAGTTGCGGTAAGTGTTCTTGTACTTGGCGGGATAGAACTTCAGTTCGTCGTTCATTACCGGAGGGAGAGCCATGTCGGCAAAGTGCTGCATCTTCAGGAACCACTGCATGGAGAGCTTCGGCTCGATGGCTACGCCGGTACGTTCCGAACAGCCTACCTTGTTGGTATAGGCTTCCACTTTTTCCAACAGGCCGGCGGCGTCCAAATCTTGTTCAATTTGCTTGCGTACTTCAAAGCGGTCCATGCCCACATAAAGGCCGGCAGCTTCGCTCAGTGTACCGTTGTCGTTGAAGATGTCAATGCTCGGCAGGTTGTATTTTTCGCCCAGCATATAGTCGTTCACATCGTGGGCGGGAGTTACTTTCAGACAGCCTGTACCGAATTCGATGTCCACATAGCCGTCTTCGATGACCGGAATGGATCGACCCACCAACGGAACAATGACCTTCTTTCCTTTCAGCCATTCGTTTTTCGGGTCGTTGGGATTGATACACATGGCGGTGTCGCCCATGATGGTTTCGGGACGGGTGGTGGCCACTACGGCATAACGACCTTCGGCATCGCCTTCCACCTTGTAGCGCAGGTAATACAACTTGCTATGTTCTTCTTTGTAGATTACTTCTTCATCGCTGAGGGCGGTGAGTGCCTTCGGGTCCCAGTTCACCATGCGCACGCCTCTATAAATCAAACCTTTGTTGTAAAGGTCTACAAATACCTTGATGACGCTTTCCGAGCGTGCCTCGTCCATGGTGAAAGCGGTACGGTCCCAGTCGCACGAAGCACCCAGTTTTCGGAGCTGCTTCAAGATGATTCCTCCGTGTTCATCGGTCCATTCCCAAGCGTGCTTCAAGAATTCTTCGCGGGTGAGGTCGGTTTTCTTGATGCCCTGCTGTGCGAGTTTGTTCACCACCTTTGCTTCGGTGGCGATGGAAGCATGGTCAGTGCCCGGCACCCAACATGCGTTTTTGCCCTCCATGCGGGCGCGGCGCACCAGGATGTCCTGAATCGTATTGTTCAGCATGTGTCCCATGTGGAGCACTCCGGTCACGTTGGGCGGCGGAATGACGACGGTGTAAGGTTCACGTCCGTCGGGTTTTGAACTAAAAAGTTTGTTGTCCAGCCAATACTGGTACCATTTTCCCTCCACTTCAGCGGGATTGTACTTACTTGCTAATTCCATCTTTTTATCTTGTTTATTAATTATTCTTAGCTGCAAATTGTGTGCAAAATTAATAAAAGTCAATGGAATAACCGCACTCTTTCTGCCGGAAAGTTATTCTCTTCCGTTACATTCCCTTTCAAGGATGGATACTTCCGATGCTTTCAACGGTCAGGAAAGAAGAAACACGCTTCTTTTCGGCTTGTGTCAAGGCAAGATTGAAAACAAAACTATTGTGCGGTATCCGAAAATGCTTTACCTTTGCGGTTGTTGTTAAAATCAATGATTTTTTATGATGACTGAAAAGGAAAAATGCCGTCGGGGTGAGCTGTACGACGCCAACTACGATGCGGAATTATGCGCCGAAAGACAGGCTTGCAAACTGTTGTGCCATGAATATAATCATTTGCTTCCCACCGAACTTCAACGGCGGAGCGAATTGATAAGGAAACTGTTTGGAAAGACGGGAAATGCTTTCTTTATAGAACAGCCTTTTTATTGCGATTATGGTTATAACATAGAGATTGGCGAGAATTTTTATGCCAATGTGAATTGCGTTATCTTGGACGAAGCGAAAGTTAAGTTTGGCGACAATGTGTTTATCGCTCCTAACTGCGGATTTTACACGGCCGGACATCCTTTCGATGTAGAGCAGAGGGATCGGGGATTGGAATATGCCCATCCAATCAACATCGGCAATAACGTATGGATTGGCGCACATGTCTGTGTGTTGCCCGGAGTCACGATAGGTGATAACTGCGTGATTGGCGCAGGAAGCGTAGTGAATAAAGACATTCCCTCCGGCACGTTGGCGGTCGGAAATCCTTGTCGGGTGATACGGGAAATAGAATGATTGGGAGTCCAGAAAATCTTTCCATTACAATCTTTGTATTTGTGAAGAATGTGCAGAAGTTTTTGTGGACACTAATCATTATCCTTATTATATAGTGTTTATATATTCAACAAAACTGTCATCATCTATGATGTTCTCGTTTAGGAGGAACGAACGGACTTTCTCCATTTTTACCAATTCTTGCTTTTTCCTTTCCTAAAAGAATATCAGATGTCCTGAAGTTCTCTAACGGATGAAAAATTTCATCAAGATTTGCGTCAGGTGATATATCCATGATAATGCCTTGAAGCCTTTCGCTGTCTTCAATCGTGTCTTCGATTGCCTGATTGATGTCCGTAATTCTAAAATAGGATGTCAATCATTCCAATTCTGTTTGAAGAATGAACGAAGCCAAACTACATCATTCCATTGGTCGAACAATGTGTAGAGGACATTGTCTGCTTCTCCGTCATATCGAACAGCCCACAATCTTCCGTCTTCTGTTATATCGTCAAATGTCATAATTATATGATATTTTGATGCTGTAAAGGTAATATAAATTTTTCAGTCAAACAACTTATAAGTTGTATTTTGATGTGAAAATATCCAATTATATCAATAATAACAGGCAACAGACCAATTGTTAATGGTTGGAGCAACATAACAATTACTTAACCGACTTAGAAGCTATACCCCCAATCTAAGAATAAGGCTGCATCGTAAAAAAACTTCCTTACGATACAGCCTCTTGATGATTTTTGAGTGTTACGGATGAAACCTCTATAATAAGATTTCATCGCACTTCATTCATGAAATTACTTCTGTTTTACTTTCAGATTCGTAATCTTACTCTTGAAGTTTCCTGCCTTTTCCAACGGGAAAACCAAGGTACGGACGTTGCGGAGGCGTGTCTTTCCCTCTTTGTCCATCCAGCGTTCCTGAATGTTCAGTTCTTCCACCTGCTTGCCATTGATGAAAAGGCGGGTGGACTTGTTGTCTCCTTCGATGGCGATGTTCATGCGTTGGTCGGGACGGATGTTATAAGTAAAGGTATTCAAATAACCGTCGCGGGCAAAGCCGAGCATTCCGCTGATGGGGTCGGACAGGTAGAATACGGCATCTTGCGAACGGAACAGTTCGGTGCCCATAACTTCGGAAGTTCCTTCGATGTCGAAAGATACGCGATAGTCATAACCGATTTCCCGCACGGGCAAGGTGCTGTTTGGAGTAACTTGGGCTTGTTCGTAAGCCGTTCCCGGAGTTTTGCTGAGGCGACCCATTTGGTTTACGCCCGGTGCTTCGCTCAGCGTGTGTCGCTGCTTGTCGAACTCTTCGTATGGAAGGGAAGTAGAAACGCCGGTCCACATCTTCACCGCCAGGGTTTGCAGAGCCGGGTAACAGCGGTGATGGATGTCCTTGGTGGAGATTCCGTTGCCCACATGGTCGTTCCATACGGCGTACATGCCGCCAAGGATGGCCGGGTCTTTTTCGTCGAACACTTCATTGCCCACATGTGCGGGTGTCCAATTTTTGTACAGATATTCGCAGTTCAGGTAGTCGTAATAATATCCGGCTTGCGGTACGATGTAGGTCAGTCCATCGGGGATGGAGATGAGCTTGTAACCTTGTTTCACCATGTCGCGAGGTTCGGCATAACCGTTATACCAAGCGTTCATGATGACGTTCTCGCTTTTCACCGGAGTGTTGCCTTTGGCATGAGTCAAGGCACCCCACACGCAAGCCTGTTTGCCGAAACTTTCTACATAGCGGATGTAGCGGTCGGTAAACTCGCGGAACTTTTCTACCACTTCGGGGTCTTTGTTCGAGTATTCGTCCGTGCCGATGTGCACCCGTTTGCCGCGGAACACCGGTTCTTCTCCCTCAAGGTATTCCTTGAAAAGTCCGTCCATGAAGTCGTAGGTCTTTGGATTGAACAGGTCGAGGTGGTCCATGCCGTATTCTTTGCTGCCGATTTCGGGCAGGTAATGTGAGAAAGCCAAGGTGTGTGCCGGCGCGTCGATTTCAGGAATGATTTCGACGAAGTGATTTTCAGCCAACTTCTGGAGGTCGATGAACTCCTTCTTGGTGTAGTGTCCGTCGCGGGCGGTCAAGCCGGGATAAGTGTCCGACTCCAAGCGGAAAGCGGCATAGGTCTTGTCCCAATCTTGTTCGAAGAACTGCTTGAAACCGTTGTCGTTCAAGTGAATCTGAAGGCTGTTCATCTTGTAGTAGGCCATGATTTTCACGTAGTCGCGCAGGTAATGCATCGGGATGAACTTCCGTCCGCAGTCCATCATGAAGCCTCGAATGGCATAATCGGGAAAGTCGCATATCTCGCCTTTCGGGAACGCGAAGCCTTGTTCCGCCATTTGCAGAAGGGTACGGGTTCCCCAATACACGCCTGTGGCTTCGGGTGCTGTTAGGGTGATGCGGTCGGTGATGCTGATGGCATAACCTTCCTTGCCCAAGTTCTTGTCCTTTTTCAGCGCAAGAACGATGTCACCTTTCCGACCCTTTCCTTCGGCGATGGTCGGGGTGTGGTGAAACAGCTCCCGACAGTCTTCGGCCACCATCTGTGCGATGCGCAGCAAATCCGGCCGGTTTTTCGGATAGACGATGCGGGTTTGCTCGTCGAGAGTCAGTTCTCCGGTGCTTCCTTTCCATTCTTTCAGTTCGGGAATGACGAAAGGTTTCGGATTGTTTTGAGCTGCTATGCCTGTAAAGACAAGGCATAGCAGTGTGATGAGTGAGTAGATTTTCTTCATTATTCCATGCTTACTTGGTTACGGATGGGGTCGTCGTAATACTCTTGCAGGCGAGACAGCTCCGCTTTCAGTTCTTTGGTGATTTCTTCCGTACCCGGTTGTCCGTAGATGTTGTGCATTTCGTTCGGGTCTTCCTGAAGGTCGAACATTTCCCATGCGTTAAAGTCGTTGTAGTAACGGATGAGCTTGTAGCGGTCGGTGCGCACGCCGAAGTGACGGCGAACGGCATGTTCTGCCGGATATTCATAGAAATGATAGTACAGCGAATGACGCCATTCGGGCACTTCCTCGCCCTTGAGCAACGGGAGGAATGATTCTCCTTGCATTTCTTCCGGCTTTTCGATGCCTGCCAGGTCGAGGATGGTCGGAGCGTAGTCGATGTTCTGTACCAGTTGGTCTATATCGCCTTTCTTGCCGCCCGGCAGACGGATGAGCAGCGGAGTGCGGAAGGATTCTTCATACATGAAACGCTTGTCGAACCAACCGTGTTCGCCCATATAGAAACCTTGGTCGGAAGTATAGACAATCATGGTGTTCTCCAACAGTCCCTTTTCTTCCAGATAGTCGAGCACGCGGCCGATGTTGCGGTCTACCGAGTGGATGACGCGCAGATAGTCGCGCATGTATTGCTGGAACTTCCATTCAGCCAATGCCTTTCCGCTCAGTTTGGCTTCTTTGAATTTCTTGATGATGGGGTCATAGTGTGCGTCCCAGGCTGCTTTCTGAGCCGGATTCAGGCGGTTGTACATTTGGCGTCCCCATTCTTCGTAGCGCACGCCGCGGACTTCGTTTTCCTTGTCCGCCATTTTCAGGTCGTAAACAACGTCCATGTCTTTGTCGATGCTCATTTCCTGATTCTTGGCACCCGGACGTCCTTCATAGTCATCGTAGAAGTTTTCGGGAATCGGGAATGTTTTGTCGGCAAAGAGCTTGAAGTCGCAAGTGTCCGGCATCCAAGTACGGTGCGGTGCCTTGTGGTGAAGGAGCAGACAGAACGGTTTGCTTTCATCGCGTTGGTTCTCTATCCAATCGATGGCCTTGTCGGTGATGATGTTGGTGGCGTAACCTTCCACTTGTGTCTTTTCGCCGTTCATTTGAATGAAGATTGGGTTATAGTAGTCGCCTTGTCCCGGCAGGATTTCCCAATGGTCGAATCCTTGCGGGTCGCTCACGAGGTGCCACTTGCCAATCATGGCTGTTTCGTATCCGTTCTGTCGGAGGAGTTTCGGGAAGGTCAACTGGTCGCCGTTGAAAGTGGTGGCGTTGTTGATGAATCCGTTGGCATGGCTATGCTTTCCGGTAAGCATACAGGCACGGCTCGGTCCGCTGATGGAGTTGGCCACGAAACTGTTGGTGAAGCGTACTCCTTCGTTGCCGATACGGTCGATGTTGGGTGTATGGATGTAACGTTGGTCGTAAGCACTGATGGTTTGGTACGAGTGATCATCGCTCATGATGTAGATGATGTTCATCTTTTTGGCTGTTTCCGCTTCTTTGTTGGCTTTACACGAAGACAGAGAAGCGATAGCTGCCGCTCCTGTGAGGGAGTAGAGCAGGGTAGAAGTAAGTTTTCTCATAATGTAATATAATTTGTAATGATTTGTTTGAGTATAAGGTTATAGAAGTCTGGCTTTAAGGTTTAAGATAATTTGTTTCGACAAAAGTAGGAAAAGCATCCGATAAATGCAATTAATCGGAATGATTATTTAAATTTTGGAAAAGAAAAGTTCTTTTTTCTCCTTTTTACGTTTATTTTTCTGAACGCAATCTTTTCTTTCCGCTTCCTCAAAAGTATCTTTCATCACGAGGAAAAGTAGATTGGAGAGGGAGGAAATGTAACATGTAACATGTAACACGGGCGTGTTTTGCCCAGAAGTGTAGTCAAATAAATAAGAAGGATGGTTGGAATTAACATTTATAAACATAAATGAATCCCGTTGTGGGCAAAACGTCTCCGTGTTACATGTTACATGTTACATTTTTGGATTTTTCTTCCTTGTTTTTGATGTTTTTACTTTTCCAATAAGTCTTTTAGAAAGGCGTTGAGTTCTTCGTCCAATCCTTTCAGTAGTTCGTTGTCGACGAATAACGTTTCTTCATCGTCTATCAATAACAATTCGGCAACGGTTTCTTTGTCTTCGTCCACCAAAACGAGTGAGTAAGGGGGCATGAGCTTTACGTTGTTAAACAAACCGTCCTCGCGCAGCTGAATCAATTCGTTGCGGAGCAGCGATTCTATCCGCTGATAAAAGTCATCTTCCTTGTAGTCCACCCAATCTTGCACCACCGCATGAGCCAGAATTTCTTCATCGTCATTGAAAATGACTAATTCGCCCGTTTCCGGATTGGGTTGCAGGTGAATATCCGTTATGAGGTTCTTTTCCTCCGTAGATACATATCTTCGCAGGGCTTTCTTGATGACAGAAAGCAGGGAAGAGTGCGATTGTGCGTTGAGTTTCATACTGATTAGTGTTAAAAATTGCCCAAATATACAAAAAAAATGATTCATCCAAGCGGATTCGTTGAAATATATCACTCAAACCGCTTCATTTGTATCGTCAATTGTCTGTTTTTATCGGCTTGACTCGCCAATTGAAGCCGATAGAAAGTAATCATTCGGTTGTCCGGCGAACCTTCCTCGGCCGCTCTGTCCGCTTCGTCCAGATACGTCATGGCCTTGTCGAAATCCTCTTGCATCTCGTAGTAGAGTGCCAGATTGAAAGCGGCACGCATCCGTGCTTTGCCCTTTTTGCTGTCATAGACTTTTTGCCACAAATGGGCGGCGGCGTCCCAATTCTGTTCGCGGATATAGATGCCGGCATCCCGCATCTCCGCATTGCCTCCGTCGTAATAGCATCTTTCTTGTTGTGACCAATGAGGCAACAGATGGCGGATGGGCAGGGTGGCTGCATATTCCGACGCTTCTTTGATAATCTGTTCGTACTCCAACTCCGGAGTCAGTTCCCAACAAAGGGTATCCGCTTTGCTGACGCCCAATAGGGGTTGGCGGCGATTGGGAACATAGACTTTGACTGTGGGAGTGACAATGCCGTCGATGGCAGGCACCGTTACGCCTGCTTCCGGAACGAACATGAAATTTTCTTTCAATCGGATGTTTAACTCTTCGAACGAGAACAGCATATCTACTCCCAAGCTTTGAAGCAAGCTGTCGGTGACAGTTGCCGGAAGCGAGCGGTCTGCGCCTTCGCTTTTCTTCCATAGGGCGGAATCGCAGATAATCACTTGGTCGAAATAACCGGTTTCGGCTATGCCTTGCGCCAAAGTTTCACAAGCAGTCTTGCCATCACCCGATAAAGAGTTGGAGGCATATTCGGCTTCCCGTTCTTGTTCCGTCAGCAGGGGAATCCGGTTAATGACTCCGACCTGTCGGGCGGTTTCCGGAAAACTGACATCACCGGGCTGTAAGCGTTCAAACGCGATGAATCCGATGGTGGAACATCCGGAAAGTATTGACGTTAAAGCTATACTTATCAATAAAAGCGTTTTCTTCATATCTATTTTTGTTTATCGGGAACAAATGTAAGATTTTTCAGGGGAAGAAAGCGTCTTTCCGCATAAAAAAATCGTCCGGGAAAAAGATTCCGGACGATTTTTATCATTTTTAATGCTGTACCTTACAGTTCGCGACCGTGGCAGTTCTTGTATTTTTTTCCGCTGCCGCAGGGACATAAGTCGTTGCGACCAACGGTCTTTTCCGCGCGAACCGGTTCCTGCTTCTGTTCGCGGGTGTCCCGATTGGCGGCCGCCTGTTGGTTAGGATCCGACAAGTCTTGCTTGCTTTCTTGATACTGTTGGCGAGGAGTGGGGCGTTCGGGAGCCGCTTCACGCACTTGTTCCGGCTCCTGTACCGGAATTTGTCCGCGCATCAGAACGGAGATGGTGTTGTTGTTAATCTTGTTCACCATGTTGTCGAACAGTTTGACCGATTCGAGCTTGAAGATAAGCAGCGGATCTTTCTGTTCGTAGCTGGCATTCTGTACGGAGTGCTTCAGTTCGTCCAATTCGCGGAGGTTTTCCTTCCAAGCGTCATCGATGGTGTGGAGCAGGATGGCCTTTTCGAACGATTTCACGATTTCCTTGCCTTCGGTTTCGTAGGCGGCTTTCAGGTTCACGGAAATGTTATAGAGGCGCTTTCCGTCGGTGATGGGAATCATGATGTTTTCGTACATGTGTCCCTGCGCTTCATAAACTTGTTTGATGACCGGATAGGCAATCTGTGCCATGCGTTCGGTTTTGCGCTTGAAGTTGGATGTCGCAGCTTCGAAAGCGATTTCGGTCAGCTCTTCCTGTTTCTTGGAGTTAAACTCTTCTTCGGTGAACGGAACGTCCATTGCCAATGTCTGGAGCATTTCCATGCGTACATTTTGATAGTCGCCCAGTTCTACGGCGTAAGCGCAACGGTCCCAAATGGTGTTTACGATGTCCATGCCGATGCGTTCGCCCATCAAAGCGTGACGACGCTTGGTGTAGACTACGGTGCGCTGCTTGTTCATCACGTCATCGTATTCCAACAGGCGCTTGCGGATGCCGAAGTTGTTTTCTTCCACTTTCTTCTGGGCACGTTCGATGGAGTTGGAAATCATTTTGTGTTCAATCATTTCACCTTCCTTGAAGCCGAGTTTGTCCATGACGCTGGCAATGCGGTCGGACGAGAACAGACGCATCAAGTCGTCTTCCAGTGACACGAAGAATACGGAAGAGCCCGGGTCTCCTTGACGACCGGCACGACCACGCAACTGACGGTCTACACGGCGGGATTCGTGTCGCTCCGTACCGATGATGGCCAAACCGCCTGCCGCCTTTACTTCCGGACTCAGTTTGATGTCGGTACCGCGGCCGGCCATGTTGGTGGCGATGGTCACGATGCTCTTCTGTCCGGCGCGAGCCACGATGTCGGCTTCCTTCTGGTGTAACTTCGCGTTCAGAACATTGTGCTCAATCTTGCGCAATGAAAGCATCTTGCTCAACATTTCGGAGATTTCAACAGAAGTGGTACCTACCAATACCGGACGGCCGGCTTCCACCATCTTCTCGATTTCTTCGATGACGGCTTTGTACTTTTCGCGCTTGGTCTTGTACACACGGTCGTTCATGTCTTTGCGGGCAATCGGACGGTTGGTCGGGATAACCACTACATCCAGTTTATAGATGTCCCAAAATTCGCCGGCTTCCGTTTCGGCTGTACCGGTCATGCCTGAAAGCTTGTGGTACATACGGAAATAGTTCTGCAAAGTGATGGTGGCGAAAGTCTGGGTAGCCGCTTCAATCTTTACCCGCTCCTTGGCTTCTACTGCTTGATGCAAGCCATCGCTCCAACGGCGACCGTCCATGATACGGCCGGTCTGTTCGTCTACAATCTTTACCTGACCGTCCAATACCACGTAGTCGGTGTCTTTCTCGAACATGGTGTAAGCTTTCAGCAATTGGTTGATGGTGTGAACGCGTTCGGACTTGATGGCATAGTTGGTCATCAGTTCGTCTTTCTTGGCCAGCTTTTCTTCTTCTGTCAGAGGTTGGTTTTCCAAGTCGGACAATTGGGCGGCAATGTCGGGGAGTACAAACAATGTCGGGTCGGACGCATTGCCGGTAATCAGTTCGATACCTTTGTCGGTCAAATCTACGCTCTTCATCTTTTCGTCGATGACAAAGAACAACGGGTCGGTTGCTTCGGGCATGCGCTTGTTGTTCTGCTCCATGTAGATTTCTTCGGTCTTCAGCATACCGGCCTTGACGCCCGGTTCGCTGAGGAATTTGATGAGGGCTTTATTCTTCGGCAATGCCTTGTGGCTGCGGAACAATGAGAGGAAACCGGCTTCTTGGTCTTCTTTCTTATCCGAAGTGATGAGACGCTTGGCTTCGGTCAGGTATTGGGTGGCCAAACGACGCTGTACTTCGACCAGACGTTCCACCAACGGGCGGAGTTGTTCGAACAGTTGGTCTTCGCCTTTGGGTACCGGACCGGAAATAATCAACGGAGTACGTGCATCGTCGATTAACACAGAGTCCACTTCATCGACGATGGCATAGTTGTGCTTGCGTTGTACCAAGTCTTTCGGGTTGCTGGCCATGTTGTCGCGCAAGTAGTCGAAGCCGAATTCGTTGTTTGTACCGAAGGTGATGTCGGCCATGTAGGCGCGGCGGCGGGCATCGGAGTTGGGTTGATGCTTGTCGATGCAGTCCACGCTCAAACCATGGAACTGGTAGAGCGGTCCCATCCATTCGGAGTCACGCTTGGCCAAGTAGTCGTTCACGGTAACGACGTGTACACCGTTGCCTGTCAATGCGTTGAGGAATACCGGAAGGGTAGCCACGAGGGTCTTACCTTCACCGGTCGCCATTTCGGCGATTTTTCCTTTGTGGAGTACCGTACCGCCGAAAAGCTGTACGTCGTAGTGTACCATCGCCCATTGCATGTCGTTTCCTCCGGCTGTCCAATGGTTCTGCCAGATGGCCTTGTCGCCTTCGATGCGCACGAAGTCTTTGCCTTGTGCGGCCAACAAACGGTCGAAGTCGGTGGCGGTTACTACGATTTCGGCGTTTTCCGTAAAACGGCGGGCTGTATCTTTCACGATGGCGAAAGCCTGCGGATGTACATCATCCAACGCCTTTTCGTACTTTTCGAGCACTTCTTTTTCCAGCTTGTCTATCTGGGCAAAAATCGGTTCGCGGTCTTCTATTTCCGTCTGTTCGATGGTTGCTTTCAGTTCTTCAATCTTCTTCAGTTCTTCTGCTGCCGAAGCTTTGATGTACTTTTTCAATTCTTCGGTACGTGCGCGAAGTTCGTCATTGCTCAACTTGGAAATCTCCGGGTAGACAGCCTTTACCTTATCGACCCACGGCTTGATTTCTTTCATGTCGCGGGTGGCTTTGTTGCCGAAGAGCTTTCCGATAAATTCATTAAATCCCATTGTATGTTATGTTTTTATTATTTTAAAAATTGGTAATTGAAAATGCAAAGGTACAATAAAATGCTGATTTATTTGTACTTCTATCCACAATTATTATTTGCGGATGTCTGTTATCGGTGCCAGCGAGGCGGCATTGGGCGCGCGGATGCGCATGAAATGGGTGATGGTGGACACGATATTGCCTATGCGGATAGGCGCATGAATCGTTTCGGGCTTGATGTCCCAACCCGCGAAGATGAGCGGTGCCGAGGTGTAACTGTCGCGCACCACTTTCGAGTCGAGCGAATGGTCGCGTACGATGGACCAGCCCGGAAGTACTTCCACCCAAAGGTCGCCGGAGCAGGCGGCATTGTATCTGTTCTTGATTTTGTCCAATGCAGGAGTCCATGAACCCAGCATCAGGCGTTGGGACGAATACACGTCTTTCACGCCGCTGAACTGTACTAAGAATTCGGAAGAGCGTGCCAGTATCTCTACCAGATTGAGCTGCTTTTGCTCTATCAGCTTGTGGTTCAGGTAAATTTCCTGTTCATAAGCTGCTTCCACATACTGCCCTTCGCCATAAATGGCAGCCAGATAGAGGTTGAGCAGAGCCGAACAGCGTTTGATATGGAACTCTCCGTTAGGGATGCGATATTGGGCATCGTCTGCCGGTTCGGCATCGGTATATCCGGTGGAGGTGATGAAGAACAGTGTGTTCTGAAGTCCTACCTTGCGGTCGATGATGTCGAGCAGTTCGGCCAGATTGGCATCCAGACGCACGTAGACATCTTGCATCTCCATCGGGAGTTCGGCGGACGACTTGTGGTCGTAGTTGCCGGCATAGTAACCCAGCGTCAGCAGGTCGGGCACATCGTCTTTCCCCATCCACGTATTGTTCAAACAGTTGTTTACCAGACGGTTCACCTCTTCGTTGACGTAGGGGCTGGTTTTGTACTTCCGATACTTGTTTCGGCGTTCGTCGTCGAACTTATGCTTGAAAGTGATTTGCTTGTTTTCCGAAGTCAGATACTTGTAGGAGGTGACAGGCAGATAAGGCCCCCAAGTCAGTTCGCCGATGCGGAAGTCCAGTCCCTGTCGGTCGTTGTAGGTGGAAACCCACGACGGGAAGTTGCCGTAATAAGTCGTTCCGCTCCACTTTCCGGTTTCGTCATTAATCCAAAAAGCTCCTTTCGACGCATGTCCGGCCGCCAAAACTGCCATTTCGCGAGTAGGAGCGATGGAATAGACTTCGGCCGTTCCTTGGGTGGCAATCATCAGCTCGTCCGAAAGATTGGATACTTTCAGGCGGGCGGGGGAGGTGGATTCGGAGGTATAGATGCCCATGAAGTGGGTGTCGTCCACGCAATTGATGACCTGCAACGAGTTGCGGTCAAGCCATCCGTTGCTTACGATGCCGTTGATGTACGGTGTAGCTCCGGTGTAAATGGCCGCTACTGCCGATGCTTTGTCTACATTCGTAAAGCCATATTCGGCATTCCGGTAGATGCGGCCTTCTTTCCACAATCGCTTGAAGCCGCGCTCTCCATACAGGGCGTTGAAGGCTTCGATATAGTCCATGCGAAGCTGGTCGATGGTCAGACCGACCACCAACTTGGGCACGGCTGGAGTGGTCTGCGCTTGCAGGCTCGCCAATGCCAAAACCGTGAGAAGGGATGTCAATAAACGTCCTTTCATTTGCTTCTTCTATTATATATAATAAGGTGTCCGATTGAACACGACAATAAATTCAACGCCAAAGGTAATACAGTTACGTTAAACTTTTGCTGTATAAACGGTATTATGATTATAAAAAGTGTTAAAACGCCCGCATTTACCCAATGAAACGCATCTTTCTGCCCCTTGACAGCCTTGTAAACCATCACCGGTAAGTAGAAAAGCGGAAGCGGATTAAGCATCATCAGCATCCAGTTGGAACCCACCGTGGGGTGAAGGGAAAAGAAGAACAAAAAGGCGATGATACAGCCTCCGAGACCTTGCACGCCGTATAGAATTACGTCCCACCACCAACAGATTTTCTTCCGGCGGATGCTCCATGCCATGACGAGCATTGTGAGTCCCCACCATGTCAAGGCGAAAGCCTGCGGAGAAAAATAAAAAACGCCGCCGTCTTTTTTAAAAACGTCTTCGCCTTTTTCAGAAACATCGACGACTTTGCTTTCCGACTTGACCAGGGGGACAATCGTATCGGATCGGTAAATCATCGCTCCCCTTGCAAAATCCAACATGCAGAAAGGGGCGAACATTTGCTTACGTTCGTCTATCGGTTTGTCTGCTTCGGCACCGAGGCAGAGGTCGATGGCCAGTGCGCTCCAAGCATGTCCGGCGGTAAAGCGGCGGATGAGGTCGCGGAAAGTTTTCGAACGGTCGCCATCGGGGTAGATTATCCGACCGTTGATGGCCGCTTCCACTTTGTCGCGGGCGCGGGTCGTGCAATTGTCGAACATATAATTGTAGCGGTAAGTACGGTTCTGTGGCAGATAGTTCTCTTCCAACAAGCGAAAGAGGTGTTGTTTTTCGCTTGTCGTCAGGTTCAGTTCCTGCTGATATACCGACGAACCTCGCATGGCGTATTCCGTCTTGAAGTAAGCGAAAGGCATCACACCGAGCTGGTAATCCGTCTCGCCTTTGATGAAACGCAGCACAAAGTTGGGGGTGCGGAAGCTGAACATGCCGTAATTAAAGACCCAATCTTGCTTCTTCGCCGGATTTTCATAACGCAAAGCGGTATGCCCGAAGAGCGAATAAATTTCGCTGCCCGGTTCGCAAGTCAACAGGCTCACGCGGATACTGTCAGCAGGATTGCCGAAGCTCTGAACATTCCCTAAAAGGGCAATAAAAGCTATAAAAAGAAATATTTTTTTCATATTCAGTGCAAAAGTACACTTTTTTCCGTTACTTTTGCACTCGAAAAAGAAAAGAATCGTGAATTTAATAATAGATATAGGTAATTCGTTGGCCAAATTGGCAGTCTTCGATAGAGGTGAAGTGGTGGAGGTCATCCGCGGCTCCCGCTATTCGTTGGACTCCCTGCCTATGCTTTGCAGTAAGTATCACATAACGCGGGGAATTATCTCGTCGGTCATCACCTTGAGCAATACGATTCGAAGACAGTTGGGCGAATTGGACTTTCCTGTTATCGAATTGGATTGGCAGACGCCTATTCCCATCAAGAACCTTTACGATACTCCGCAGACCTTGGGCGCGGATCGTATCGCAGGTGTGGTGGCGGCTCATGCGATTAAACCCAATCATCCCTTGTTGGTCATCGACGCGGGGACTTGCATTACGTTCGATTTTATCGATGAATACGGGCAATATCATGGTGGAAACATTTCGCCGGGGATGCGGATGCGTTTCAAAGCACTTAGCACTTTTACCGACAAACTTCCCAAAGTGACTCCGAAAGGAGATAATCCCACTTACGGGAAGACAACGGAAACGGCTATCCGAGCCGGCGTTATTCATGGCATTGAGCACGAAATAAGTGGTTATATCCGTCAACTTAAGAAGAAATATCCTAATCTTTTAGTTTTTTTAACGGGTGGCGACGATTTTTCTTTTGATACCAACTTAAAAAGTGTCATCTTTGCAGATGGTTTTCTAGTATTGAAAGGTTTAAACAGAATTTTAGAATATAATGATTAAATATCAAAGACTTGTCCATACTTGTTTGCTCTGTCTTATGACGGTAGCTGTCGTGGCGCAAACAAGTTCAAATTCTCCCTATACCCGCTATGGCTTCGGAGAATTGTCCGATCAGAATTTCGGTAACAGTAAAGCAATGGGAGGTATTGCATACGGCTTGAGAAACGGGTTCCAAATCAATGCGGCCAATCCGGCTTCGTATACGGCGATTGACTCGCTGACATTTCTTTTCGACTCCGGCATGTCGTTGCAAAATACCAATTTCCAAGAGAACGGTGTCAAGACCAATGCCAAAAATTCGAGAGTTGATTATATCGCCATGCAGTTCCGTTTGTTCAAACGGATGGCCATGACGGCAGGCTTTCTGCCTTTTTCTACGGTGGGTTATAACATGAGCCAGACAAAGGTGATAGCAAAGGATGAATATGGCAATAACATCTCTTCTTTGGCTCAGTATTCCGGAGATGGCGGATTGCAGCAAGTGTTTGTTGGCTTGGGCTATAAGGTGTTCGACAACCTTTCTGTAGGTGCGAACTTCTCTTATTTGTATGGCGACATCACTCATACCGCCAGTACTACGTTCAGTAATTCAAATGCTTTCAGCAGTGTGCGCAGCGATAAAATTTCAATCAGTGACTATAAGATAGACCTTGGTCTTCAGTACACTCACCGCTTTGGCAAGAAACATGCTGTCAATGTAGGCGCAGTCTATTCCTTTGGTCATGATTTGAACAGCGATGGATTTATGTATCAGGAAACGTACAATAGCAGTTCCGTCATTCAGGGACAGACCGCAGATTCCATCAGCAATGCGTTCGGACTTCCCTCTACGTTTGGCGCGGGCGTCACTTATGTCTATGACAACCGCCTGACCGTAGGTGCCGACCTTACTTATCAAAACTGGAAAGATGTTGACTTTTACAACAAGAAAGGCAATTTTTCTAACCGCACGAAAGTATCGTTCGGTGCCGAGTATCTTCCCAATCCTGTCAGCCGTAATTATCTCAACCGCATCCGATACCGTGTAGGTGCTCATTATGCGACTCCGTACACAAAAGTAAACGGGCTGGAGAGTAACCGCGAATATGGTGTGAGCTTCGGCTTCGGACTTCCCATTTTCCAAAGCAAATCTATCCTTAACATATCGGGACAATATGTCAAGATGAGCCCGAAAATCAAAGGTATGTTGGAAGAGAACGTGCTAAGACTCAATATCGGATTGACTTTCAATGAACGTTGGTTCATGAAGTGGAAGGTAGATTGATGAAAAGACGATGAAAAAGTGAAGATTAATAATAACTATAATTTATATACGATGAAAATAAAGATGGTAACCGCGCTGTTTGCCCTTTCATGCGCAACAGCCGCTTTCGCTCAGACAGGAGCGTCGGACGGATCGAGATTCGGTCATGGTCAAGACAGTTTGAACTGCTTGAAGAACATCAGTATTTATACTGAGTACGTAAAAACAAATAACTTCAAGGATGCCTATACTCCTTGGAAAGCTGTCTTTGACGAAGCTCCTTGGGCTCAGGTGGCTACTTACACGAATGGTGCCAAAATTCTTCGTGCGCTTATCGCTCAGGAAAAGGATGCAGCTAAGCAGAAAGAGTATTTCGACCAATTGATTAAGGTTCACGATCAGCGCATTCAGTATCTGGAACAACTGAATTCTTTGGTAAGAAACAAAACAACGAAAGGTGACATCTTGGGTAACAAAGCTCACGACTATTTTACAATGGGCGGTCAGGACATCAATGCGGCTTATGACATGTTTGCCGAAGCTGTCGCTACTGAAAAGCATAACTTGCCGTACTATGTATTGATGGAGTTTATTGATGCTTCCGCACAGAAGATGAAAGCTGACGAAAGCCATAAAGAACAATTTATTCAAGATTACATCGCTACTTCCGGTTATGCCGATGAAGCTTTCAAAGCCGCTACAAAGGAATCTGCCAAGAAGAATTACAAGACGGCGAAGGATAACATCGATGCTCACTTCATCAACAGCGGTGTGGCTACTTGCGACAATCTTCAGGCTATCTATGCTCCGAAAGTAGAAGCCAACAAGACCAACCTTGATTACTTGAAGCAGGTTATTTCTGTGATGCAAATGCTTGGTTGCACGGAAGCCGAAGCTTACTTTGCCGCTTCTGAAGCCGCTCATGCTATCGAACCGACTGCCGCTACCGCCATTGGTTGTGGTTATATGTATTATAAGAAAGGTGATTTGGATAAGTGTCTCTCTTACTTCGACAACGCCATCGAACTTGAACAAGACCCCATTCAGAAAGCTGATTATTGCTACAAGACAGCTGCCGTATTGTTTAGCAAGAAGCAGTTGAGCAAGGCTAAACAGTATGCTCGTAAATCGATTGAATATAACGGTGAAAACGGAAAACCTTACATCTTGATTGCGCGCATGTATGCGTCAAGCCCCAACTGGAGCGAAGAATCAGCATTGAACAAGTGTACTTTCTTTGCGGTTATCGATAAGTTGCAAAAGGCCAAGAGTGTTGATCCGAGTTGTGCGGAAGAAGCGAATGAACTCATCAGAACTTACGCCGGCTATACACCGAAAGATGAAGATTTGTTCTTTATCGGTATTAAGAAAGGACAGTCTGTTACAATCGGCGGATGGATTGGTGAAACCACAACTATCAGATAATCATGATGCCCGTAAAAAAAGAACAGAAAACATATCTGAAAACTTTATACATAACAGCTGCATTCTGTGCGGCTGTTATGTTTCTTTTATTTTCTTCTTGCTCCGGAAAGGAAAAGAATTTGGCTGAAGCGGTTTCCGAACGTGACACGTTGCCCAGTATGAACTCGTTGGGAGTGACGACGCTCATTTCCGATTCGGGTGTCACTCGTTATAAGATTGTCACCGAAGAATGGACTATTTTCGATAAGAAAAATCCACCTTATTGGGCTTTTGAAAAAGGAGTTTATCTGGAAAAGTTTGACAGCCTATTTCATATTGATGCCAGCATAAAGGCAGATACAGCCTATTATTACGAGAAAAAGAAATTGTGGGAACTCAAAAGTAATGTTGAAATCCGCAGCCAGCGAGGCGACCGGTTTGAAACCGAACTCCTCTATTGGGATGAAAAGAAAGAACAAGTCTACTCCGACAAATATATTCGTATCGAACAAGAAGATAAAGTGATTACCGGTTACGGCTTCGAGTCCAATCAGGAACTGACCGAATACGTCATCAAGAATACAACCGGTATCTTCACCATCGAAGACCAGGCAACAGTCGCTTCATCCCGACCGACCGATAGCCTGAAGGTAGATAGCGTAAAGATTGACAGCAAACAATAATCAATAGTATGGGCAGTATCATTATACAAATTTTGATAACAATGGCTTTTTCTGCTTTTTTTTCAGGCATGGAAATTGCTTTTGTATCTTCCAATAAGCTCCGTTTTGAGATGGATCGAAGCGAAGAAAGTCTTACTTCGCGCATCCTTTCTGTATTTTTTCGCAAACCGAATGATTTTATTTCCACCATGTTGGTGGGCAACAACATAGCCTTGGTTATTTATGGTATTCTGATGGCCGAAATCATAGAAAAGCAATTATTGGCAGGAATTATGGATAATGAGTTTCTTCTTGTGCTGACGCAGACTGTTATTTCTACGCTCATTATTCTGGTAACGGGTGAGTTTTTGCCCAAGACGCTGTTTAAAATCAATCCGAACTTTACGCTCAATCTGTTTGCTTTTCCCGCTTTCATTTGTTACGTATTGCTTTATCCTGTCAGTAAGTTTGCTTCCGGACTGTCGGGCTTGATTTTGCGCTTGACCGGAACCAAACTTAATAAGGAAGCCAGTGCAAAGGCTTTCACAAAGGTAGACCTTGATTACTTCATACAGAGCAGCATCGAGAATGTGGACGATGACAAGAATATCAATACAGAAGTCAAGATATTCCAGAATGTGCTTGATTTCTCTAATATCAAGATACGCGATTGCATGGTGCCGCGCACCGAAATCATAGCCATCGAAGATGACGCTTCCATCGAAGAACTGAAAGACTTGTTTATTGAAAAAGGCATCAGCAAAATCATCGTATATAATGATAATATTGACAATATCATTGGTTACATTCATTCCTCCGAAATGTTTCATGAACCGGAGGATTGGTGTACCTGTATCCGTCAACTTCCTTTCGTCCCCGAAACGATGAATGCAAATAAGCTGATGAAACTCTTCATGCAGCAGAAGAAAACGCTGGCTGTGGTGGTGGATGAGTTCGGCGGTACATCGGGCATCGTAGCGTTGGAAGACTTGGTAGAAGAAATTTTTGGTGAAATAGAAGATGAACACGATACTACTTCCTACATCGCAAAATCGCTGGGTAACAATGAATACATTTTGTCCGGTCGTCTTGACATAGCAAAAGCCAACGAACTCTTTACGCTTGGACTGCCCGAAAGTGACGATTATCAGACCATTGGCGGCTTGATTTTACACGAATTCCAGAGTTTTCCAAAGGCGCATGAAGTCATAACGTTGGATAAGTTTCAATTTCGAATCATCAAGGTTACATCTACGAAAATCGAGCTTGTGAAGCTGAAAGTGAACGAATAACAGATTTTTTTTGAAATAAAATAGCTTATGAACGACATTTTTTGTATCTTCGTGCGCTAAAATCCAAAGGAAAGAAACAATAAATAAAAAAACAGTATAATAAATGGCAACATTACAAAAAATCAGAAGCAAAGGACCTTTGTTGGTCATTGTTATCGGTCTTGCCCTTTTCGCATTCATTGCGGGTGATGCTTGGAAAGCTATCCAACCTCATCAAGGCAGACAAGATGTAGGTGAAGTGAATGGAGAAACCATCTCCGCACAGGATTATCAGAAACTGGTGGATGAATACACCGAAGTTGTGAAATTGACCCAAGGTGTGTCTGCCTTGAACGACGACCAACTGACTCAGGTGAAGGATCAGGTATGGCAGTCGTATGTGAACAATAAGCTTATCGAAGCAGAAGCTGCAAAGTTGGGTTTAACTGTCAGCAATGCTGAAATTCAGGATGTCATTGAGCAGGGTGTTCATCCCTTGTTGATGCAGACTCCGTTCCGTAACCCGCAGACAGGTGCCTTTGACAAGGATATGTTGAAGAAGTTCCTTGTAGATTACGCAAACCTTGGTTCCAATTCCGCACAAATGCCTGCACAGTATGTAGAGTATTATCAGCAAATGGGTGCTTTTTGGAATTTCATCGAAAAGACATTGAAGCAGTCTTTGTTGGCTGAAAAATATCAGAACTTGATTTCTAAATCGTTGATTTCTAATCCGGTTTCGGCCGAAGATGCTTTCAATGCCCGTACTCAGCAGACGGATGTAGTTCTTGCTGCCATTCCTTATTCTTCTGTAAAGGATTCTACAGTCAGCGTTTCAAAAGATGAAATCAAGGCTCTTTACAATCGGAAGAAAGAAGCTTATAAGCAGTTGATGGAAACTCGTAACATCAAGTACATTGATGTTTTGGTTACTCCGTCGGAAACCGACCGTGCCGAAGTGTTGAATGAAGTGACTGAATATGCCAATCAGTTGGCAGATGCCACAGACCTTTCTGCATTGGTTCGTTCAAGCGGCTCTGTCGTTCCTTTCTCGGAAGTCGCTATCAATAAAGGTGTATATCCAAGTGACATTGCCACTCGCATCGACTCTGTAAAGGTGGGCGAAGTATATGGCCCTTATTATAATCAGTCTGACGACTCTTACAACGCCATGAAGGTTGTTGCAAAGACCGCTCTTCCCGATTCTGTCCGTTTCCGTCAGATTCAAGTCTATGCGGAAACAGCCGATAAAACCGCTGCTTTGGCCGACAGTATCTATAAAGCCCTGAAGGGTGGTGCCGACTTTGCAGAATTGGCCAAGACATACGGTCAGACCGGTGAAAGCACTTGGTTGACAGCCCGTGCTTACGAAGGTGCTGCTCTCGATGCTGACAATGCCAAGTATATCAAAACACTGATTAACAGTGATAAAAACGAACTGACCAATCTGGCTTTGGGACAAGCCAACATCATCCTTCAAGTGTTAGACAAGAAGGCTGTGAAGGATAAATATCAAATAGCTGTCATCAAGCGTCCGGTAGAATTCAGTAAAGAAACCTACAACAAGGCTTATAATGACTTCAGCCAGTTTGTGGCGCAAAATACAACTCTCGACAAGTTGGTGCAGAATGCGGAAGAAAGCGGTTACCGTTTGTTGGAACGTGACGACTTCCGTAGTAACGAACATTACGTAGGTGGAGTGAAGAATACGCGTGACGCTTTGAAATGGATTTTTGAAGCCAAGGAAGGCGAAGTTTCTCCGCTTTACGAATGTGGTGAAAATGACCACATGATGGTCGTTGCCGTTGAAAAGATTAATCCGGAAGGTTATCGCAATATCAATTCCGTGGCAGATTTGTTGAGAATGGAAATCCTTCGCGACAAAAAAGCCGCCAAAATCATGGCTGACTTGAACGGTATTAACGGTATCGAACAGGTGAAAGGTATGCCCAATGCGGTGAGTGACACAGTGAAGCACATCACTTTTGCTGCTCCGACTTATGTTGGCGTAACTCGCGCCAGCGAACCTGTTTTGGGTGCGGTAGCCGGCAAGAGCGAAGTGAATAAAGTGAGCGCGCCTGTCAAGGGTAACTCTGCTGTTTATGTCATGCAGGTCATTAATAAGGAAAACAACGCCGAAGAGTTTAATGCTAAGAGTGAAGAAAACGCTTTGGCTACGATGTCTACTCGCTATGCAAGTAGCTTTATCAACGACTTGTATGAAAGAGCGAGCGTAAAGGATGACCGTTACTTGTACTTCTAATAGAAGAAGTCTGTTTTTCTGATATATTTTGAGAGGATGCATATTATTTGTGCATCCTCTTATTTTAATTGTTTGAATGATAAAAATAAAACGATATGCATACAAGAAAAGAACAGATGGAAGCGTTTGGACGCTTTCTGGACATACTGGACGAGCTTCGCGAGAAGTGTCCGTGGGATCGTAAGCAGACTAATGAGAGTCTTCGTCCCAATACCATTGAGGAAACGTATGAACTTTGTGATGCCTTGATGAAGAATGACAAAAAAGACATTTGCAAAGAATTGGGCGATGTGTTGCTGCATGTGGCATTCTATGCCAAAATAGGAAGTGAAACGGGAGACTTCGACATAAAGGATGTGTGCGATTCCCTCTGCGATAAACTGATATTTCGCCATCCGCACGTGTTTGGTGAAGTGAAAGCCGATACGGCAGAGAAAGTAACAGAGAATTGGGAACAGTTGAAAATGAAGGAAAAAGATGGCAATAAGACTGTGTTGAGCGGAGTGCCTTCGGCGCTTCCTTCGCTTATTAAGTCATATCGTATTCAAGATAAGGCTCGCAATGTAGGCTTTGATTGGGAAAATCGCAAGGATGTGTGGAAGAAAGTGAAAGAAGAAATCGGTGAGTTTGAAGCGGAAATTGAGAATATGGACAACGAAAAGGCAGAGGCTGAGTTTGGTGATGTGATGTTCAGCTTGGTCAATGCGGCCCGTCTGTATAAAATAAACCCCGACAATGCACTCGAACGGACCAATCAGAAGTTTATCCGCCGCTTCAACTACTTGGAGAATCACACCATCAAGGCAGGAAAGAATCTGAAGGAAATGACTCTGGAGGAGATGGATGCGATTTGGAACGAAGCGAAAGAGCAAGGATTGTAGAGTTTCCGTATTGACGGGGTAATTACTGCTTAAAACTCCTTGGACTTTTTAAAAAACGTCGCTGCAAAATAAACAAATGCGGCGACGTTTTTTTCAATACAAGGCATGTCTTGATGCGATGTTTTTATTTCTTTTCGCTCTTCTGCATGATTTTAATCATGTTCCGGTGAAAATTGATTTCAGCTTTGTAGAGTAGGAAAATTTTTTGGGAAGAGAGTATGGCTTTATATTTCTTTAAGTACTCCTTGTCCAAGTCGGTTGATTCCAATTGGGCTTTCATGAATCCATCAATGATGTCTTCGTATTCCTTTTCGGTCGTGCGGGGATTTTGGTCTTTTTTCGCGTTTGTCCAAGCAGCATTGTTGATTTGCTTCTTTCGCTCCTGCAATTCAAAGTACAATGGAAAAAACTTGGAGGCTTCTTCTTTGGTGAGTGTGGCTTGTTCGGTCATGTATGCTTCTTTCTTGGTTCGGAATTCCGCTTCCGAAGTCTTTTTCTGTGCTTTCATCGGAAGGCACAAGCATATCAGCAACAATAATAAATGATGTCTTTTCATTGTTCGTTTTGTTTAGTTATTAGAGTCGTTGTTTTCTGCTTCTGTGAGATATTCAAACAAGGAGTAATCATCCATCATGGATTTGTCGATGATTTCTTTCCAGTCTTCTTCCGGGATGTCTTCGGCTTCGGACACGCTGATGGGGAAGGTTTCCCTTTGAACTTTGCCGATAAACGCTTTGGCGCTTAACATGATGCCGCAGAACATGGCTGTCATGTATATCCATGGCTTTACCCGTTGCCAAAGAGTAGGCTCCGACATTTGCGGTGCGGAGTCCTTTTCCGGCAGATGCTCCATGAGTTGCCGTTGGAAGTCTTCAAAGTAATGTTCGGGTACGCGGAATGGGGTCTGTGTACCAACTTTTCTCAATATCTTGTTTTCTTTCTCCATAGGTGTTCCTTTCTTTTTTAGATGCTTGACATTCAAAAAGGTTTAAAGATGCTCTTCCAAAAAAGTTTCAATCTTTTTGACCGCATGGTGGTAGGAGGCTTTCAGTCCGCCCACACTGATGCCGAGAATTTCCGAGATTTCTTCGTATTTCATTTCCTTGAAATACTTAAGATTGAAGACCATTTGTTGCTTGGTGGGCAGGGATTGTACGGCTCTCAGAAATACTTTTTGAGTTTGGTTACCGTCAAAGTAGGTGTCGCTTTCCAATTTGTCCAGCATTTCGGTGTCTACATTGTCTATCGAAATCCGGTTCATTATTTGTTGTCGGTTCAAGTGAGTCAGGCACTCGTTTAAAGCGATTCGGTAGAGCCAAGTAGACAGTTTGGCTTCTCCTCGGAAGTAGTCGATGTTACCCCAAGCCTTGACGAAAGTGTTTTGTAACAAGTCGTTGGCATCTTCGTGTGAAAGCACCATACGTCTGATTTGCCAATACAGTTGTTCGCTGTATTCAGCCACGATGCGTCCGAAAGCTTCGCGCTGTCGGTCCGGGTCTTGTAACAGGGCTATTATTTCTTTTTCGTTATAACCATTCATCTGTTGGTAGGCGTTATTGGCTTAAAGTGTGATACGTAGGTTTTCTTTCGCAAGCAACGTATTCGGAAAGATGCTCTTGGCTTCAGTCCGCAGGATTGTTTCGTCCTCGTAGCGAGCCGAGAAGTGTCCGATGATTAATTGTTTCACTTCGGCATCGCGGGCTATTTCGGCTGCCTGCATGGCTGTGCTGTGGAATGTTTCTTTGGCACGGGCGGCATCACATTGGGCAAAGGTAGCTTCGTGAAAGAGTAAGTCCGCTTTTCGGATGAGTGGGACGATTTCCGGACGGCACAGGGTATCCGAACAATAGGCATAGCTCCGCGGAGTGTACGAAGGAGTGGTGAGACGATGATTGGGGACAACTGTTCCATCGGGTGTTACATAGTCTTCACCGTTTTTGATGCGATTCAGTTCGTATACAGGAATTCGATAGAAGTCAATCATGTCGCGGATGATGTGGTTCGGGGTCTTCTTTTCTTGGAATAGGAAACCACAAGTGGGGATGCGGTGCTTCAGTGGGAGTGTGGATACCGTTACCGATCGGTCTTCGTAGATGACGGACGCTTTCGCCGGGTTGATGGGGTGGAACTCCACGGTGTAGTCCATTCCCTTACAGAAGAAGTCCAATTGCAGGCGGAGTAGTCGTTCCAACTCTTCGTGGGCGTAAATGTGCAGGGTGGCAGTCCGTCCCAACAGGCCGAACGTGGAAATCAGTCCCATCAGCCCGAAACAATGGTCACCGTGCAGATGAGAGATAAAGATGTGGTTAAGTCGGCTGAACTTCAACTTTGAGCGTCTGAGTTGTAACTGTGCTCCTTCACCACAATCCACCATAAAGAGTTTCTCGCGGATGTTTATAACTTGCGATGACGAGAAATGTCGGGTGGTAGGGAGAGCGGAGCCGCAACCTAATATGTCTACTTCAAATTTTTCCATCGCTGCAAAGATACGAACTTTTTCGCAAAAAAAAATAGGATGTGCAGAAACACACATCCTATTTTCAATATATCAAAAGTGATAAAAATTACTTTTTGCCTTCGAGCTGTTGCTTCAAAGCAGCCAAAGCATCGATATCACCCAAAGTTGTAGAAGCAGCTTGATTCTGAATCATCGGAGTTTCTTCCTGCTGTTTCTTAGCTTTTCTTTCCTTGGCAGCAGCCTTCTTTTCTGCTTTTTCTTCAGCCTTTGCTGCATCTTCGAAAATGCGACTGTGAGAAAGGATGATGCGCTTTGCATCCTTGTTGAACTCAATAACTTTGAAGTTCAGCTTTTCTTCCAACTGAGCCTGCTTGCCGTCTTCCTTCACCAAGTGCTTCGGAGTGGCGAAACCTTCTACACCGTAAGGCAATGCGACTACGGCACCCTTATCCAACATTTCGATGATAGTACCTTCGTGTACAGAACCTACTGTGAATACAGTTTCGAATACGTCCCAGGGATTTTCTTCCAACTGCTTGTGACCGAGGCTCAAACGACGGTTTTCCTTGTCGATTTCGAGTACTTGTACTTCGATGTCGGCACCAATTTGAGTGAATTCAGACGGATGCTTAATCTTCTTAGTCCAAGACAGATCGGAGATGTGAATCAAACCGTCTACACCTTCTTCGATTTCTACGAATACACCGAAGTTAGTGAAGTTACGAACCTTGGCAGTGTGCTTGGAACCTACAGGATACTTTTCTTCGATAGTTTCCCACGGATCTTGCTTCAACTGCTTGATGCCCAAAGACATCTTGCGTTCGTCGCGGTCGAGGGTCAAGATAACGGCTTCTACTTCGTCGCCCACTTTCATGAAATCCTGTGCAGAACGCAGGTGTTGTGACCAAGACATTTCTGATACGTGAATCAAACCTTCAACGCCCGGAGCGATTTCGATGAATGCACCGTAGTCAGCCATAACAACGACCTTACCGTTCACCTTGTCACCTACCTTCAAGTTAGCGTCCAAAGCATCCCAAGGATGCGGAGTAAGCTGCTTCAAGCCGAGAGCGATGCGCTTCTTTTCGTCATCGAAGTCAAGGATAACCACGTTCAACTTCTGATCCAATTCTACCACTTCCTTCGGATCGCTTACACGACCCCAAGACAAGTCTGTGATGTGAATCAAACCGTCTACGCCACCCAAGTCGATGAACACACCGTATGATGTGATATTCTTAACGGTACCTTCAAGTACCTGTCCTTTTTCAAGTTTACCGATGATTTCTTTCTTCTGCTGTTCGAGTTCAGCTTCAATAAGAGCCTTATGAGATACCACTACGTTCTTGAATTCCTGGTTAATCTTAACTACCTTGAATTCCATAGTCTTACCTACAAATACATCGTAGTCGCGGATGGGCTTCACATCAATCTGAGAACCCGGCAAGAATGCTTCAATGCCGAATACATCTACAATCATACCACCCTTTGTGCGGCACTTGATGTAACCCTTGATGATTTCTTCGTTTTCGAGTGCAGCGTTCACACGATCCCAAGAGCGTGTAGCGCGTGCTTTCTTGTGAGAAAGGATCAACTGACCTTTCTTGTCTTCTTGATTTTCGATGTATACTTCAACTGTATCACCTACCTTCAAGTCAGGATTGTAACGGAACTCATTCAAAGGAATGATACCGTCTGATTTGTAGCCGATGTTTACAACAACTTCGCGCTTGTTCATTGAGATGACAGTACCATCTACAACCTCGCGGTCGTTTACCTTGTTCAAAGTACCGTCGTAAGCCTTTTCGAGGTCTTCGTGACTCATGCTGGTTACAGCTTCGCCGTTTTCATACGCTTCCCAGTTGAAGTCTTCAATGGGAGCAATGTTCTTTAAATTTTCCATTAAATTAATTAGTTAATAAAATTGTTAATTGTGTTAGACTTTATATTGATAATATCTAAATCGGCGCAAAGATACAATAAATTCCTGAAACACACGCTCATTTCAGGAATTTATTTTTATTTATAAATGATAATTGGCCAATCCGTCTATAGGACTTTGAATGAATTGTCCCGTCCGTAGTCCTGTTGTTCGGGCGGCTTCCTCCACTTCTTGCCGAAAATGCCGGGCGATGGAGCCGGTAAAGTGAATGGCTGTATTTTGATACTTGTATTGCATGACGTTGCGAAGGAAGAAGTCCGTGAAGCAGGAAATCAGTAGTTCATGGATTTCGGGTTCTTCGCGATGGCGAGAGAGGAAAGGGGTGAGACTGGCCAGAAATCGGTTGGCCTGCGGTTCACGGTATACCTTATTAATAAGTGTGCTCGGTGTCAGTCCCGTTTCTATCAAGAATAGTCGGCAGAGCTTTTCGGAAAGTTGATTTTTCAAGCAGTCGCTTACCAATCGTTTGCCCAGTGCGGCTCCGCTTCCCTCATCTCCTAAAATGTATCCCAACGGCGGTACGTTGGAGGTAATCTTTTCTCCATCGTATTCGCATGAGTTGGAGCCTGTGCCCAAAATGCAGACGATGCCTTTTTTTCGTCCGCAGAGCGAACGGGCGGCTCCCAACAAATCACTTTCCACTTCGATGGTTGCTTCGGGGAAGAGGGCTTTCAATTTGTCTCTGACGATGGGACTCTTTTCGGGCGTGCATCCTGCTCCGTAGAAGAAGATGCTTGTTACGGGGGAATCTTGTTTTAAATGGGGGAGAAGTTCTTCCCTCAGCACCCGTTCGATGTGTTCTTCTGACTGGTGAAAAGGGTTGATTCCCTGCGTTTGGATGATTCGGATGTCTTCTCGGTTGTTGCCGCTACACCAATCGGTTTTGGTGGCACCGCTGTCTGCTATCAGTATCATGGTTCTATGATGTTTGTCAGTCGCATTGTTTGTGTGTCATGATGTCGAGTACGAGTTTGTCGGTTTCGTTCATGCCTTGCGAACCGATGCGGGTGAGGTTATGGATGCTACGATCTACATCATCGTCGATAATGCCTTCCACCGAGGTTACACACTTGTTTTCCATGGCTAAGATAGCTGAAAGAACGGCTGTCGATACGCCGCTGGTGAGCTTTAGTGCACAGCTGGGCTTGGCGCCATCGCAAATCATGCCGGTAATGTTGGCAATCATATTCTTGACGGCGTAAGTGATTTGTTCGTAGCTTCCTCCCATCAGGTAGGTGATTCCGCAACTGGAACCGGTGGCGGCCACTACACATCCGCACAGGGCGGACAGTCGGCCTAAACTTTGTTTGATGTAGATGGCGGTGAGATGGCTTAATGTCAGGGCGCGAATCAGTTCTTCTTCGCTCTTGTGGTTATCTTCGGCGTAAACCACGACCGGAAGGGTAGCGGTGATGCCTTGATTGCCGCTGCCGGAATTGCTCATGACGGGAATCATGGCTCCTGCCATTCGGGCATCGCAGGCTGCAGATGTATAGGAGAGGATGTGGGTGAATGTATTGTCGCCCATCATCAGTGAACTGTTTTTCTTGCTGTTCAGGGTCTTGCCGAGCTGATGTCCGTAGTTGCCTTGGAAGGAACGTTCGGCTGCGTTTTTATTCAGGTTGCGGGTTTCAAGGATGAACTTTAATTCTTCGGAGGGGCTTGTCGTAGCAAAGTCGTATACCTTGCGGAGGGTAAGTGTTACGTTCTGAATGTCGGACTCGTCAGAAGTGGCGGTCTGTTTGTTGAGTAAAACTTCCTTGCCTTTAGCTACATAGACAAAATTTGTGTGTCCGCCGCTGATGATGGCGGTAGCTTGTCTGCCTTCGGCTTCGCAGATGATTTCGATATAGAGCTTTTCTGTGATTCCTTCTTTTAGAGAAATGTGGATAGCTTGTGCGTCAATCAGTCTTTTCCCTTCTTCTACGGCTTCGGGTGTGCTGTTTTTCAACACTTCCAATTGGTATTCGCTCTTGCCGATGAGCGCACCCAAAGCGATGGCTATGGGGAGACCGATCATACCGGTGCCGGGGATGCCTACGCCCATGGCGTTCTTCAGAATGTTGGCACTCAACAAGGCTTGAATTTTTTCGGGGCGGCATCCCAGGGTTTCAGTGGCTTTAGCTACACAGAGTGCCACTGCGATGGGTTCCGTACACCCGATGGCCGGAACTACTTCACGGTTGACTAGAGCGATAATTTGCTCTCTTTCTGTTTTTTCAATCATGGCATTTGATGAATGATAAATGAAGAGTGACGAAAGTATCTTCCGGATGACATTCGTCACTCTTCATTCCGTTTATTTTTTATAATTATCCAATCCTGTTTGTAGGAAGTTAATGTACTTGTCCACGTCTTCATCATAAGAGTAGGACTTGTTAAGGGCGTTGCCTTCGTTGTCTATCAGTACGTAGAACGGTTGGGCGTTGGCTCCAAACTTCACGCGTTGCAGATAGCTCCATTTGTCGCCCAAGGTACGGAGGGTACGGCTCTTGCCGTTTTCCGTCACTTTGATTTGTTCGGGAAGCGGAGTCTTGTTGTCTACGTAGAGAGTAATCAGTACATAGTCGTCGTTCATGATTTGGCTCACTTTAGGGTCAGTCCATACGGCGAGTTCCATTTTCCGACAATTCACGCAACCGTAGCCTGTGAAGTCGAGCATCACCGGTTTGCCGTTGCGTCGGGCATATTCCATGCCGGCATCGAAGTCATCGAATCGGGCGTGTACTTCATTTTTATAAAGGTTGAAGTCTTGCGTGTTCATCGGTGGAGCGAATGCGCTGACGGCTTTCAGCGGCGCACCCCACAGACCGGGCACCATGTATACTGCGAATGCCAATGAGGCGAGAGCCAGAAAGAAGCGGGGTACGCTGACGGTTGTATCGTCATCGTCGTGCGGGAATTTGATTTTACCGAGTAGGTAGAATCCGAGCAATGCGAAGATGACAATCCACAAGGCGAGGAAAGTTTCACGGTCGAGGATGCGCCAACCATAGGCCAAGTCGGCTACCGACAGGAATTTTAAGGCAAAGGCCAATTCAAGGAAACCGAGGGTTACTTTGATGACGTTCATCCAACCGCCCGACTTCGGCATCTGCTTCAGCCAAGACGGGAACATGGCGAATAAGGTGAAAGGCAATGCCAATGCCAAGGCGAAACCAAGCATACCGATGGCAGGAGCCACTACGCTGCCGGTGGTGGACACTTCGACAAGCAGGAAGCCGATGATGGGACCTGTACAAGAGAATGAAACCAACGACAGGGTAAAGGCCATGAGGAAGATGCTCAGCAAACCGCTGGTTTGTTCGGCCTTGCTGTCTACGGCGTTACTCCATTTAGACGGGAGGGTAATCTCGAAAGCACCGAAAAAAGATGCGGCAAATACCACCAACATCAGGAAGAACAGAATATTGAACACGGCGTTGGTAGAAAGGGCGTTCAAGGCACTGGCACCGAAGATGAGTGTAATGGCCAATCCGAGTGTTACGTAAATAACTACGATGGACAGACCGTAAGTCCAAGCGTCGCGGATGCCTTTTTTCTTGTCTTTGGTACGTTTCAAAAAGAAACTGACAGTCATCGGAATAATGGGCCAGACGCACGGTGTGAACAAGGCAAGCAGACCGCCGATGAATCCGGCAACGAAAATGTAAATCCATGAACGGTTGGCTGTTTGCGCGGTTTCTTCGCCGAAGGCTTTCAGCTGTTCAATGACCGGCGACCAATAGTCGGTTGTTGAAATATCCTGCGCTATTTTTGCGGCAGATTCTTCGGATTTGCTTTCTGCGACAGTCGTTGTCGCATCAGCGACTCCTTTTCCGCTGAAAGAAAACTCTACATCTGTGGGTGGAAGACAGTTTTCATCGTTGCAGGCACCGTATTGCAGATAGCCTTCTATAAAATAGGTAGGGGATGTGATTTTTAATTTTTGTACGAATACCGCTTTTTCTTCAAAGTAGCGCAACTTCATGTCGAACACTTTGTCGTAAGCCTCCATCTCCTTGCCTTCGGGTGTCAGTTTCCCGTCCGTTTCCACTCCTTCTATCTTGTCTATGTTGAAAGTGGCCGAGATGGGACCGTCTTTGGGCAAGTCGGTGGAGTATACATGCCAACCGGTTTCAATTGTACCGGTAAATACAATCTGCGCCTCCGTGTCGGAAATGATTTTCAGTTCGGTCTTGAATTGCACGGGATCCTGCATTTGCGCAACGGCGGATGTCAGCCCTAATAGCAGCAAAAGGCAGCTCAATAAGAATGTCTTTCTCATAAAATTGTTCGTTTGTTTGTTATTTTAGGGCACAAAGTTACATATAATTCATCGAATTTAGAAATTTGGGGTGAAATAATTGGCGGACAGAGGCTTTGAGAATTCTGATTTTTGAAGGAATGCCGTCTAAATCTGCGAATGTCAAGTCGTTTCCGGGCTTGCTAATGCTCTGAAACTATCCGCCTCTACTCCCAAAAACACCTGCCGACATCCCGAAAACGCAAAACAGAGGTCTGAATTTCACTTTCAAACGACTTGAAACAACAAAACAGACCTCTAAAATCCATTTTCAGTCATCCCGAAGGTGTTGTTTTTACCTCTTTTCGGCATTTTCCAAAACTTTTTTTCAAAAAAGACAATCAAACTCTTGTAGAACCCCAAAAAAGTAGTACCTTTGCATCGCTTTTGAAAAGAAGTGCTTCTGCAAAGGAGTTTGGAGAGGTGGCAGAGTGGTCGATTGCGGCGGTCTTGAAAACCGTTGTACTGAGAGGTACCCGGGGTTCGAATCCCTGTCTCTCCGCCAATTAAAAAGTAAATTTAGTAAAAAAGACATCGTAACTCAATTAATTACGATGTCTTTTTTTTGTTGTCTGATTAACTTTTGCTCATACTAAAAACCATTTGATTGTCAATTTGGCTTGTTCGTATTGGCGTAGCGTGGCTGTCAGAGGAACAGTTCGTCCGGATATCCCACATCCACCAAAAAAAGGGCGTGACCGGGTACGGAGTTTCCCGCACTGCAACGGTCTTTTTTCTCTATCACCTTCCGAAATTCGTCTGTGGTCATCTTGCCGCGTCCTACTTCCACCAGCGTGCCCACTACGGCACGTACCATGTTGCGCAGAAAGCGGTCGGCACGGATGGTAAACACCCACTCGTGCTCGCCCGTTTGCGTCCACTCGGCGTGCATGATGCGGCAATTGTTGGTCTTTACGTCCGTATGAAGCTTGCTGAAGCTGGTAAAGTCGGTGTATTCAAAGAGCGTTCGGGCGGCTTCGTTCATGCGCTCAAAGTCAAGCTCGTTGAAAATGCGCCATGCGTAATGGCGGTTGAAAGGGTCTTTGCGCGTGGTTACATAATACTTATAGGTGCGATGGGTGGCATCGAAACGGGCATGGGCGTCGGGCTTCACCCGATACACCCGATACACTGAAATGTCCGGCGGAAGCAGTCGGTTGAGTTTGTCCGTCACCTTATGTACGTCCAGTTCGCGGTCGAAGTCAAAGTGGGCCGTCATCATCCGGGCGTGAACGCCGGCATCGGTTCGTCCCGCTCCCACGACTTCTATCTCGGTGCGAAGAAACAAGGAGAGGGCTTTCATCAGCGTGCCCTGTATACTCTCGCCGTTCGGCTGGACCTGCCAGCCGTGATAACGTGTGCCGTCATAGGCTAAATCTATGAAGTATCTCATCGTGCTGTAATATGGAAGCAGGCCTGCTTCAGTTCGTACTTGATGTAACAACGCTCTTTTTTCTTCAAGTCGCGAAGCACTTCGGACAGGACGAGTTTCAACGTGTCGGCTCCCACGTCCTGCATGGGGCGTCCTTCGGGGTCTTCCACTTTGTCGAAACGCTTGTAACTGATGTCGAAAGTGGTTCCGTACATGTGTACGGATTGAGCCGAAGCGTTGCGATTCACGCGGCGAAGACGCTTTACATCGTCCTGTGTGCGCAGTACGGAGGTGACGATTATCCGATTGGGGTTCAGTCCTTTGCTTTCTAACGAATCAAGGAAATTGGCTCCGATGCTGTCGAGCAGGTCGCTCGCCTTCGGTACGAGAAAGGGGATGGAATGGGTCAGCGAATCTACCCGATAAAAATCGCCGCTTTTCACTTCCACCACTCTGCCGCCGAGCCTTTCGGCGGCTTCTCTATTTTGCAATGGCTTTACTCCGTTCTTTTTTGCAACGGCCAAATGCGTATCGTTCAGGTCGCCGAAACTTCGCTTGTAACTGACCACCCCCCTGATGTTGCGCGGATGGTTCATCTTCATACTCATGTCTTTCTCTTTACAGCCGGCAAACACGGCCATAACCATCGAAAGTATACACAAGGTGTTGCATAAATGCTTCATGTAATCTGTCGCTTTTAATGAATAATGACCGCAAAGATAGTTTAAAATATGCGTTTTCGGAAAATAGAATGTAAATAAATTCCGCCAAAACATGCAAACAATGAAAACCTTTCATTAAATTTGCACACTATTATTAACGTACACCGAGTACCTAACAACTATAAATGATAGAAAAACATATTGTATTAGAGGATATAGATCCTGTCATATTCTATGGCGTGAACAACGTCAATATACAGATGATCAAAGCCTTGTATCCCAAACTGCGCATCGTTGCCCGAGGCAACGTCATCAAGGTGATGGGAGATGAGGAAGAGATGTGCGCATTCGAAGAAAGCGTCATGGCACTTGAAAAACATTGCGTGCAATACAATTCGCTGAAAGAAGAAGTGATTCTCGACATCGTGCGCGGACGAAAACCGCAAGCCGAAAAAACGGGCGACACCATCGTGTTCAGCGTTACGGGAAAACCCATCGTGCCCCGAAGCGAAAACCAACTGAAACTGGTGCAGGAATACGCGAAAAACGACCTGATTTTCGCCATCGGCCCTGCCGGTTCGGGCAAGACTTACACCGCCATCGCATTGGCCGTTCGCTCGCTCAAAAATAAGGAAATCAAGAAAATCATCCTCAGCCGACCGGCCGTGGAAGCGGGCGAAAAACTCGGCTTCCTGCCCGGTGACATGAAAGACAAGATTGACCCCTATCTGCAACCCCTCTACGATGCCTTGCAAGACATGATTCCGGCTGCCAAACTGAAGGAGTACATGGAACTGAACATCATTCAAATAGCCCCTCTTGCTTTCATGCGCGGACGCACGCTGAACGATGCGGTGGTCATCCTCGACGAGGCGCAAAATACCACCACCCAGCAAATCAAGATGTTCCTCACCCGCATGGGCACGAACACCAAAATGATGGTCACGGGCGACATGACACAAATCGACCTCCCCTCGTCGCAAAAGTCGGGACTTGTGCAAGCCCTGCGCATACTGAAAGGGGTAAAGGGCATCAGCTTTGTGGAACTGAACAAGAAAGATATCGTGCGCCACAAGCTCGTAACCCGCATCGTAGAGGCTTACGAAAAGTTTGAGAAGAAACAAATAGAGGAAACAAACTCCTCACATCCAACAGAGAAAATCAAGAAAGAATCATTAAAAACAACCGAATTATGAGCAAAGCATTAACAGCAACCGATTTCAACTTTCCGGGACAAAAAAGCGTTTATCACGGTAAAGTGCGTGATGTGTATAACATCAATGATGAAAAGTTAGTAATGGTAGCCACCGACCGCATCTCGGCTTTCGATGTCGTACTGCCGAAAGGTATTCCTTTCAAGGGTCAGATGCTCAACCAGATTGCAGCCAAGTTCCTGGATGCAACCACCGACATCTGCCCCAACTGGAAACTCGCCACACCCGACCCGATGGTCACCGTAGGCGTTATGTGTCAAGGTTTTCCGGTGGAAATGATTGTCCGCGGCTATCTCTGCGGTTCGGCATGGCGTGCCTATAAAAGCGGCGTGCGCGAAATATGCGGCGTGAAACTGCCCGAAGGCATGCGCGAAAATGAAAAGTTCCCGACACCCATCATCACTCCCACCACCAAGGCGGAAATGGGGCTGCACGATGAGGATATTTCGAAAGAAGAAATCCTGAAACAAGGACTCGCTACTCCCGAAGAATACGAAACACTCGAAAAATATACGCTGGCACTCTTTGAACGAGGCACCCGGATGGCCGCCGAACGAGGCTTGATTTTAGTAGACACCAAGTATGAATTCGGAAAGCACAACGGCACCATCTACCTGATGGACGAAATACACACGCCCGACTCCAGCCGATACTTCTACGCCGAAGGCTACCGCGAACGATTTGAAAAGGGAGAACCCCAAAAACAACTCTCCAAAGAATTTGTACGCGAATGGTTGATGGACAACGGCTTCCAAGGCAAGGAAGGACAGCAAGTGCCCGAAATGACCGATGAAATCGTTTCCTCCATCAGCGAACGCTACATGGAACTCTTCGAACACATCACCGGCGAAAAGTTTGAAAAAGCGAACGTAGACAGCATCGCCGAGCGCATCGAAAAGAACGTCAAAGAATACTTGAAATAATTAAAAGAGCAAAGTGATGAAGAGCGAAGTATTTTCGCAAGTCAGGAAAATCTTCGTTCTTCATCCGCTTGTCTTCATGAAATAAAAGGCTTTTATTACCTATATTATGAATTACCCGCAAGAAAATATCAAGCCTTACAACGAAAAGGAAAAGAAAAGCGTACAAGTGGAACGCATGTTCGACCACATAGCCCCCGCCTACGACCAACTGAACCATACCCTTTCGTGGGGCATCGACCATCGCTGGCGAAAACGTGCCATCGAATGGCTGAAACCTTTCCGCCCCCAACGAATCATGGACGTGGCCACGGGCACCGGAGACTTCGCCATTCAGGCTTGCCGGGTGCTGAACCCGAAAGAACTGATTGGCACCGACATCTCGGAGGGCATGATGAATGTGGGTCGCCAAAAAGTGAAAAAAGCAGGATTGGAGAACCGAATCTCTTTTACCAAAGAGGATTGTACGGCACTGACTTTCCCCGACAAACGCTTTGATGCCATTACCGTAGCCTTCGGGGTGCGTAACTTTGAGGATTTGGATAAAGGGCTGAAAGAGATGTATCGCGTGCTGGACGATGGCGGCAAACTTGTCATCCTCGAATTGTCTTCTCCCGACCGCTTTCCCATGAAGCAATTCTATGCCATCTACTCCAAGGCGGTTATCCCCACCTTGGGAAAACTGCTCTCGAAGGACAACAGTGCCTACACCTACCTGCCCCAATCCATCAAGGCTTTTCCGCAAGGCGAAGTGATGAAAGAAATCATTCTGAAGGCAGGATTCAGCGAAGCTCGTTTCCGGCGGCTCACCATGGGCATCTGTACCCTCTACACCGCTACCAAATAACCCCGAAAAACAAAAAAAATATGAAAAAATACGGTTTGATAGGCTATCCGCTCGGACATTCGTTCTCGAAAAACTTTTTCAACGAAAAGTTTCATTCGGAAAACATCGATGCCGAGTATGTGAACTTTGAAATTCCCTCCATCAACGAGCTGCACAACGTGTTGTTGAGCAATCCCGATTTGGCGGGTATCAATGTAACCATTCCTTATAAGGAACAAGTCATCCCCTTTCTCGATGAACTGGATGCGGACGCTGCCGCCATCGGTGCGGTCAATGTCATTAAGATTCACAGGCAGAAAGGAAAAATCAAACTGACAGGACACAACTCCGATGTCATTGGGTTTACCCAATCCATCGAGCCGATGTTGGAACCCCAACACAAGAAAGCGTTGATTCTGGGCACCGGTGGAGCTTCGAAAGCCGTCTTCCACGGATTGAAAAAGCTGGGACTGGAAACCAAGTTCGTGTCGCGTACTCCTCGCGAAGGTATGTTCGCTTACGAAGACCTGACTCCCGAAGTGATGGCTGAATACAAGGTTATCGTCAATTGTACCCCCGTAGGCATGTATCCGCGCGCTAACGAATATCCCGACATCCCTTACGACTGCCTCACCTCGCACCACCTGTTGTACGACTTGTTGTACAATCCGGACACCACGCTCTTCATGAAGAAAGGAGCCGACCGAGGTGCCATCACCAAAAACGGATTGGAAATGTTGCTTCTGCAAGCGTTTGCGGCATGGGACATTTGGAATGACTGATGAAGCGGGAGGTATCGTGAAGAAAAGAACGGATTCGTACATCGGCATCGCAATGAAAAGGTTGGCGGGAACACTCCTGTTCCTCGTTTTGTGGGGATGCTTTACACTGTCGGCTAAGGAATACACCGTCGAAGAAATCCCGCAAGTCCACTTGCAGGATCGCACCCGCTATGTCAGCAATCCCGATGGCATCCTGTCCGCCTCGGCGGTAGCCACCATGGACAGCATCCTCTTCGCGTTGGAAGAGAAAACAGGCATACAGACACTGGTCGTTGCCGTGACCGGCATCGAAGGAGGCGACTGCTTTGACTTTGCCTACCGGCTGGGGAAAGAAAACGGGGTAGGCGAGAAGAAACGCGACAACGGACTGGTCATCCTCCTTTCTACCGATGAACGGTGCATCCAATTTGCCACCGGTTACGGTTTGGAAGGCGCATTGCCCGATGCCATCTGCAAACGCATCCAAAGCCTCCACATGGTGAAACCTTTCGGCAAGGACGATTGGGACGGCGGTATGGTGGCAGGCATTCGTGCCGTCAGCGGTTATCTGGACGGCTCGATGGAGAAACTCGGTGGTGAGGACGGTGACGACACCTTTCTCATTATCGCTTTCTTGTCCGTGATTTTCGGCGGAATCGTGTTTTCCGGGATAATCATCGCCCTCTTTGCCAACCAATGTCCCAAGTGCAAGAAACGCCACGCCCTGCAACGGGTTTCCTCGCACGTGGTTTCCCGAAAAAACGGAGTGGTTACAACCGAAATCATCTATCTCTGCAAATACTGCGGACATCGGCACATCACAACCGAAAAATCCTACGATGACAACTACCGAGGCCCTCACCGCGGAGGCACCATCTTTATGGGTGGCGGAGGCTTCGGAGGTGGCGGAGGCTTCAGCGGAGGAAGTTTCGGCGGCGGAAGCTTTGGAGGCGGAGGAGCCGGAAGCCGCTTTTAATACCCTCAAAAAATAGAACTAATTTAAAATCGTATAGCAATATGAAGAAAACAACCCTTATTATCCTGATTGCAATCGTGGCAGTCATCGCCATTTGGGGCGTCAGCTCGTACAACGGACTTGTCAAAATGGATGAGTCGGTCAGCACGGCATGGAGCAATGTGGAAAACCAATACCAACGCCGTTCAGACCTGATACCGAACTTGGTGAACACCGTGAAAGGCTATGCCGCTCACGAAAAAGAAACCTTTCAGGCGGTAACCGAAGCGCGCAGCAAAGCCACCCAAATGAGCGTCAGCGCCGACAACCTCACCCCCGAAAAACTACAGGCTTACCAAAAAGCGCAAGGCGAAGTGGGAGCTGCTTTGGGACGTTTGCTCGCCATTACCGAGGCTTATCCCGACTTGAAAGCCAACGAAAACTTCAAGGAACTGCAAGCGCAACTGGAAGGCACGGAAAACCGCATCAGCGTGGAACGCCGCAACTTCAACGAAACGGCACGTGCCTACAACACCAATATCCGCACTTTCCCCCGAAACCTCATTGCCGGCATTTGCGGATTTGACAAGCGGCCCTACTTTGAAGCCGAAGAAGGTTCGCATAAAGCACCGGAAGTGAAATTCTGACCGCTCGGAAAAACATTCCAAGCAACTGACATGTTCCACCATTAAAACAAAGCAACCATCATGTTCAACTCATTTGGAAACATCTTTCGCCTCACCGGATTCGGCGAATCACACGGTCCGGGCGTGGGCGGTGTCATCGACGGGTTTCCCGCCGGCATCACCATCGACACGGACTTCGTGCAACAAGAATTGAATCGCCGGCGACCCGGACAATCCCTGCTGACCACCGGTCGACAGGAGCCTGACCAAGTGGAGTTCTTGTCGGGCATCTTCGAAGGAAAATCCACCGGTTGTCCCATCGGCTTCATCGTGTGGAACAAAAACCAGCATTCCGCCGACTACGAAAACCTGCGCGGTCTGTTTCGTCCCTCTCATGCCGATTATACCTACATGCAGAAGTACGGCATCCGCGACCACCGAGGCGGCGGACGCTCTTCGGCGCGCGAAACCATTTCGCGCGTAGTGGCAGGGGCGTTGGCCAAACTGGCTTTGAAGCAAATCGGCATCAGCGTTACGGCTTACACCTCGCAGGTGGGGGCCGTCAAACTGGAAAAAGATTACCGCGAATACGACCTCAGCCTGACGGAGAGCAACGACGTGCGTTGCCCCGACCCGGTGAAAGCACAGGAGATGGCGGCACTCATCACGCAAGTGAAAGCCGAGGGCGACACCATCGGAGGAGTGATTGGTTGCGTCATTAAGGGATGCCCCGTGGGATTGGGACAACCCGTCTTCGGTAAACTTCATGCCGCACTGGGCAACGCCATGCTCAGCATCAATGCCGCAAAGGGCTTTGCCTACGGAGAGGGATTCGACCACATGGAGTGGCGGGGAAGCCGGCAAAACGATGTTTTCTATAACAACAACGGACGCATTGAAACCCGGACCAATCACTCCGGAGGCATTCAGGGAGGCATCAGCAACGGACAGGACATCTACTTCCGGGTAGCGTTCAAGCCCGTGGCCACCTTGCTGATGGAACAACACACCGTAAACATCAACGGCATCGACACCACCCTAAAGGCAAAGGGCCGGCACGACCCCTGCGTGTTGCCTCGTGCCGTACCCATCGTAGAAGCCATGGCCGCCATCACCCTGTTGGATTATTATCTGATAGATCGCGCCACGCAATTATAAACATTCCCCTTAAAAAACGATTTTACCATGGAAGTTAAAAAGTACATTCAAGAAAACGAGGCACGGTTCATGGAAGAACTGTTCAGCCTCATCCGGATACCCAGTATCAGTGCTTTGCCCGAACACAAAGCCGATATGCAGGCTTGCGCCGAACGCTGGAAAGAATTGTTGCTCGAAGCCGGTGCCGACGAAGCCGCCGTCATGCCTTCGGCCGGCAATCCGCTGGTCTTCGCTCAGAAGCACGTGAGCGATGAAGCACCCACCGTGCTGATTTACGCACACTACGACGTGATGCCTGCCGAGCCGCTGGAACTGTGGAAGAGCCGCCCGTTTGAACCCGAAATTCGTGACGGACGCATTTGGGCGCGTGGTGCCGATGACGACAAAGGTCAAGGCATGATTCAGGTGAAAGCGTTCGAATATGTGGCGAAACACGGGCTGCTGAAGCATAACGTCAAGTTTATTTTCGAAGGCGAAGAAGAAATCGGTTCGCCCAGCCTGAACGCCTTTATCAAAGAACATAAGGAACTGTTGAAGTCGGACGTGATTCTGGTGTCGGACACCAGTATGTTGGGAGCCGAACTCCCATCGCTCACTACCGGCTTGCGCGGTTTGGCATACTGGCAGATTGAAGTGACCGGTCCTAACCGCGACCTGCACTCCGGACACTTCGGAGGTGCCGTGGCAAACCCCATCAACACGCTTTGCGGCCTCATCGCCCGAATGGTGGACGAAGACGGACGTATTACCATCCCTCACTTCTACGATGCCGTGGAAGAAGTGCCCGCCGCCGAACGCGAAATGATTGCCCGGATTCCGTTCGACGAGCAGAAGTACAAGGAGGCCATCGGCGTGAAAGCCTTGAAAGGTGAAAAAGGATATTCCACGTTGGAGCGTAACAGTTGCCGTCCTTCGTTCGATGTGTGCGGCATCTGGGGCGGATATACGGGTGAAGGTTCAAAGACCGTCCTGCCCTCCAAAGCCTATGCGAAGGTGTCTTGCCGCTTGGTTCCCCACCAAGACCACGAAACCATCTCAAAGCTTTTCATCGATTACATGGCCGACATCGCCCCCGACTACGTACAGGTCAAGGTTACACCCATGCACGGCGGCGAAGGCTACGTGTGTCCCATCACCCTGCCCGCTTATCAGGCGGCCGAAAAGGGCTTTGCCAAAGCGTTCGGCAAGAAGCCGCTCGCTGTACGCCGCGGCGGCAGCATCCCCATCATCAGCGACTTCGAAAAGATATTGGGAGTAAAAACCGTTCTCATGGGATTTGGTCTTGAAGCAGACGCCATCCACTCGCCCAACGAGAACTTCTCGCTCGATATGTTCCGAAAGGGCATCGAAGCGGTGGTTGAATTTCATTTGAACTATTAAAGTGCTACGCAATCAGTGAAGAAGGGGGTGTGTCAAACTTGTAAATGGCTTTTCCAGTCATCAACGGTTCCCGTTTCAGAAGAAAAACTGACCCCTATCTTGTATAATTTACGGTGGTCTGTTTCATAAGGACGGGCATAACCCTTTTCTTCTATCTGTCGCAAAGCTTCTTCGGCTGTACCGTCGAGTTTGTATCTGTCTTTGTTCCTAAATAGTCGTTGGCAACGATGGTGACAAATCCCTTTTTCACTTCGTTGTTCGGGAAATCCAGCAAGAATGTGTTCTGGCGCAGGTTGTATCCCTTAATGGTAAGGTATCCGCTTTGGTATATCATGGGAAGCGGCATTTCCACGTCCGCTTTGTAGTCGATGAATTGGCTTGGGTCGTAATACTTTCCTGTCAATTCATTCAGATTTTCTTTGCTATGCTTGAGCAGGCGCACCAAATAAGTGGGTGTACCGCTGCGGAACCAATAGTCGTCTATTCGTTGCGATGCGAAAGCGTTCAACAGACTGAATGGATTATATATATCAATCAAATTTTCACCAAAATGGTAACCGTCATACTGCTGCTTTAAAAAGTCTTTCATTTCTTCTTCCGTAAATCCGAATTTGACGGCCAATGTCCGTATCGGCTCGCCGAAGTAATGATACAGTTCCTCTGTGGTGATACCGCAAAGCGCTTCGTAACGGGGATCCATGCTGATGTCTGCCGGTTGGTTGAAGCCGCTGAATACACTTACTTGCGAAAACTTGGTGACACCGGTAAGCAGAACAAACTTCAAATGTTCGTCTGCCGCCTTGAAGGTGGAGTAAAAGCCTTTCAGAATTTCACGATGCCGGTCTTCTAATAATCTCTTGTCACCATCGACTATAGTCGACAGTCCGGTGTCGAGTACATCAAGAATGGGCTTGTCGTATTCATCGATGAGTACCACTGCACGACGGCCGTATTTTTTGTGAGCCTGTGCCAATACATACGAAAATCTTTTGCCTATATTGTTGAAGTTCGGGTCTTTCCCATGAAATAGTTCTTGAGGGTAGAGACCAACAAACTCTTTCCGAAACGTCGCGGACGACTGAGGAAATAGATTTTGCCTTCAGCTGTCATTTGATAAATCAACTTCGTCTTATCTATATATACGTAACCATCGTTGATAATTTGGTCAAAACTTTGTATTCCAATGGGGTATTTCATGGCTCATTCAGTTTATTCTCTCTATTGAACAGCAAAATAACAAAAAACTTTTTCTAAATACAAATAATCCGTTAGAAATTTATGGGTTGTCACATACGGCTCTTTCATTGTAAAGCGGCCGAAGTTGGCGATAAGAGGTGTATTTCACAGTAACACCCGTTTGTTGTCTGCACCGTTATTGTATCTTTTGCAATGGTTCACTCCCGTCACATGTTCTCAAACCGCTGACAACCAATGCTATAGTGTGAAGGGAGAGCGAATAACCTCCTTTCACCCTTTCACTTCCTACCTGATTCACTGCCGGAAGTCAGTGTGCCAACGAATGTTGCAAGGTGGCAGTGTAGTGCCACCTTGATGGCAGAACTCTGCCACCGAGGTGAAGCGACGTGCATTTCAGCTTCTTTATACGGATGTTGTTGTATGTCGTGTAGTGCCGGCGTGAAACGGTGAAAGGAGCTTTTTGAAGCTCCTTTCACAGGAAGGTCTTGATAATCAGTGTATCAACGGGTGGTGAAAGGAGTGAATGCAACGTGTGAAAAATCTGTGGTTTATTCCTCCAACCGATTCTTGATGCTGTCGATGGCTTCCCGCTTCATGGATTCGGGGAGGGGTTGGGGACTTACAGTTATACGCTATTAATGAAGAAGAGCCCGCATTGTGCAGGCTCTTCTTGTTGTGGTACATCAATATCGGATGCTATCAGTTAATAGTAACATTGCCACCCTTGATGCGACCATAAAGGCTGCTTTGGCCTTCGGGTGCAGTTTTATTTGTTTGTTTCAATATGTTTTCAGATGTATTGCAATTGTTGATGGAAGTTTCTGTGCCTGCAACTGTGCCGATAATTTCACCAACACGCCAATCGCCACTGTCACTTGTTTCTAATTTTGTTCCAGAAACGGTACAATCAGAAATAGACAAAGAATTAGTATAATCATCATGTCTTGCTTCGTGACCAACGATTCCGCCAACAGCACCACTTGAAACTTTCACTTCGCAATTTGTTACGGAGCAATTTGTGATACTACCGCCTCCGATTAAATATCCAACCAACAGACCATAACGAGTATCTTCGTTAGATTCAATTTTTGTTTCGCTTACATTACAGTTTGCCATGGTAAGATTGCAGAATTCAGCTCTTTCTACAATAGCGCCACAACCAAGTTGTCCTGAATTTGCGGCAACAGTCGAATTTGTTACATTCAAATCAGCTACCTTGACAGTGCAACCAAAGAAGTTAAAGAGAGGCTTGTTCAGACCGCTAATTGTGTAGTTGTGTCCATAAACATTGATGTATTTAATTGCGAAGTTCTTTGTTTCTAAAGAATTCTTCATGTTAATGTCTTTAACAAAATGTATCTCTGCTATTTCATTGTTCAAGGCTGCAAATTCTTCGGCTGTTGAAATCAAAGCAGGCACAGTATTGCGAACTACGATAACATTAGTGGCGGTATTGTTATCAACTGTTGAACCAGTATTTGTATAGCCAACGATTTCACCGGATTCTGCATCAGCTGGGTCAGCGCAATAAACAAAGCTGTTCTTAGCTGTACAATTCTTTACAGTTCCGTCTGCGGTATAACCAACAATAGCACCCGCCTTTTTAATCTTTGCAACAACTATACAGTTTTCAACGTGACAGTTCTCTACAGTAGCACCTCCTTCAAGAGAGCTTGCAATAATACCGGCCATTTTATTAGCTGTAACAGTTGCGCCTTTGACTTTCAAGTTTTTGACGTAATTAGGTGTTGACATTTGGTTAAACAAGCCACCATAAAACTCTCGATTACTTTGGTCAATTACGAAGTTGCTGATAGTATGATTGTTACCGTTAAAATTTCCTGCAAAATTACAAGCTTCGCTTCCGACGCCTGTAATCGTCTGACCTGCGAAATCAATATCGGTGTCAAGGATAATCGTCTTGCCTGCGTATGCAGAGTTTTGATTTTGAGTAGTGGACATCAAGTAAGCGAAGTCGGCAGCGGATTTGATGTGGAGTCTACCTTCAGCATCTGTTGTCAAATAATCTGATACAGTACCGTCCGATATACTGATGTTTTCATTTCCTTCAAATCCCGGTTTGATTTCCACATTAAAGCCTTCATTGCTTGTCAGCAAGTTACCGTAAATATTGGTACGGTAGTTGCGTTGCAATGGAACGTTGCTGAATGTACGTTCCGGCGCTTGTGCGTTATCATAGAAAATAGTTACAGTGTTATCTGCTTGCTTGTCGGCAGACATAAGCAAATAATTCATTGTCAAATACTCGTTTCCTGATACAGGGAATGTTTCATTAGTAGGAAGATTGGCTGCACCAAATGTTACTTCGCTTGCGCTCAAATCGCTTACTGTTCCATCGAAATTCAAAGTTTGGTATGCTCTCACTTTGATACCGGCTTTAGTTACTTTAGTTCCTGCAGTTGTTGCAGCGGGCAAGTCGGCTGTTCCGATGTTTAATTGCGCAAACGGACGCTTCAATTCTACATCCTTTGAAGATGTACCGTTTACTGTGATTTCTTCTACAGCAAAGAAAGCATCAAGTTTTTCTTCATTGGATGTGATATCGGTATAATTTGCTGTTACTTTGCGGTTAGTATTATCAAAATTATAAACAGAATTTTGAGCATCCGCCCAGAATACCACCTGATAGGTGTTGCCGTTTACCAAACGCAGTGACACCGTTTTTTTCAAGTCGGTAATCTCTTCGTCTTTTTTACCTGCCGAAGTCAGTGTCCAATTTCCATCTTTTTTCAAGTACACCGCATAGCTTAAAGTTTGGGCGGTTGTTCCGTCACCAAAAGCACGTGATTGTAATCCCTCCGGAAGTTGAGCTGTGAAAGTTACATCAGCTTCGTTTCCATTCAAGCCGTTTTCGAAATCTTCGTTCGAACACGATGTCGCCAGCATCGCTGATGCTACTGCGAACACGGATAAGAATTTTTTAACCATAGTAATTTGTTTTTGAAATTTATAATAAAGTTTGCTAACGCCTATTTGATTTCTACATTATATTCGCCGTCAAAGTCGGGCACGATGCCCACGCCGCCCTCTGCCGTGGAAGTCAAAAAACTGCCTCGAACGATGGTCAGTCTGCCGCGTTTCAGCGGCACATTGATGCAGGGCGAGGAAGCGACAAGTTCGCCGTCCTTGTGGTAAATCTCCAGCATCACCGACACTCCGGCCTCGGCACCGTTGACAAACACATAGTCGAAGCCCAACTCCACTTCGTTGTTTTCCAACGGCTTCAGCTCGCTTTCGAACGACACTCCCGTCCACGAATCGGCGGGCTTGTCGGTAAACAGGTTGTAGGAGCAGGGCATGAATCCCGTGTAGCGGAATACCACCCGATAGTCTTCGGGACGGACGTTTCTCGATTCGTTTTCTTCTTCGCCGGCGGTGTTCTCCGTCGCTTTTTGCAGTTCTGCCCGGAGGGCATTCTCTACAAAGGCATTGTAATCCGTGGAAATGAATTTGAATTTCGCCATGGGACGAATCATCGTCACCGTAGCCTCATCCGCCACTTCCGTCAGTTCGTCCTTCTTTACGGTGACGGTGGTTTGCAGCTCTCCCCTGAACGCGTCGCGGAAGTCGCAATTGCCCGTATGGTTTTTCTTGTCGTTCAGAATGATTTCGGCGAAGTCGGCGGTCGAATAGAATTTATCGGATTGGCTTCCCTCTTGTACGAAGTCCGTCCAGACAAAGAACTTGTATGTTCCTTCCCGAAACACCAGTTCCCTCGAACAGTTCAGGTTCACCACATCATCGCAAGTGAAGACAACCAACGTATCCGCCGTGCGGTCGTAACTGCCATCGGAGTTCACGCGGTGTACACTCAGGAGGTGGCGCACATCGTATGCTTCGGCCTTGTGGATGGAACGGGCTTTGGTCTGTTCCAACTCTTTGTACAAGGGCATTTCGGTGTCGAAATCCAAGTGCAGGGTAAACGAGGTTTCGGTGGGCAATACGGGAAACTCGTGTATGCAGCCCGAAAGCAGACCCGCCGCCAGCATCCCGAAGATATACCTTATTATATAAGCGGTCGTTCTCATCGCCTGCCTCCTTTCCGTCCGTTCAGGTCGAACACATAGGCGAACGACACCGACAGTTGGTCGATGCCCCACCAAGTCTTCTTTTCCGTGCGGACCAGCAGGCCGTTGGTCTTGTTGCGGAACTTGTCGTAGTGCAGACGATACACTCCGCTGCCCATCGAGAACTCCACCTTCCAACGCTTGTCGCCGCCGAGGGGCAGGCGGTAGCCCGCGGAAAGTCCTCCGCCGAAGGCGGGAGTGTTTCCGTTCCGGTCTTGTGTGCGAAACTCGCCTCCGGTGGCGAAGTTGTACCACGCCAGGCCGAGGTGCGCGCCGGCAAACCATCCCTCGTTGTCGGGCGAGAACCAATAGCGCGCTTCGGGCTGTACGGCAAAGATGCGGAACTTGACGTCCGAACGGAAGTAGTTCCACGCCGACACATACACGGGGAGCGTGAACGACCAGTGCGGCTGTCCGTCCATTTCCGCCGCCACATTGGCGATGGCCATGCCCCAGCCGACGGCGTTGGTCTTCAGGTGCAATCGCGGGTTACGCTTTTGTAGCGGAGCAACGGCGGGGTCGCTCGTTTCTTTTTTCGCTCCTGATTCGGATAAATCTGCGGATATACTTATCCTGTTTGCAGGACACTCCGATGGAGTTTCCGTGCATCTCTCTTGCGCCCCGGCGACGCCTGAAAGGGTGAGCAGGAGAGGCAATGCTATACTGTATTTTATCATATTCATAAGCCCCTTTTTTGCAATATCTCTTGCTAAGAGATCTTCACTTTTTTTG
>CAYXZF010000002.1:0-66267 GCA_964469845.1 uncultured Phocaeicola sp.
GCCTTATTCGGGGCTTGATGACCCGTCATGCCCTATCGCTGAATAGTTACCTATTCTACGTACAAAACCAACCCTTTCAGGTACTCACCTTCGGGGTGATAGATGTTTACCGGATGGTCACCCGGCTGGGTGAGCTGATGAAGGATGCGTACGCTTCGACCACTCTGAGCAGCCGCCGTAAAGACCGCATTACGGAAATCTTTTTTGTCCACCACCTGCGAGCAGGAGAAAGTAAACAAAATACCTCCCGGCTTGATTTTTTCAAATGCCTTGGCATTGAGTTTACTGTATCCGCGAAGCGCATTGCGAAGCGCATCGCGATGCTTGGCAAAAGCCGGTGGGTCAAGAATGATAAGGTCGTACTGGTCGCCCATCCGATCCAAATACTTGAAAGCATCCTCGGCAAAAGCCTGATGACGTTTATCGCCCGGGAAGTTGAGTTCCACATTTTCATTGGTCAGGTCAATAGCCTTGGCAGAACTGTCCACCGAGTGTACAAGATTGGCTCCCCCTCGCATGGCGTAGAATGAAAAACCTCCGGTGTAACAGAACATGTTCAGCACATTGCGTCCCTTGGCGTATCGTTCCAGTAAATGCCGATTCTCCCGTTGATCTACAAAGAAACCCGTTTTCTGCCCTTTCAACCAGTCTACATGGAACTTCAGACCGTTTTCCATCGCCACGTTCTCCGGACTGCCTCCTTTGATGAAACCATTTTCCTGTCCCAAGTCGGCCTTGAACGGCAAGGTTGTTTCAGACTTATAATAAATGTTTTGCACAATGCCTCCCATCACTTCGTCCAGTGCTTTGGCTATCTCCATCCGATAGACATGCATACCGACGGAATGCGCCTGCATCACGGCTGTACGGTCGTAAACGTCAATGATGAGTCCGGGCAAATTGTCGCCCTCGCCATGCACCAAACGGTAAGTATTGTTCAGCGGATTATCCGCCAGTCCGAGACTGCGGCGCAAGTCTAACGCCACTTCCAACCGACGCTTCCAAAAGTCTGTTCCGATTTCTTCCTGACGGAAAGTGAGCACACGCACCGCAATGCTGCCAATCTGATAATGACCGCAAGCGATGAATTCCTTCTTCGAGGTATATACATCCACGATTTCGCCTTCTTCGGGTTCGCCTTCGATGCGTGCGATGGCACCGGAAAACACCCACGGGTGGAAACGCTTCAACGAGTCTTCCTTGCCCGGTTTGAGATATACTTTTTTATAGGACATATCTTGAATTATAAGTTTTTTGATAATGATTGACGGAACTCGGATTCCGTCTTTTGAACAATAAGTTCATAGTCGCCGGTACGCTCCATTTCCGACAGGCATTCATAAATGCGTACACAAGCCCAAGCATCGGTTGCCGCATACATACACTGCCCCTCGGTTAGGGTTTCCGCCTCCCAGTTAGACAAGCGCTGGCTCTTTGATATTTTCCGGCCGAAAAGATTAGCATAGATTTTTTGCAAACTCCGGTCCTCAATACCGAAACGAGACACATAGTCTTGAAGTTCCACCCAGTTGCCGTTTTCCGTATGTACTTCTTTCCGGCGGCGTATCATCATAAAGTCATCCTTCAACGAAAGCCCTACTTTCAGCACATCGCCCGCAAGAAAATCTTCCAGAGATTCGGGCATGCCGATGCGATTCAAACGAAAAAGGAAACAAGTATCTTCCGTCGAAATCTGTAGCAAGGCAACTTTGTGAGAGGTACCTCGCCGGAAAGAAGGTCGGGTTTCCGTATCCACCCCCACAATGCGACAAGTATTCAGATAATCCACCGCCTTGGCTGCCTCCGCTTCTGTATAGACCACAAAGATGCGTCCCGGAAAACAAGCTCTCGGCAAATCGGCTATTTCAGCCTTTGCTATGGTATTCTTGATTCGTTTCATGACCACCCCCATTCATCATTGTTCGCATCCGCCTCTTCTTCCTGAGCTTCCGCCGAATTGTACTTCACATCGTGCAACGCACGAAGAGTATTCACCAAACGTTGTCCCCAAAACTCGGCAAAGTGTTCCTTGCATACACAAAGCGAATCGTTCATGGTGACATTCAATCCTAACCGGAACACACCGATAAAATCTTTCAAATCTTGATAAATATCGGCCAAATCTTCGGATATGCACTTCTTGATGGGCGTATCGCTGTAAGCCATGTCGGGCAAGAAAACTTCCAAATAATCATCCTGCGCCCCCATCACATCGGCTACTGCTCTACGCACCGATTCGTAATCGTCTTCGGTTACCATCACTTCAAGATCATCCTCGCCCATCATTTCACATTCCGGAAGAAGAGACGCTTTGAGGTAAAGCAAAGGCAATAATTTGAGTGCCGTATCAACGAAAGCCGTTCGTTGCGCACCTCTCGAACGCTCTATGAACGCACAATACTCGGCGGCTACGGTCACAAATTCTATCGAATTTTTATCAAATATAACTTGACTTGTCTGTTCCATATCTATAAAATTGAGCCGCAAAGTTAAGAAAAAAGCAAAGAAATATCTCATTTATTGCTAATTTTCATGTACATTTGCGAAAGAATAAATTAGAATACATAAATATGGCGAAGAAAAAAACAGAAAAGGCTACAGAGCCGACAGAAATAAAGAGTAATAAAATAAAGACGTTCATCCAAAACGAAACAACCCATTTCGTCGTCGGATTGGTTTGTGTGATATTTGCCGTATATCTGCTATTGGCATTTACTTCATTCTTTTTCACCGGAGCAGCTGACCAAAGCATATTGGACAACCAACTGCCCGGCGAACTGATGCAGACCACCAATCACGTAAAGAACTATGCCGGAGCACGCGGAGCACAGTTGGCCGAGTACCTCATCAACGGATGTTTCGGAATAGCGGCCTATTTCTTGGTACTCTGTCTGGCGGTGTCGGGCATGAGATTGATGCGTGCCTACCGCTTCCGTATTTGGAAATGGTTCATGTCTTGTACGGTAATGACTATTTGGTTCTCCATCTTTTTGGGATTTGTGTTCGAAAGTACGTTCAGCGGAACGCATGTTTATCCGGGAGGATTGCACGGCTACAATGTAAGCCGATGGTTGGCATCGCAGGTAGGCACGACTGGAGTGTGGCTTCTGTTGCTGACTACAGCCATTCTGTTTTTCGTTTACTTGAGCAGCGAAACCATGAAAGTGGTTCGTAAAGCCTTGCATCCGGAGTTCAATAAAAAACCTAAAGAACCTCAAAATCAGCCCGAAGATACAACAGCAAATCCTGACCCGGGACCGGTTGCACAGCAACCTTATACCGATCCGCAACCGATGGAAGTGATGTTTGATGTGCCAACGGAACCAAGACAAGAGGAAAACAGTGAACCGGAAGCAGTCTTCCCCTTTGACGAACCGAAGGTGGAAGAACCCGAACCGAGTCCGACACCCGCAACGGAGAACAACGACAAAGAAGTTTCCGCCACCCCCGAACCCGACTTCATCATCACCGATGAACACACAGAAGACGATGAAGCTTACAACGGTCCGACACAGGAACCGTACAACCCCCGTCTGGATTTGGAAAACTACAAATTTCCTCCTCTCAACCTGTTGGAATCATACGATGAAAGCGACATCGCCATCGATATGGAAGAACAAAACGCCAACAAAAATCGCATCATCGAAGTGTTGCGCAACTTTGACATCGAAATCAGTTCCATCAAGGCAAGCGTAGGTCCTACCGTGACACTCTACGAAATTACTCCGGCACCAGGTGTACGCATCGCCAAAATCCGCAACTTGGAAGATGACATCGCACTGAGCATCGCCGCCCTCGGCATCCGTATCATCGCGCCCATTCCGGGCAAAGGAACCATCGGTATCGAAGTGCCGAACGCCAAACCGCGCATTGTGCCCATGCAGTCTATCCTGAACAGCAAGAAGTTTCAAGAAACAACCATGGAGTTGCCCATCGCCTTAGGAAAGACCATTACAAACGAAGTGTATATGGTGGACTTGGCCAAGGCGCCGCACATGCTGATTGCCGGTGCTACCGGTCAAGGAAAATCCGTCGGTCTGAACGCCATCGTTACTTCCTTATTATATAAGAAGCATCCGGCGGAACTGAAATTTGTTATTGTAGACCCGAAGAAAGTGGAATTTTCGGTCTATGCACCGATAGAACGTCACTTCCTTGCCAAACTGCCCGATGGCGAAGATGCCATCATCACCGATGGTGACAAAGTGGTGCAAACACTCAACTCGCTCTGCCAAGAAATGGACACTCGATACGACTTACTGAAAAAGGCCGGATGCCGTAATATAAAGGAATATAACAGCAAGTTTATCAGCCGCAAACTGAACCCGGAAAAGGGACATCACTTCATGCCTTACATCGTGATTATCATCGATGAGTTCGGCGACCTGATTATGACCGCAGGCAAGGAAGTGGAACTGCCCATTTGCCGCATCGCCCAGTTGGCGCGTGCCGTGGGTATCCATGCCATCATCGCCACCCAGCGACCGACGACAAACATCATCACCGGTACCATCAAGGCGAACTTCCCCGCACGTGTAGCCTTCCGGGTAGCCGCCATGATGGACTCACGCACCATTCTCGACCGTAGCGGTGCACAGCAGCTTATCGGTAAAGGAGACATGCTTTATCTGCAAGGGAATGACCCGGTGCGCGTACAATGCGCCTTTGTCGATACTCCCGAAGTAGAACGCATCGCCAACTATATCAGCAAGCAGCAAGGGTATCCGACAGCCTTTATGCTGCCCGAAGTAGAAAGCGAAGAAGGAGAAAGTTCTGTCGGCGATGTAGACATGAATCGTTTGGATCCGATGCTTCGCGAAGCCGCCGAACTGGTTGTGGCTCACCAGCAAGGTTCCACTTCACTCATTCAGCGCAAGTTCTCCATCGGTTACAATCGGGCCGGACGCATCATGGATCAGTTGGAACGAATCGGGGTGGTAGGTCCTTCTCAAGGAAGCAAAGCCCGCGATGTGCTTTGCATAGACTTGACTGATTTGAATATGCGTTGGAATAATATACAACAATAGATAAAATCATTTGTTACAACAAAAACTTGAACGGATTATGAAAAGACAATGGATATTATGGATAATAGCTCTCCTCCCCTACTGCCTTTATGCGCAGCAGGATGTCAAGGCTGCCGAAATACTTGACAAAGTGATTGCGCCATTAAAGGAAGGTGGCATCCGAACCGAGTTTACAGGGACAGAAAACGGTCTCCTGCTGCTGAAAGGAAAGAAATTCTACTTGCACAGTGGCAATGTACAAAGTTGGTACGATGGAAATACACTGTGGAGCTACACGGCCGACAACGAAGAAGTAAACATCAGTTGCCCCACTTCCGAAGAGTTGCAAGCCATCAACCCTTACCTCTTGCTGACCAACTACAAGACCGACTATTACTATACTTGCAAGGAAACGGTCGGTTCAAACGGAGCGGAAAGATATGAAATTACCCTCCTCCCTCAAAAACCGGATACGCAAGACATCATTCGCCTGGTTATCAGTAAAGACTATCGCCCCCGCTCCATCAAAGTGGAACGCAACGGACGAACAGTGAGCGACATCAACATCCGTGTTTACAAGACCCGACAAAAGCTGGAGGACAGTATGTTTCGGTTCAACAAGACACTCTACCCGCAAGCCGAAATCATAGACCTTCGATAACATATAAAAATAAATATCAGAGAACAATAAAAGGAGTTAAGATTATGAGTACAGAAAGAGTAAAATGCCTGATTATCGGTTCAGGCCCCGCAGGCTATACAGCCGCCATCTATACCGGTCGTGCAAACATCAACCCGGTGCTTTACGAAGGCATCCAGCCCGGTGGTCAGCTGACCATTACGACAGAAGTAGAAAACTTTCCGGGCTATCCCGACGGTATCGCCGGCACACAACTGATGGACGACCTGCGCCAACAAGCCGAACGGTTCGGCGTGGAAATCCGAACAGGTATCGTAACCCGAGTAGACTTCAGCGAACGTCCCTATAAAATCACCATTGACGATGAAAAGGAACTGGAAGCCGAAACCGTGATTATCTCAACCGGTGCATCCGCCAAGTACCTCGGCCTGGAGGATGAAAAGAAATACGCCGGCATGGGAGTCAGTGCTTGCGCCACTTGCGATGGTTTCTTCTATCGCAAGAAAGTGGTGGCCGTAGTAGGCGGTGGCGATACCGCTTGCGAAGAAGCCATCTATCTGGCGGGATTGGCCAATCAGGTTTACCTGATTGTCCGCAAACCGTATCTTCGCGCTTCACAAATCATGCAGGAACGTGTGATGAATCACCCGAAGATTCAGGTGCTGTTCGAACACAACACCGTAGGTCTGTTTGGCGAAAACGGTGTGGAGGGCATCCATCTCGTCAAGCGCAAAGGCGAGCCCGATGAAGAATACTACGATTTGGCCATCGACGGCTTCTTCCTGGCCATCGGACACAACCCCAACTCGGAAGTGTTCAAACCGTGGATTGACACGGACGAAGTGGGCTACATCATTACCGAGGGAAACAGTCCGCGTACCAAGGTTCCAGGTGTATTTGCAGCCGGCGACGTAGCCGACCCGCACTATCGCCAGGCCATCACCGCCGCAGGAAGTGGCTGTAAAGCAGCCATCGAAGCCGAGCGCTTCCTTTCTGCCAACGGATTGCTTTAAAACAAGAACACGATTCATTTAAATCTATCAACATGAAAAAGTTAGTCAAAAGAACTTTTGCTGCAATGGTATTACTGGGCAGCTTTGCAACGGCATCGGCCCAGCAGCCTCAAATGCCTCCTATCCCGACAGACCCCAATGTCCGTATCGGTAAATTGGATAACGGATTGACTTACTACATCCGCCACAATGAACTGCCCGAAAAACGGGCCGACTTCTACATCGCACAGAAAGTGGGTTCCATTTTGGAAGAAGATAACCAGCGAGGATTGGCTCACTTCCTGGAACACATGTGTTTCAATGGAACCACCCACTTCCCCGGCAAGGGTATCATCAACTGGCTGGAGACCATCGGAGTTCGCTTCGGCGAGAACTTGAACGCATACACCAGCATTGATGAAACCGTTTATAATATCGACAACGTGCCCGTCATCCGTGACGGCATTGTGGATTCCTGTCTGCTCATTCTGCACGACTGGGCGAACGACCTGACCCTCGACCCGAAAGAGATTGATAACGAGCGCGGCGTTATCCACGAAGAATGGCGTACCGGTCAGGGTGCTATGATGCGCATGTACGAACAAGCACTTCCGAAAGCATTCAAAGGCAGCAAATACGGTCATCGCCTGCCCATCGGCACCATCGAAGTCATTGACAACTTCCCGTATCAGGCTCTCCGGGACTATTACGAAAAGTGGTATCGTCCCGACCAGCAAGGCATCGTGGTAGTGGGCGATATTGACGTAAATAAGGTAGAAACCAAAATCAAGGAAATGTTCTCTTCGATTGAAATGCCCGCCAATGCCGCCAAACGTGTGTATGAACAGATTCCCGACAACAAAGAACCCATCATCACCATTGCCAAAGACAAAGAACAACCTTCAACGATGATTTACGTCTGGCACAAGCATCCGGCTACCCCGAACGAAGCCAAAGGAAACATCGGTTATCTGGCACAGAACTATATGCTCTCCATGATTTCCCAAATGCTGAACGCCCGTTTGGATGAACTCCGTCAGACTGCCAACCCTCCTTATGTTATGGCTGCAACCGAAGATACCGACTTCTTGTTGGCGAAAACAACCCAAGCATTTGCCGGCATCGTTGTCAGCAAGGAAGACGGAATACCCACCGCTTTCTCGGCGTTGGTTCGCGAAATCGAGCGCGCCCGCAAATTCGGATTCACCGCCTCGGAATATGCCCGTGCCAAAGCTGATTATCTTCGCACCTTGGAATCGAGCTACAACGAACGCGAAAAAGTGAAGAACAATCAGTATGTAGAAGAATACATCCGCCATTTCATTGACAACGAGCCGATACCGGGAATCGAAACCAAATATGCTTTGATGAACCAATTGGCTACAAATATCCCGGTGGAAGCTATCAACAGCCTCCTCCCGCAACTGATAACCGATGAAAACATCGTCATCAACATCTTCGGTCCGGACAAGGAAGGCATGGTCTATCCGACGGAAGCCGAAATCCTTGACATCTTGAAGAACACCAAGGCAGAAAATATCACCGCATACGTAGACAAAGTATCGGATGAACCCTTAATGAAAGAAACTCCGACCGCCGGTAAGGTTATAAAGACCGAAGAAGGTCCGTTCGGTTCCACGGTGTGGACACTGTCGAACGGTGTGCGTGTTGTATTGAAGCCGACCAATTACAAGGCTGACGAAATCCGTATGCGCGCTTTCAGTCCCGGCGGCTCCTCTGTATTCGGGACCAACGAACCGATTCAAGTCAAGACGCTGAATGCGGTAGCCGGTCTGGGCGGTCTGGGTAATTTCAGCAAGGTGGATTTGGAAAAGGTACTTGCCGGTAAGAAAGCAAATGTCAGTGCAAGCATCAACAGTTTGTCGGAAGGACTGAACGGTAATTGCTCGCCCAAGGATTTTGAGACGTTGATGCAACTCACTTACCTGACATTCACTTCACCGCGTATGGATCAAGACGCTTTCGCTTCTTACAAGAACCGTACAAAAGCCAATCTGGCCAACCAAGAAGCCAATCCGATGACTGCGTTGGTAGATACGTTGAACCAAGCCATGTATTCCAACCATCCGATGGCTATCCGTTTGAAAGCTGACATGATTGACCAAATCAACTACGACCGCATCATGGAAATGTACAAGAATCGTTTCATGGATGCAGGCGACTTCACTTTCCTGTTTGTTGGAAACATCAACCCAAACGAAGTGAAGCCATTGATTGAAACCTACTTAGGCGGTCTGCCTACCGGCAAACGCGTAGAGAACTTCAAGGATATTCAGTTGGACATCCGCAAAGGTGCCTATAAAAATGTCTTTGAAAAGCAGATGGAAACCCCGAAAGCAACCGTATTGCTCATCATCAGCGGCAAGTGCGACTACAACTTGAAAAACAGTCTGATGATGACCATCCTGTCGCAAAGCATGGACATGGTTTACACCGAAGAAGTGCGTGAAAAGGAAGGGGGAACGTATGGAGTCGGTACGGGCGGAAGTCTGAGCCGTTATCCGAAAGACGATGAAGCCATCTTACAGATACAGTTTGATACAGACCCGAACCGTCTCGAACAGATGGTGGGAATCATCACCGGCGAACTGAAGAAAGTAGCCGAACAGGGGCCTAATCCCGAACATATTAATAAGGTAAAGGAATTCCTGTTAAAGAAACACCTCGAACTGGAAAAAGAGAACGGTTACTGGCTGGGAGCACTGAACAATTACTATTGGTATCATGCCGATATGGACACGAACTACGAAGAAGTGCTGAACAGCATCACAGCCGATGACATCAAAAACTTCACCAAGGCTTTACTCGAACAAGGTAACTGTATCGAAGTAAGCATGACTTGCAACGAAAAGAAATGATGTATCAACTCTACAAAACTATCAAGAATAACCAGAAACTTGCAGCAAAGCGGAACCCGGCGTTCGACACGAACCGCTTTGCCAAGTTTTTGATGTATTTCATGATGATATATTGGGCAACATTATTCCTGTTTTTGGGGGTAACGCTGCCCTTTATGTTTATGGAAATAGTTCCCAATATGGAACCTTATCATATCATGAATCAAGGATTTGTATATGTTCTGCTGGCCGATTTTCTGCTCCGTTTCATCGGACAACCTTCGGTTGGTCAGGAACTGAAGCCCTATCTGCTGATGCCTGTACGCAAGCACAAACTTATCAGTTTGCTACTGTTCCGTTCGGCGTTAGACAGTTATAACTTTATCTGGTTCTTTGTTTATGTACCTTTTGCTTTCCTTACAATCATTCGCTTCTATGGATTCGGAGGTATGTTCCTCTACTTGCTGGGCGTATGGTTACTGATGGTGATGAACAACTATTGGTATCTGCTCTGCAAAATGCTGTTGGGAGAAAAGATCTTATGGATACTCCTGCCCATCGGCTTGTATCTGGGACTGGGCGTCGCTGAATTTCTTCCCGACGGTCTGCCGGTCAGCCGTTTCACCATGAATCTGGGCGAAGGCTTCATCGAAGGAAACCCACTCAGTTTTCTTACCGTTCTGGCTGCCATCGCAGTCTTGTTTCTCATCCATCTGAGACTCCAGCAGAAGCTTATTTATGATGAAATCTCCAAGGCAAAAGACACACGAATGAAACGCATGTCGGAATATAAGTTCCTCGACCGCTATGGCGAAGTAGGCGAATATCTCCGACTGGAGCTGAAATTGATAGCCCGCAACAAAACGGTGAGAACCCAGTTCCGCATGGGTTTCATCGTGATGATTGCTTTCTCCATGGTGGTTGCGTTCACCGATTTGTATGACGGTACGGGTATGATAAACTTCATCTGCTTGTACAATTACGCCATTCTGCCCATCATGACTTTGGGACAAGTGATGAATTTCGAAGGCAACTACATAGACGGACTAATCAGCCGAAAAGAATCCATCTATAATTTGCTTCGCGCCAAGTATTACCTGACCACGTGCATCATCTTCATCCCTTTCTTCTTCATGCTGTTCCCTGTATGCAAAGAGAAGATAACGTTGTTAATGGCTGTGGCTTACTTAGTGTTCGTGACAGGATTTGTATTCTTCATGCTACTGCAACTGGCCGTGTACAATACACGTACCCTTCCACTGAATGCCAACCTGATGACAAGCAACAAAAGCAGTAATTGGATTCAAGGACTGATAACCGGTTGCGCCTTCGCCCTGCCTTTGCTCATCAACACCCTGCTTACCACCTTCTGTACGGAGGAAACATCGCAAATCATTCTGATTGTGATAGGGCTCGGATTCATCATCACGCACAATCTCTGGATTAAAAACATTTACAAGCGTTTCATGAAACGCCGATATAAGAATATGGAAGAATTCCGTGCATCAAGATAGAACTGAATTATGGAAATAAAGATAGAACAACTCAAAAAGAACTTCGGCGAAAAATCCGCCGTAGACATTGACAATTACACCATCCACAGCGGCGATATGCTGGGGTTGGTAGGCAACAACGGAGCCGGTAAGACCACCCTTTTCCGTTTGATGCTCGATTTGCTGAAAGCAGACAACGGAACGGTACATATCGGAGCAGACAATGTAAGCGAAAACGAAGACTGGAAAGCGCATACCGGCGCATTCATCGATGACGGTTTTCTGATTGATTACCTCACTCCGGAAGAGTACTTTCACTTTGTAGGAAAGATGTACAGCCTGAAAAAAGAAGAAGTAGACGAAAGGGTGGCATTGTTTGAACGATTCATGAATGGAGAAGTCATCGGTCACAAGAAGCTCATCCGCGACTATTCGGCAGGAAACAAGCAGAAGATTGGCATCATCTCCGCCCTCCTCCACCAACCGCAAGTGTTGATTCTCGATGAACCGTTCAACTTCCTCGACCCGAGTTCACAGTCTGTCATCAAGCATCTGCTGAAAGAATACAACCAACAGACCGGTGCCACCATCCTTGTTTCAAGCCACAACTTGAATCATACGGTGGATGTCTGCCCGCGTATCGCCTTGATGGAACACGGACACATCATCCGTAACATCGACAATCACGATGGTTTGGCCGAAAAAGAACTGGAAGAATACTTTAATGTTGATTAATCAGAAAACAGTCCACATGCCCCAAGCCACCCGTCTACTACTGTTCTTATGCGTCCTTCTCCCCTTCCTGTTGGAGAGTTGCAGCACCGCTGTTCCGCAATACGACTACCGGAAACTGGCGCAGGCTTCTCTCCGCTTGGGAATGGACATCGACAAGCAGGACAACCATGTTCTGTACATGGAGTCGGCGGCATGGCTGGGAGTGCCTTACCGCAGCGGCGGTGCTACCCGACGGGGCACCGACTGTTCGGGACTGACGTTCGCCATTTATCAAAAAGTATATCGCAAGACTCTGAGCCGAAATTCTGACGAGCAACGACGCAAGGATTGCCACAAGGTAAAGAAACCGAAACTTCGCGAAGGTGATTTGGTATTCTTCCACAACGGCAGAAAGAAAAAACAAGCGTCCCATGTAGGCATTTATCTGAAGAACGACCGATTCATTCACGCAAGTACCCGCCAAGGCGTCATCATCAGTTCGCTGAACGAAGATTACTGGCAAAAACATTGGTTGTGCGGAGGAAGACCTTGATACACATTACGACTCTTTCGTTTAAGGTAAATTTAATGAAAGACTTGCACTTACCCGATTTGTTTAGAATCGGATATTTATTATACATAAAGAAGTTCAAATTTTAATGCCAAGAATCAAATCACGTAATAGGTTTCAAGTACCGATGAAGCCTATTACGTTAGCCTACGAAGCCGCTTTCGATGCCCGATGAAGCCGCTTTCATTTCTCAGTCCTTTAAAAGCCCTCCACAGCCGCTTCCTTTTCTGCTTCTTATTACCGTAGCGTTTGTACATCTCGGGAAAGACGGGATTGGCTTTCCATTCCTCATAAAGCACATGGAGACGAATAAATTACCTTATTAAGCGAGTGTAAAGGAGCTGAAAATCTCCATAAACCTTTTGCCGTTTAACGGCTTTGTCGTATCTTCGCAATACCATTCAAATAAACACCCATGATAACCGAAGAATTACAAAAACTCTATCAACTCCATACCGGCGTACCCGCCGAAACAATCACCGAAATGCCAGCTTCGGGGTCCAACCGCCGATACTTCCGTCTGACAGGTGTGCAGAGCCTCATCGGTGTGTATGGCACCTCGAAAGAAGAAAACGAAGCGTTTCTTTACATGGCTGAACACTTCAAAAAGAAACACCTGCCCGTGCCGCAAGTGCTGGGCGTGTCCGAAGACCATGCGTGCTATCTGCAAGAGGACTTGGGCGACACCCTCCTCTTCCACGCCATCGAGAAAGGACGCGTCACCAATTCTTTCTCGGAAGAAGAAAAGGAACTGCTCCGCAAAACCATCCGATTGCTTCCCGCCATCCAATTCGGCGGAGCGGACGGATTTGACTTCAGCCGATGCTACCCGCAACCGGAGTTTAACCGGCGTTCCATCCTTTGGGACTTGAACTACTTTAAATACTGTTTCTTAAAAGCGACAGGAATAGATTTTCAGGAAGACCGACTGGAAGACGACTTCCAGAAGATGAGTGATGTGCTGTTGCGGAGTTCTTCCGCCACTTTCATGTATCGCGACTTCCAAAGCCGCAACGTGATGATTAAGGACGGCGAACCGTGGTTCATCGACTTTCAAGGCGGACGAAAAGGACCGTTCTACTACGATGTGGCTTCTTTTCTGTGGCAAGCCAAAGCACGCTTTCCCGAAAGTTTGCGCAACGAATTGCTGGACGAATACCTCAAAGCCCTCAGCAAGTACAAGCCGATAGACAGAAGCTATTTCTTCGGTCAACTGCGACATTTCGTTCTGTTCCGCACGCTGCAAGTGCTGGGTGCCTACGGATTCCGGGGATACTTCGAGAAGAAGCCGCACTTCATCCAAAGCGTACCTTTCGCCATCGAAAACCTCCGACAACTGCTGCGCGAGGACTACACCGAATACCCCTACCTCTGCTCCGTACTGCACGAACTGACGGAACTGAAACAGTTCAAAGACGACTTGGAGAAACGGCAACTCACCGTGAAAGTGATGAGTTTTGCCTATAAGAAAGGCATTCCCGACGACCCGACAGGCAACGGCGGAGGATACGTGTTCGACTGCCGAGCGGTAAACAATCCCGGCAAATACGAGCGCTACAAACCTTTCACCGGGCTGGATGAACCGGTCATCAAGTTTCTGGAAGATGACGGCGAAATTTTGCCCTTTTTGGAACATGCTTACGCCTTGGTAGACGCCTCGGTGCAGCGATACATGGAACACGGATTCAGCAACCTGTCCGTTTGCTTCGGATGCACCGGCGGACAACACCGTTCCGTCTATTCCGCCCAACACACGGCCGAACATCTGAACAAGAAGTTTGGCGTCAAGGTGGAACTGATTCACCGCGAACAGAACATCGAACAAACCTTTGAAGCAAGCGTATGAAAGCCATGATATTCGCGGCGGGACTGGGCACACGGCTCAAACCGCTCACCGACCATCTGCCGAAAGCTCTCGTCCCTGTTGCTGGACGACCGATGCTGGAACACGTCATCGGAAAACTGAAAGCTGCGGGATTTGACGAAATCGTCATCAACGTCCACCACTTTGCCGGACAAATCACCGACTTCCTGCGGGCGAACGACAACTTCGGTCTTACCGTCCACATCAGCGATGAAACAAACCGACTGCTCGATACGGGGGGCGGCATCAAGAAGGCGGCTCCGTTCTTCGCCGACGGCAAGCCGTTTTTGGTTCACAACGTGGACATCCTTTCGGACATCGACCTGAAAGTACTCTACGACTTCCATTGCACGAGCGGTAACGATGCCACCCTGCTGGTCAGCCCCCGAAAGACAGCACGCTATCTGCTGTTTGACACATCCGACCGCCTGTGCGGATGGGTAAACAAAGACACGTTCCAAACCAAGCCCGATGGTTTTGTTTACCGACCGGAGGTACAGCGCGAATACGCGTTCAGCGGCATCCATGTCCTCTCTCCCACCCTGTTTCAAGCAATGGGCGATAAATGGACGGGCAAGTTTTCCATCATGGATTTCTACTTGCAGACATGTCGCACCGCCCGTCTTGGCGGCTGCATAAAAGAAGACTTGAAACTGATTGACATCGGCAAGCCGGAAACGCTGGCGCAAGCGGAAGCGTTTGTCTGGGAAATGTAAGAATAAGAAAGAAGAAGCGGTGCGGACGATTTCCATCATTTGTCCGCGCCGCTTCTTCTTTCTTATTCAAATAACTTCAGCCGCTTCTTTTGAGCCTCTTCCATCGTGACAAGTTTCACCTGCCGGTCGGCATCGCCTTGCCGCAGGCGTTCGTACTCTTCGTTCAGCGCACGACGATAATCCTCACGCTGTTCGGGGTTGAGCAAGCGGGCGGCTACAAGCGCATTCTGCGAAGCGTCCTTCAAATGAACCACCGGACCGCCATAAACGGGGGCAATCTTGAGGGCGGTATGAAGCGCGGAAGTGGTGGCTCCCCCAATCATGATGGGAATGTCGAGTCCCGCACGGCGCATCTCGACGGCCACGTGTACCATTTCTTCAAGCGAAGGCGTAATCAGCCCGCTCAATCCCACAATGTCGGCCTGCTCCTCGATGGCACGGCGGACAATGGTTTCGGCAGACACCATCACGCCCAAGTCGATGATGTCGTAATTGTTACAAGCCATCACCACGGACACAATGTTCTTGCCAATGTCGTGTACATCGCCTTTCACCGTGGCGAGTACCACCTTGCCCGCCTTCTTCGCTCCCGAGTCCTTGCCCGCCTCGATGAACGGGCGGAGAATGGCTACCGCTTTCTTCATGGTACGTGCGGTTTTGACCACTTGCGGCAAAAACATCTTGCCGGATCCAAAGAGTTCGCCCACCCGGTTCATGCCGTCCATCAGGGGACCTTCGATGATGGCTACCGCCTTGGGATACTTGGACAGCGCCTCTTGAAGGTCGGCTTCCAGATAGTCGCCCAAGCCCTTCACCAACGCATGCATCAGACGTTCTTCCACCGGGGCATCGCGCCACGCCAAGTGGTGGACGGCTTGCGCAGACGAATCTTGCACGGCGGCCTTGAGTGCTTCCGCCGTTTCAATCAACCGTTCGGCCGCATCGGGACGGCGATTCAGCACCACATCCTCAATGCGTTCCAACACATCGGCAGGAATGTCGCTATAAAGCACGGAAGTGGCAGGATTGACTATCGCCATATCCATTCCCTCCCGAACGGCATGATAAAGAAAGACTGCATGCATGGCCTCGCGAATGTAGTTATTGCCGCGGAAAGAGAAAGAGAGATTGCTCACGCCACCGCTCACATGTGCGCCGGGCAGGTTCTTCCGAATCCAGCCGGTGGCACGGATGAAATCGACGGCATAGTTGTTGTGCTCCTCGATACCCGTCGCCACGGCAAGCACATTAGGATCGAATATGATGTCGCACGGATGGAAGCCGACCGTCTCGGTGAGGATGCGATAAGCCCGGCTGCATACTTCAATCTTCCGTTCATAGGTGTCCGCCTGTCCCTGTTCGTCGAAAGCCATCACCACGACAGCGGCTCCCAGCCGTTTGATGAGCGAAGCCCGTTCGATGAATTTCTCCTCACCCTCCTTCAAGGAAATGGAATTGACGATGGACTTTCCCTGCAAACACTTTAACCCCGCTTCGATAACCTCCCACTTCGAAGAGTCTATCATCATCGGTACACGGGCGATTTCAGGTTCCGACATCACCAGATTGAGGAATATCGTCATTTCCTCGCGGGCATCCAGCAGTCCGTCGTCCATATTCACGTCAATGACAAGAGCCCCGTCCTCCACCTGCTTGCGGGCAATGCCAAGTGCCTCCTCGTAATTCTTTTCGTTGATTAGCCGAAGGAACTTACGCGAACCCGCCACGTTACATCGTTCGCCTACGTTGATAAAGTTCACTTCACGACTTTGTTCCAGCAATTCCAAACCCGAAAGGCGGAAAGTACCGGAGTCGGCTACCGGCACATGCGGACTGCCGGCCTCCACCAACGGCACATATCGGGCGATGTAAGCCTCGGTCGTTCCGCAACATCCGCCGATGATGTTCACCAGTCCCTCTTCAATGTATTCCCGCACCTCCGCCGCCATATCGTCGGGAGTTTGGTCATACTCGCCCAAGCTGTTGGGAAGTCCGGCATTCGGGTAGGCGCTGATATAATAAGGCGCACGGTCGGCCAACTGCTTTAAGAACGGCTTCAGTTGCTTTGCGCCGAACGAGCAATTCAGCCCGATAGAAAAAACGGGCGCATGCTGCACCGATGCAAGAAAAGCATCCAGTGTCTGTCCGGAAAGTGTTCGTCCGGCTGTGTCGGACACGGTGATGGAAAGCATGAGCGGCACTTCCCTGCCGGCGGTTTTCATCGCCTCGCATGCCGCAAAGACAGCCGCCTTCGCATTCAATGAATCGAAGATGGTTTCTATCAAGAGGGCATCCACCCCTCCTTCGAGCAACGCCGACATCTGTTCCTCGTAAGCCTCCACCAACTCATCGAAAGTGATGGCACGGAAAGCCGGATTGTTCACATCCGGACTCATGGAACAAGTCTTGTTGGTAGGTCCCACCGAACCCGCCACAAAACGAGGTTTTTCCGGATTCATGCGTGTATATTCATCGGCCAGCACTCGTGCCAGTTTCGCCGCCGCTAAATTGATTTCACGGCAGCAGTCCTGCACCTGATAGTCGGCCATCGAGATGCGCTGAGCATTGAACGTATTGGTTTCGATGATGTCCGCACCCGCCTCCAGATACTTGCGGTGAATGTCTTGGACAATGTGAGGGGCGGTAAGGCACAACAAGTCGTTGTTTCCTTTCATTTGACCGGTCTGTTGCGTGAAACGTGTCCCCCGGAAGTCTGCTTCGGACAAGTTATATTTCTGAATCATGGTGCCCATCGCCCCATCCAGAATAAGGATGCGGCGAGCCACCTGTTCCTGTATAGTCTTCATCATTTTCTCTTTCCTTAATCTAATAATACCTGATTCGTTCCTGTTCGGAAACACGCGACATCCCCTTGATAAAAGAGAAGGTTCGGAAACGGTCTCCGTCCGCTCTCGGACTAACGTTTGAACATCCTATCCATTTCGCGACGGTCGTCCTTCTCTTTCAGCGACTGTCGTTTGTCGTACTGTTTCTTACCCTTTGCCAACGCAATGACCAACTTGGCCAATCCTTTTTCATTGATAAACAAGCGGGTCGGCACGATGGTGAAACCGGGAGTCTTCTCCGCTTCCTGCAATTTGCGCAGTTCCTTCTTGCTCAGGAGCAGCTTGCGCTCGCGTCTTGCGGCATGATTGTTGTACGAGCCATAGAAGTATTCGGCGATATGCATGTTCTTCACCCAAAGTTCGCCGTGCACAAAGTAGCAATACGTATCCACCAGTCCGGCTTTTCCCAAGCGGATGGACTTAATTTCCGTGCCCGTAAGCACGATGCCTGCCGTATAGGTGTCGATAAACTCGTAGTCGAACGAGGCACGCTTGTTTTTTATGTTTATTGCATTTGGTTTCATTTAGTTCAAAATTAAAGACAACTTATTAAATATGCCAGCAATCAAAGCGGGACACAGAATGATTACCACCGAAACTATCAGCGAATAGCGTGTCAGTTTCCTTTCTTCTACATCCATCAGCATGCGGGCACCTTCGTACACCACAAACACGGTATAGAACTGCAAAATCCAGTGCAGAATGGAAATGGAGAACAGCCCGCTGATAATGTCGAGCACAAATGTCACTACCATGGCATAACCCACAAACTGCCGATTGAGTTCAAGTTCCTCGTCCATGCCCAGCATCCGCTTACCCAACAGATTGGTAACATAAGCCGCCAAAAAGAATCCTCCGAACAAGGACACGAAAGTGGCGCAGCAACGGGTCATGGCAATCTGAAACGCCGAAGCGCCCGCCGTATTTCCGATGAGCGTACCGATAAACACCGACAGTCCGCACAAGCCTATCAGCGGATAGACAAATGCCGACAACACTTTTTTTCGATCTTCTTCACAGCAGATTTCCTCCCAGGCCTTGGCCGGCGAAGAAATCAGCAGCACAATTCTATTAAACAGTTCCTTATAGTTCATAGTTCGCTTATGATTCGATATGAATTGCAAAGGTATAAAAAGTATTTTTATATAAAGAAAGAGTAAACCGTTTTTTAACGGAAGAACGCACATAAAAAAAGGAATAAAAAAGGCCGCATCGTCACATTGGATGCAGCCTTTCACTTGGATTTTACTCAATATCAATAAGCTGTGAAAAACAAATCTTTCTTAGCCATCTTGCATTCTACCTTCTGTCCTTCACCCATGGAAGACGAACGATAGTTCAGCGCCACGGTAACGCTGTCTGCCGATACCTCTTCGTTTACGCGACGAAAAATATCGCCCGGCAATTTGAAACTAAACAACGAAGTAGAAGAATAATTTCCATAATTCGATTTGTCATCGTAATACAGTGTCAGATTCACCTTGGCATTCTGCACATCAATATCTTCCTTGCTATTGTAAGCAACATTCATATAAGGAGTTACCCCTTGGTTGAAATTCACCGAAATGGAAGCGGTGATATAACCTTTCGCTCCATAAAAGCCGGCAATCTGATTAATCGCATCCTGTGTATTGACCAACGAATCCACCGCAGCTTCATTTTCATAAAGGTCGATAACCGTTGAAGTGGCGATGCTGTACGAATAACAAGGGTCAATTTTCACATCATAGCTCTTTCCCGGCTCCAATTCAGAACCGTTCAAACTTTCCGATACCAAATCGAAGGCCACAACCGCTCTTTCCAACTTATCCAAACCGGTGACAGTAGTCATAGGACGCAAAACAGAGCCATTGTCCGCATACAAAGTGAACGCACCGGGACCCACAGTCACCGCACACTGATAAGATGGATAGACACTGTCGCCATCACTATCCAAACATGAACTAAAAGCAAAAGCTGACACCAAAGCAGCCGTCAATACAAAAAATCTAAACTTCTTCATCTTTTTTTCTTTATTATTTAAAATGGTGTGCAAATTTAAATAAAAGAATCGAGTAAACATCAAATGCACTCATTCTTTTTATATTTTTAGGATTATGACACCGAATCTTAAAAACGCTTCCTTACTTCACCACTTCGGCAAAGTAATCAAGATGCTCGTCCACATACTCGGCGATATGAGCTGTAACCTGTTCTTCCATGTCCATAAACTCCTCCTCCAAATCGTCGAAAGCCTCGTATTGCTCATACATCGCCATAAACTCGTCATCGTCACGCTCCTTCTCCAAATCCTCACGATTTTCATCGTATATTTTCTTGGCGGTATATATCAGCTTTGAAAAGTCCTTTACCCCGAACAGACGCATCGCCTTGGCAAAGGGGTTATCGAAGATGTAAGGACCGTATCCGTTCTGGATGAGCTGCACGAATCCGCCTTCGTTCACCTCTTCACGAAAAATGTGATAGCCCAGCAACGAATGCTGATACCCGTTAAGCAACGGCATCGTATCGGCATCGACGACTCCACCCGTCACCTCCTGATACTTATCGATGAACACTTTCAGAAAGCCGTCCATACCTTCTTCCGCTCCCCGGCGGAGAGCCTCATCCGCAATTTTGATTGTTTCCATACGCTATTCCTATTTATATATATCATTCAGGGCGCAAAGATAAGCCTTTCGGCGAAAAAGAAAAAACTTTTTTAAAAAAGAAGAGGGCGTTCTTGTTTGGTAAAAAGAATAAAACCACTAACTTTGTGGCTGAATTGGGCTGATGCCCTTTTCAAACGTGGTTACGAATATATTTTTGTATTACTAAAAACGTAAAGAATATGGTTTATTCACACGAAGTTGAACACATGTGTGTTGTAAAGAAGGGTCCTAACCATGGACCGGCTCCAATTCCTGAAGAAGGTAAGTGGGTAAAATCAAAAGAAATCAAAGACATTTCCGGTTTGACACACGGTATCGGTTGGTGCGCTCCTCAGCAGGGTGCATGTAAACTGACACTGAACGTAAAAGAAGGTGTTATTCAGGAAGCGTTGGTCGAAACAATCGGTTGCTCAGGTATGACTCACTCTGCAGCCATGGCTTCAGAAATCCTCCCGGGCAAAACTATCTTGGAAGCATTGAACACCGACTTGGTGTGCGACGCTATCAATACAGCCATGCGCGAATTGTTCCTGCAAATTGTTTACGGTCGTACTCAGTCTGCTTTCTCAGAAGGCGGCTTGGTTATCGGTGCCGGTTTGGAAGACTTGGGTAAGGGTCTTCGCAGTCAGGTAGGTACTCTGTATGGCACATTGGCCAAGGGTCCCCGTTACTTGGAAATGGCCGAAGGCTACATCAAGCGAGTGGCTCTTGACAAGGATGACCAGATTTGCGGTTATGAGTTCGTTCACCTGGGTAAATTCATGGACGAAATCAAGAAGGGTACAGACGCTAACGAAGCTTTGAAGAAAGTAACAGGTACTTACGGACGCTTCACAGCCGAACAGGGTGCAGTTAAACATATTGATCCACGTCACGAATAATATAAGGAGGAAAAAACTATGATTAGAGAAGTAAAATTCGAAAGCCAAGACCGTCGTATCAAGCAGATTCTCGCTGCATTGAACGAAAACGGTATTAAAGACATCGAAGAAGCTAACGCTATCTGCGACCAATATGGTTTGGATCCTTATTTGGCATGTGAAGAAACTCAGCCTATTTGCTTTGAAAACGCCAAATGGGCTTACGTGGTAGGTTGCGCCATCGCTATCAAGAAGGGCGTGAAGACAGCTGCCGAAGCTGCCGAAGCCATCGGTATCGGCTTGCAGGCATTCTGCATCCCGGGTTCTGTAGCCGATGACCGTAAAGTAGGTCTCGGACACGGTAACCTCGCAGCAATGTTGCTCCGCGAAGAAACAAAGTGTTTCGCATTCTTGGCAGGTCACGAATCATTCGCAGCAGCCGAAGGTGCCATCAAGATTGCCGCTAAGGCCGACAAGGTGCGCAAGGAACCGCTTCGCGTTATCTTGAACGGTTTGGGCAAGGACGCCGCTCAGATTATTTCACGTATCAACGGCTTTACTTACGTACAGACTCAGTTCGACTATTATACAGGCGAATTGAAAGAAGTACAACGCATCGCTTACTCTGACGGTCCCCGTGCAAAGGTAAACTGCTATGGTGCAGACGATGTTCGCGAAGGTGTAGCCATCATGTGGAAAGAAGGCGTAGACGTATCCATCACAGGTAACTCTACCAACCCTACTCGCTTCCAACACCCGGTTGCCGGTACTTACAAGAAGGAACGCGTATTGGCTGGTAAGCCATACTTCTCAGTAGCTTCAGGTGGCGGTACAGGTCGTACTCTTCACCCGGACAACATGGCTGCCGGTCCTGCTTCTTACGGTATGACAGACACTATGGGCCGTATGCACTCAGATGCTCAGTTCGCTGGTTCTTCATCAGTTCCTGCTCACGTAGAAATGATGGGCTTCCTCGGTATCGGTAACAACCCGATGGTAGGATGTACAGTTGCTTGCGCCGTAGACGTTGCTACAGCTTTGAATAAGTAATCAATACTTAACCGCAATAAAAAATCCCTGTAGCTCGATGAGTTACGGGGATTTTCTTTTTTCATTTTTGTATTAAACCGTCATCTAAAATACTTCAGTACATAGAACGACTGTTTAACAACAACCTAAACACTTACCTGTTTTTTCTTGTTATGGTTGTATTTTATACAAGAAATCACTAATTTTGCATAGAATAAAAATTCAATCATGAAGTGCGAAATCGCTGTTTAATTGGAAATACCCATTTATGGAAGAAATCAGAAAAATATCGAAAGAGCAAATTGTAATGTCGTTTGTAGCCACTTGCATTGAAACAACTGCAAGACAACTGAACACAACTTACAATGAGATATTCCAACGAATGGAACGTGTTGGTTTGATTGAAAATTATATCATACCTAATTACGAACCTCTCCATAGCGAAAGCCGTGAAGTTCTGGCAGAACGTATCATTGAATGTTTAAACAACTGGGAAAATAGATTATGAATACAATTGTAGTATATCACGGAGGTACAGAAAAAATAGAAAGCCCTATTTGCAAACTTGGACGAAAGAATCTGGATTTCGGCCAAGGTTTCTACATTACCAGTTTACGTAAACAAGCAATCACATGGGCAAACAGCATGGCTGGAAACAGAAATATGCCTGCCGTGCTAAACCGATATAAACTGGATAGAGATAGCATTTTGAGAGAAGCCAAATGTAAAATTTTTAAGGCATACGATAAAGAATGGCTTGAATTTATCGTTGGCAATCGTACAGGACAAAACTTAGCAAAGGATTATGATTATGTAGAAGGCGGTGTAGCAAATGACCGTGTTATTGATACAATCAATTTATATATTGCCGGATTGATAGATTTCGGTTCTGCATTGAGAGAACTGGCGAAACACCAACCCAACAATCAAATATGTATGCTCAACCAAGAACTCGTAAACAAGTATCTCACTTATGATGGAACAGAAGAATTATAATAATCCTACCAAGTCACCGGTCATTCAGGAAATCATAATGAGCAATAGAATTGGTGCCATCAGTATTCTCTTGGCAGAACAGCTTAATATCAATAGTGTTAAAGCACTAAAACTGTTCTATATGAGCCAAACATGTGCCAACTTACATGATAAATCAACCGGACTCTATCTGTATGGTGATTTATATGTTGTTGATGAGTTTATAAGAGAAATGGAGAATAGGCAATAATCATGCGACTTATTCCGAACACATCAAATAAAAACTATGGGTCGTATGCACTCCGACGATCAGTTTGCCGGTTGTTCATCAAGTACCTGTTCACGTAGAAATGATGAGCTTCTTGGGCATCGGCAACAACCCGATGGTAGGTTGTACAGTAGCTTGCGCCGTAGACGTTGCTACTGCTTTGAATAAGTAATCAATACTTAATCGCAATAAAAAATCCCTGTAGCTCGATGAGTTATAGGGATTTTCTTTTTATATTTTGTCGCATTAAAAATAGGCTTTGTACCCTTTTGTCTTTTGAATGAACACTTCACCGATTACTCCTTGACCACCAAGATGGACATTTCATACAGCAAATAGAGCGGAATAGCTACCAACAGCATGGTGAACGGGTCGCCGGAAGGGGTGATGACCGCCGAAAGCACCATGAGACCGACCACCGCATAAGACTTGTACTGACGAAGGAAAGACTTATTAATCAACCCTAAGATAGAGAGAATCCATGCCAACAAAGGCATTTCGAAAACAATTCCCATCACCATAATCATCATGATGAAATTGCCGATGTAAGACGAAAGGTCAATCTGATTAAGGATGGAGGCACTCAGTTCATACTCGGTCAAGAAACGGAAGCAAAAAGGAAAGACCAAAAGATAAGCCACCATACACCCCAAATAAAACATCAACGTGCCACCGACGAAAGCAAATCGCACATGCTTCACTTCGTGATCGAACAAAGCGGGACGAATGAATTTCCATATTTCATAGATAACATAAGGAAAGGCTACGACCAACGCCAAGGATATGGAAGTGCTGATGTGTGTAAAGAACTGGGACGCCACATTGATGTTGATTATCTGGATGGCGAAATCATCGGAGAAGTTGAACAAGCCTCCACTGACTGCCTCCAACCAACGGTAAACAAAGAAGTCGCCCGTGGTAGGGGCAAGAATGTATCGGTCAAAGATGTAAGGCATCGCCATAAAGGTAAACACCGTTGCCACCGCCAACACGCCAGCAATACGCACCAATGCCCATCGCAAAACTTCCAAATGATCCCAAAAAGTCAATTCTTCCTCACTATGCAGCACTTCGGGCTGCGCTTTCGTTTCCTTTTCCATTTCTTTTATTTATACACAAGAGATGTCCCCACCCATTCCTTGTGCAGGGACATCTCCTATTTACTTAATACTTATTTACTATAACCGGTTTTTACGAAGTCGGCCTTCAACAGATAGTCCGCACAGGCACGCACTCCTTCCATCATGTCTTCATGTTCATAGGCTTCAGCCTCTACCACGATGTGTTCCACACCGGCGATTTCAGCATGGTTGAAGATGGCATCGAAACCCACCATACCGCTTTGGCCTATCTCCTTCTGATCCTTGATGTGCAACAGCTTGAAGCGACCCGGATACTTTTTGAAATAGGCAACGGGGCTGGCTTTTCCCATCACTGTCCAGTAAACGTCCATCTCGAAGAATACATGTTGCGGATTGGTATGCGCAAGCATATAGTCAAGCATCACTTCCCGTTCTTCCACCTTACGGAACTCGTGCGAATGATTGTGATAACCATACTTCAAGCCCGCTTCGGCACATTTCCGTCCGATAGCGTTGTGATAATCGCACCAAGTCTGCAAATCCTTCACCGTTTCGGGGACGGACTGCGATGGAGTGACAATATACTCCATACCCGCAGCCTTATGAGCCGCGATACATTCGTCCCACCACTTCATGGTTTCTTCCGAAGGCTGTCCGGCTTTCAACTCTTCCTCCGACAAACCGCGAGTGGTGTGTGTAGAGAGAGCTTTCAGTCCGGCCTTTTCCACACATGCCTTGAAGTCTTCGGGAGCCATACCGTAAATCTTTCCGTCCGCATAACTGGCCGTCTCAACGGTGGTATATCCCATCCGAGCCAATCCGGAAAGAATCTGTTCCTGATTGGAGGCAAACTTTTCCGGGCTGCCAATCAACTGACGGATGGAATACAACTGAAGCCCGATGTCCTTCTTCGGTGAAGTCATTTCTTTGGTTTGAGAGGGAGTACAAGCAGCCAATGCCAATGCGGCACCGGCTACCATTGTATAAACAATTTTTTTCATCGGCTTAATCCATCACCTTGATACGGACATTGCGAATCCAAACATCGTCACCATGATCTTGGAAACCGATGTAACCTTCGTGGTTTTCACCGCCGCAGTTATTCAAAAGTTCGAATGCCAACGGCCACTTGGCCTGACTGAACTTGCTGGCTTGAAGCATATCCGTCCATTGCGGTGTCCACAAGTGATATTCCAACACGTTTTCACCGTTCTGACCATGAACCACAGTGCCTTTGTAAACCATTATCTTACCTTCGTTCCATTCACCGTAAGGCTTCTGGTTCTGGGGCACGGCGGGAATCATATCGTACAAAGAAGCCGACTGACGATTATTGTCCTTACCCAACTTCGCATCGGGATGGTTGGCATTGTCGAGCAACTGATATTCCGGTGAAGAGATGTAAATGGGTTCGTAGTTGGTTTTACCATCCTTTTCGGTAGTCACTTCTTGAGCCAAGTAGAAACAACCGGAGTTACCACCCTTAGAAACCTTCCAGTCGAACAAGAGTTCAAAATTCTTGAACTTGTGAGCGAAGATGATGTCGCCGCCATCGTTGCGCTGGCCTTCACCGTCACCGGTGCCGCAGAACTTCAAACAACCGTCTTCCAACACCCAACGACCGGGTAATTTATCCTTGCCGTATCCTCTCCATCCATCGAGTGAAGTTCCATCGAACAGCACGATGTAACCATCCTTGTCCACTTTATATTGACTGAGATCCACCTGTGGGTTTTCCACCACGGTATAAGCCGGAGTTTCTTCCACTGCTTCTGCATTCTGCTTTTTCTGGCTTCCGCCACATGCCGCCAAGCCCAAAGCCAAAACCACGGCAGCTACGTATGTTTTCTTTTTCATTGTTTTATTATTACATAAAAAGTTTTTATTTCTTTTATCATTCCGGCATGGCGGGGAGTTCCCAACCGGTGCGGTATTTGTGCTTAATCAAATCGGCGGCAAACTCGCGCGCATTGACGGGTTCTGTCCAAGTCTTGTTGAAAGTGGGATGACCGTCCTTGATACTGAAGCCGTCCTTGATAACGGTGCGAATGGTCGCATCGGCCGGAATGTTGGTGAATTCCATTTTTTCGCCGTCCCAATGCAGTTCCTGATTCAAGCCTTGCAGACGAACAGCCACGACACCCATTACCACCATTTCATTGAACGGACCGGCTTCTGAAAAGTCGGATGCACTCGGCACACGGACTTCGGGCGCTTCCTTACAGGCACGTACCCAGTCTTGCTGGTGCGACAAAGTCACCTCGCGACACAAGTTGGGAACTTCGGGCTTACGACCGGAGAGCAAATACGGTTCCGCACCGTAGCAACCGCAAATCAGTGTATCCTTGGTTCCGTGGAAAATCACGGCACCCCCCTGTACATTCAAGTCTACACCGGCAGGCAAACCGGCAGGACGTTCGGGCTTCAAGCCGCCGTCGTACCAATAAACTTCCACTTCGGGCATCGCAACCTTCGGCATATTGTCGCGTGCCGGGAAGGTAAACTTCACCACCTGTGCGTTCGGACAAGACTCAGTCAGCAGCAAAGTGGAAGAACCTTGAATCTTGGTGGGGTAGCCCAACTTCAACGCCTTAAAGACCGGATGCAAAATATGGCAAGCCATATCCCCCAACGCACCTGTACCGAAATCCCACCAGCCACGGAAGTTCCACGGAGTATAAATAGGATTGTAAGGACGCATCGGAGCCGGACCGATAAATGCGTCCCAATTTAAAGTGGACGGCACAGCCGGCGTTTCGGCAGGTCGCTCCAAACCTTGCGGCCAAATAGGTCGGTCGGTGAAAGCCTCCACCTTGGTGATTTCGCCGATTTCGCCGTTCCAAATCCAATTACAAGCCCGACGTACGCCTTCACCGGAAGCACCCTGATTACCCATTTGAGTAGCCACCTTGTGCTTGGCGGCCAATTTGGTAAGCAAGCGTGACTCGTAAACGGTATGCGTCAGAGGTTTTTCGCAATAGACATGCTTTCCGGCAGCGATAGCTTCGGCACAAATGATGGCATGTGTATGGTCGGCCGTGGCACAAACCACCGCGTCACACTGATCTAACAATTCGGCGAACATCACCTTATAGTCATTGTATTTCTTTGCATTCGGATAGCGTTTGAAAACAGGGTCGGCATACTTCCAATCGACATCGCACAAACCGATAATTTCTTCTGTTTCCAAGCCGCGGAGCACAGCGGCACCACGTCCGCCGATACCTACACCTAAAATTTTCAATTTACCTTCTTTTACCTTTTTCTTCTTCGCATCTACGCCTGCGAATACACTGCCCGGAGTCATGGATAAACCGATGGCAGCCGCCGTTCCGGCTTTAAGGAACGATCTTCTAGACATTTCTTTTCCCATTTTGTATTATTTAAGGGTTAATGATTGTTCGGTTATTTATCGGATTTGGATGTTTCGTCGTCTTCAATATCCTTTTCGATTTCACGCATACCATCCTTGAAACTTTTCACGCCTTTGCCCAATCCCTTCATCAGTTCGGGAATCTTCTTGCCTCCCCACAACAATAAAACGACCAGCGCAATGAGTACAATTTCTCCGGTTCCGATATTTCCTAAGAACAATAAGTGTTTCATGTATTTATCTTTTTATTCGTTTATGACTATTATTTTTTGTCTTATTTACAAATCATCACAAAAGTAGTGCTTTTTTAATAGAATAAAGCAAAAAAGAATATGTTTTCCAACATAAAACCGATAAATATTCTCAATCATTTACAAAGAAGTTATAAAGAGCGTAGCCGTATGCCCGTCCGCATCCTCAACGGTCAAAGTAGCTTTGCCCGACTCACGGGTGCTTTGAAGTAACACCTGCGCCAAGCCATTGAACGACTTAACCTGATAAACGCGGCTCTCGCTATCCGATGGTCGTTCACTTGCCTGATAGGACGGGGCTCCATTGCCTACTCCCAAGATACGGACAGGACCATCCACCTTCAACATCAAATTCCGACAAGCTGTAGGGACGAACCGTCCTTTCTTATCCCGCAATTCAACACGAACAACCGCCACATCCTGATTGTCGGCACGAAGTTCGGAACGGTCGGCCGTCAGTCGGATGGCGACAGGCTCACCCGTCGTCTCCACCGTTCGGCTCAACACTTTCTTACCGTCCTTGTAGCCAATCGCCTTTACTTTGCCCGGCCGGTAGACCGCTTTCCATTCCAAATGTCCGTTCTTCGGCATGACTTTCCGTCCCATGTTCCGCCCGTTTACTATCAGTTCCACTTCCTCGCAATTGCTGTATGCCCATACATTCACCGTATCACCCTCGTGTCCTTGAAGATTCCAGTGAGGGAGCAGGTGAAGCACCGGTTCGTCCGTCCACCAAGCCTTGAGATAATAAGCCTCATCCTTGGGAAATCCACAATAGTCGAGAATGCCGAATTGAGAGCCGGTCGCAGGATATTTCATGGGGTTCGGCTCGCCTCGATAGTCAAAACCGGCCCAATAGAACAAGCCACCCAACCACGGACGTTCATCGTAAAACTTCCAACCTCTTTCGATGCAATTATAAAGGCTGTCCGGGCCATGCACTTTCCGATTGTGCGCAACCATCAGCCCCTTTTCAGGATCATCAAAGTAAATGCCTCGTGTGCCGCATCCGCTGGTTTCCTCCGAACCGATGGCCTTGCGCCGCGGATAATCCGCCCGATGCTTCTCTACCGGATGTTGCAAAATATAATTATATCCTGCAACATCGGCGGGAATCAGTATGTGAGGACCACCACTGCTTGCCACACACATTTCGCGAGTAGGATCAAAACGATGACAATACTCACGCATGGAGGCGGCTATCCATGTTCCGTTATCCTTCCATTCTATTCCCCATTCTTCGTTCCCCACACTCCAAAGAATCACACTCGGGTGATTACGGTCGCGCTCTATCATGCGCCGCAAAAGGCGAATATGCTCTTCGTTCACTCCGGTCAGGCGGTTTTCTTCCACCACAAGGATGCCTAAACTATCGCAAGCGTCAAGCATTTCGGGAGTCATGGGGTTGTGACTGGAACGATAAGCGTTGCAGCCCATTTTCTTAAGTTCTTTCAGCCGATAGACTTGCAACGCATCGGGAATGCCCGTCCCTACCCCGGCATGATCTTGGTGCATGTTCACTCCTTTCAGTTTCACTTGCCGTCCGTTCAGCAGAAAGCCGCGATCGGCATCGAACCCGATGTGGCGGATACCTACCGGAGTCTCATATACATCCACCGTTTTTCCATCCTGTCGCAGTTCGGTTCTTACCTTATATATATAAGGATGTTCCGTGTCCCATAAACGAGGATTCTTCACCGTCATCTGCGCATGCGTGCACAGGTTGGACTTGGGACGGATTTCTTGTCCTTGCGCCTCGCATCGGGTTACTTCCCGACCTTCCGCATCCAACAAGACATGACAGAGCGTGACACCCGAAGTCGTCAATCCTTGATTCCGTACCGTAGCTTCGACATGCAACTCGGCCTGTGTAAAAGGGACCGAAAGGTCTGCATACACAAACGTTCCGAAAGGTGCCACATGAACGGGAGCCACCTTGTTAAGCCACACGTGACGATAAATGCCTGCACCTTCGTAAAACCAACCCTCTTCCAAGGTCGCGTCGGCCCGGACAGTCACCACATTTTCGGCATCATAATTCAGATATTCGGACAGGTCGTAGATTTGCGCCGCATAGCCGCTGGGTTCATGTCCCAAATAGAATCCATTCACCCATACGCGAGCATCGCGGAAGATGCCGTCAAACTGTAAATAAATGTGCTTTCCGAAGTCTTCGGCAGGAATCGTAAAAGTCTTGCGATACCAGCCTACACTGGTTTCGGGATATTTAGACCCCACCGTCTTGTACCCGTGACTATGGCTGGCTGCTTCGGCATAAGGCAAATCCACCACCCAGTCGTGAGGCAACTTCACCGCTTTCCATTCGACACCCCATTTAACGGCGTCAAATTTAGGAGAATACGGACCTTCATTGTGAATGGAAGCCGCCTTGGTCAGGTAATTGAAATACTCGGTACCGCAACCAAAATCCTTGGCCGGATTGGAGGCATCGCCGAAAGCGAACCACCACCCTTCGTCAAACAATATGCGTTCGCGCAGAGATTGTGCATCCACTGCAGGCATCCATGCCCACAAGCAGAAAAGAAAAGATAAAATGTGTTTCATAGCTATTCTATTTATGCCTGCAAAGGTAGCATTTAGCCGGAGAAGGAATGACACTATTTTAGCAAATTCAAATACTATTCGGATAAACAAACCTTTTCACACCGGAATTGTTATCTCTCTAACCATAAACAAAAGACTGAAGTATGAAAAATTTCCTGTTTCCCAGACCTATTGAATCAAGAGGATATTCCCTCTTTCTGCTGGCGCTCCGCATCTTCTTCGGCGTGCTGATGATGAGCCACGGCATCGCCAAACTCGTCAATTACACCTCGCTGTCTTTCTCCTTCCCCGACCCGCTGGGAGTGGGACACGGAATGTCGCTGCTCTTGGCCATTTTCGGTGAGTTGGTATGTTCCATCGGCTTCATTGCGGGACTGCTCTACCGCCTTGTCATGCTCCCCATGTTGGCGGTGATGACCGTCGCCTTCTTCTGCATTCACAACGGGAACTTAGCCGAAGGCGAACTGGCGTTCATCTATTTTTACCTGTTCCTGATGATGTACATCACCGGTCCGGGCCGTTACTCGGTGGATGCCTGGATATGGCGAAGCATCCACAAGGATAAATCGGAAGAGTAAAGCTACAGCTTTTTCAATTCCGTGTAAAGCCGCTGAATGGGAAGCCCCATAACATTGAAGTAACTGCCGGCAATGCTCTCCACTCCCACAAAGCCAATCCACTCTTGGATGCCATACGAGCCCGCCTTGTCCATCGGACGATAGCGTTCCACATAGTACGCGATTTCTTCCTCGGACAAGGCCGCAAAAGTAACATCCGTCACGGTGGAGAAGGCTTTTTGGCTGTAAGAGGTCGTCAGGCATACACCGGTAATGACCTGATGCGTCTGTCCGGACAACGCACGCAACATACGCCGCGCATCAGCTTCGTCCTTAGGTTTGCCCATCACCTCGCCACCCAGCCAAACAATGGTGTCGGCAGTGATAATCAGTTCATCTTCCTGCATCAACGCTTGATAGGCGGCCGCCTTTTCGCGGGCTATGTAGACCGGGATGTCGGCTCCTGCCAATCCATCGGGATAAGACTCGTCGATACCGGGCAGAGTTTTTACTTCGTAACGGATGCCAAGTCCCGAAAGCAATTCTTTGCGGCGCGGCGAATTGGAAGCCAGCACCACTTTGTATTTGTTTAAATTTTTCAACATATCACCAACCGAAAGCTTTTGAGTCCGACATCCATTTACCTTGCGCACGAAGCACTTGTTCCACCACATCTCGACCGCAACCGTAACCGCCGTCGCGATGCGAAATGTAAAGAGATATTTCCTTAATTTCGGGAGCGGCATCGGCCGGACAACAAGGACATCCACACTTCCGCATCACCTCATAGTCGGGAATATCATCTCCCATATAAAGGATTTCCTCGTCTTTCAAGCCATAGACCTCTTTCAGACGTTCGTACTCCTTGATTTTAACCGAAGCGCCGAGGCACACTTCGCGAATACCCAATCCTTCGTAACGCTTGCGAACGGCTTCAGTCTTCCCGCCGGTAATGATGGCCACCAACAGACCGCACTTCACGGCAAACTGAAGCGCATAGCCGTCCTTGATGTTGACGGAACGCATCGGCTCGCCTCCGGGATAAAGCGAAATGGTTTCGCTACTCAATACGCCGTCCACATCGAACATGACGGCCTTTACCTTTTTTAAATCGTAGTTTATCATCGATATATAAAATAATCAACCATAAATGCTTTTACTTATCTTTTCATAGAGTTCCCGCAGTTGCGGATCGTCTGCCAGCATGTCCGAATGCTTGCACATGACATTGGTGTCGCGACGAACGGCAGGACCCGTCTGCGCCTGAGCAGGAGAAAGTTCGTGTACCTTGCGAGCCGTTTCGTCTATCAGCGGAAGCATCGCCTCGAAAGGCAAGCCCTTCGACTCCAGCAGACGGGCACTCAAGGCATACATGTGGTTCGTGAAATTGCAGGCAAAGACAGCAGCCACATGCAGATACATCCGCTGTTCGGAAGTGGCTTCGTACACCTTCGGACTCAGAGATCGCGCCAAAGCCTTCAACACCTCCAAATCCCCGCCATCGAGAGCTTCAACGAAAAACGACACGGTGGAAAAATCGACGGCACGGGCTTTACTGAAAGTCTGCATGGGGTAAAGCACCCCGTAACGGCGGGCATACCCCTTCCAAAGACTCATCGGCAGGCTACCAGCCGTGTGGACAAAAAGAGCGTCCTCTCTCCCCTTCACTATCGCGGGAATCAATTCGGGAAGCGCGACATCCTTAACAGCCGCCACATAGAGGTCGGCATCGGTACAGAGCGCATCGACCGAAGTCGTAAACGACGCCCCCAACCTGCCCGCCAACCGCAAAGCCGACTCTTCCGTCCGGCTAAAGACCTGCACCACTTCGTTTCCCGCTTTCTGTAAAGCGAGTGCCAAGTGTGTTGCGACATTACCGGCTCCAATCAATACGATCCTCATTCTTGCGTTCCGTATTTATTAAGGTGTACCTTTTCCCACTGCAGATGCTCCTCGTCAAACGGTTTTCGTTCCATCCCCTTATGACCGACAGCCACGATGCTCAACACCTGAAGCTGAAAAGGGATATCGAGTACCTCGCGCACATATTCATCGGACGGGACGCCATCGGCGGTTTGCCGTTCGCGAATCTGAATCCAGCAACTGCCCAAGCCTAAATCTTCGGCCTGAAACTGAATCATGAGCGTAGCAATCGCCGCATCCTCTATCCATACGTCACTCTCCAACGGATCGGCCAGCACCACGATGCCCAAGGCGGCCTCCGCCAGAAAAGACGAAGCCATCGCCTTGCTTCGCGAGAGCCTGCACAAGGTTTCTTTATCATCCACCACCACAAACTGCCAAGGGTTTTTCCGTTTGGACGAAGGCGACATCAAAGCAGCCTTCATCAAGCCCACCACTTCGTCCTGAGTCAATTCCTGCGAAGTGAACTTACGCATACTCCGCCGGTTCTTTATCAAATCACTGAAATGTTTCATTGTTCTATTCCTGTTTTTGGGATTTCCCTACAAATATACGATTAGTCTATGAAACGCTCAACAAAAAAGTTTATTTTTATATCATGGCTACGGCTTCTAGGCTTCGAAAGCAGTCTCATTTCCCTCCCTGACTACTTTAATCGCTTGTTCTGACTACTCTTACAAAGTTCTGAAAGCAGTCTGACCGTAACCGACAAGACGAGGGAAAAGCGGTGACAGACCAAAGAAGGGTGACGGGGATGCGCTTCTCGATTTTGTCGCCAACAATGCAAAAATGAAAAATAAAATAAAAGATAATGGAAGAAATATTTCTTTATTTTAATGGAATTTGCTTACTTTGTACCACTCAATAAAGTTGAGTGACAACATGTAGAACTCATCAAAATTATACAATTATGAAAATTTCGCACATCGAACATTTAGGTATCGCTGTGAAGAGCATCGAAGAAGCTCTCCCCTATTACGAAAACGTGTTGGGCTTGAAGTGCTACAACATTGAAACAGTAGAAGACCAGAAAGTGAGAACCGCTTTCCTGAAAGTGGGCGACGTAAAGATTGAGCTCCTCGAACCGACCTGTCCCGAAAGCACCATCGCCAAGTTTATCGAAAAGAACAACGGCAACGGCGGCATGCACCATTTGGCTTTCGCGGTAGAAGACGGAGTGGCCAACGCATTGACCGAGGCCGAAGGAACAGGCATCCGGCTCATCGACAAAGCGCTGCGCAAGGGTGCCGAAGGATTAAGCATCGCTTTCCTTCATCCGAAATCAACCCTCGGTGTACTGACCGAACTTTGCGAAAATCCGAATAAATAAGAACAAGCCTCCGCCTTCGGACACCTCTTCCCGGCGGGTTGTCCGAATGACGGGAAAAGCAAAAAATCAACCATCATAAACCAGTAATCAAAATGAGCAATCAACTTGAAAAAATAAAAGAACTCATCGACCGCAGAGCAGCAGCACGTTTGGGCGGTGGTGAAAAGGCTATCGCCAAGCAACACGATAAGGGTAAATACACAGCCCGCGAACGCATCGCCATGCTGTTGGACGAAGGCAGCTTTGAAGAAATGGACATGTTTGTAGAACACAGATGTACCAACTTCGGCATGGAGAAAAAGCATTATCCGGGTGACGGCGTAGTGACCGGTTGCGGTACTATCGACGGCCGTTTGGTTTACATCTTCGCCCAAGACTTCACCGTTTCCGCCGGCTCGCTGTCGGAAACCATGTCGCAAAAAATTTGCAAGGTCATGGATCAGGCCATGAAGATGGGTGCTCCCTGCATCGGCATCAACGACTCGGGCGGCGCACGTATTCAGGAAGGCATCAACGCCCTTGCCGGCTATGCGGAAATCTTCCAGCGCAACATTCTCGCGTCGGGTGTGATTCCGCAGATTTCGGGAATTTTCGGTCCCTGTGCGGGCGGTGCCGTGTATTCTCCGGCTCTGACCGACTTCACCCTCATGATGGAAGGCACCTCATACATGTTCCTCACCGGTCCGAAGGTGGTAAAGACCGTAACCGGCGAAGATGTATCGCAAGAAAACCTTGGCGGCGCCAGCGTTCACTCGACCAAGAGCGGTGTAACCCACTTCACGGCGCAGACCGAAGAAGAAGCCCTCGCCCTCATCCGCAAGCTCCTCAGCTATATTCCGCAGAACAACCTCGAAGAAGCTCCATACCTGGACTGCACCGACCCGATTGACCGACTGGAAGATTCGCTCAACGAAATCATCCCCGACAGCCCCAACAAGCCTTACGACATGTACGAAGTGATTGGTGCCATCGTGGACAACGGCGAGTTCCTCGAAGTACAGAAAGACTATGCCAAGAATATCATCATCGGCTTCGCACGCTTCAACGGCCAGTCTGTAGGTATCGTCGCCAACCAGCCGAAGTTTCTGGCAGGTGTATTGGACAGCAACGCTTCCCGGAAAGGTGCCCGTTTCGTACGTTTCTGCGACGCGTTCAATATCCCCATTGTTTCATTGGTAGACGTACCGGGATTCCTTCCGGGTACGGGACAGGAATACAACGGCGTCATCCTCCACGGTGCCAAGTTGCTCTACGCTTACGGCGAAGCTACCGTGCCCAAAGTAACCGTTACACTCCGCAAGTCATACGGCGGTTCACACATCGTGATGAGCTGTAAGCAGCTCCGCGGCGACATGAACTACGCATGGCCGACAGCCGAAATCGCCGTGATGGGCGGTGCCGGTGCCGTAGAAGTATTGTACGCACGCGAAGCCAAGGAACAAGCCGATCCGGCCGCATTCCTCGCCGAAAAGGAAGCCGAATACACCAAGTTGTTCGCCAACCCGTACAATGCCGCCAAGTATGGCTACATTGACGATGTCATCGAACCTCGCAACACCCGCTTCCGCATCATCCGCGCCTTGCAGCAGTTGCAGACCAAGAAACTGACCAACCCTGCCAAGAAGCATGGTAACATTCCTTTGTAATCATCCCCCTAAAAACAAGAACGATTATGAATAAGAAAAAAACCGGATGGCTTCTGTCTATGGCGATGATGCTGGGGTTGGCTTCTTGCGGAGAAAAAGAAGTGAACACCAAGCTGATTCTGAACGAAGTGCTGATTGAAAACCAAACGAATTTTCAAGACGACTACGGCGTTCAAAGTGCCTGGATTGAAGTGTTCAACAAATCGTATAGCAGTGCCAATCTGGCGGGTTACTACCTCAAGGTGAGCAACCACCCCGGCGATACGGCCTCTTATTTTATTCCGAAAGGCGACGTGCTGACCATCGTGAAGCCTCGCCAACACGCCCTCTTCTGGGCCGACGGACAACCCAACCGCGGAACATTCCACACCAACTTCGTACTGGAAGGAGGCACCGACACGTGGGTAGGCTTGTATGATTCCGGCAAGAAGCTGGTAGACCAAGTGGTTGTTCCGGCCAACACCTTGCAGGCCGATCAGTCGTATGCCCGCGTAAACGACGCGTCCGCCGAATGGGAAGTGAAAGGCGGCAGCGAAAACAAGTATGTAACTCCGAGTACCAACAACCAGACGCAGAACGGTAATCCCAAGATGGAAAAGTTCCAGCTGCACGACGGCGTAGGCATCGGCATGGCCATCACCGCCATGGGAGTGGTATTCTTCGGCTTGCTGCTGCTCTACATCTGCTTCCGTTTCATCGGCAAGGCCGCCGTGAGCGTATTCCGCAAGAACGCCATGAAGAGCAAGGACATCACTTGCAAGGAAGAAGCCAAGGAAAAGAAACTGGGCGAAGCTCCGGGCGAAGTCTTTGCGGCCATCGCGTTGGCTATGCACGAAATGCAGAGCGATGTACACGATGTGGAAGACACCGTGCTTACCATCACCCGCGTAAAGCGCAGCTACTCACCGTGGAGTTCGAAGATTTACACCCTGCGCGAAACTCCCAAGAAATAAAGTCTATCACCCTATTTAAAAGATAAAAGAATGAAAGAATATAAATATAAAATCAATGGCAACCTTTATAACGTAGTCATTGGCGACATTGAAGACAACATTGCCCACGTAGAGGTAAATGGCACTCACTACAACGTAGAAATGGAAAAGAAGCCGAAAGCCGCTCCCGTAGCGGTGAAGCCCGTAGCCCGTCCGGCCGTCAAGCCGGCTGCCGCTGCTCCCGCCAAGCCTGCCGCCGCGGCCAAGAGCGGCGTGAAGTCACCGTTGCCGGGTGTTATCCTCGACATCAAGGTGAAAGAAGGCGACACCGTGAAGAAGGGCCAGACGGTCATCATCCTCGAAGCCATGAAGATGGAAAACAGCATCAACGCCGACAAAGACGGAAAGATAACCTCCATCCTTGTCAGCAAGGGAGAATCCGTTTTGGAAGGTACTGACCTCGTAATCATTGAATAGTATGGGCGAATTTATTAATTTTATCGGGAATAACCTGGCCGACTTCTGGACATATACGGGTTTTGCCAATGCAACGACAGGACACCTTATCATGATTCTGGTAGGTTTATTCTTCATCTATCTGGCTGTAGCCAAAGAGTTTGAACCGATGCTGCTGATTCCTATCGGCTTCGGTATGCTGATTGGCAACATTCCTTTCAACATGGAAGCCGGACTTCAAGTCGGCATCTATGAAGAAGGATCTGTATTGAACATTCTCTATCAAGGGGTGACTTCGGGCTGGTATCCGCCGCTCATCTTCTTGGGCATCGGTGCCATGACCGACTTCTCGGCGTTGATATCCAATCCGAAACTGATGCTGATCGGTGCTGCTGCCCAGTTCGGTATCTTCGGTGCTTATATGATTGCCTTGGCACTGGGCTTCGACCCGATGCAGGCAGGTGCTATCGGCATCATCGGTGGTGCCGATGGTCCTACCGCCATCTTCCTTTCTTCCAAGTTGGCTCCGAACCTCATGGGTGCCATCGCCGTATCGGCCTACTCTTACATGGCCTTGGTTCCGGTCATCCAGCCGCCTATCATGCGTTTGCTCACAACGAAGAAAGAACGTGTGATGCGTATGCCGGCTCCTCGCGTGGTATCGCACACCGAAAAGGTCATGTTCCCCATCATCGGTCTGTTGCTCACCTGCTTCTTGGTTCCCTCCGGCCTGCCTTTGTTGGGCATGTTGTTCTTCGGCAACCTGTTGAAGGAAAGCGGTGTAACCCGCCGTTTGGCCGAGACCGCCCGCGGTCCGCTGATTGACACCATCACGATGCTTTTGGGTTTGACCGTAGGTGCCTCTACACAGGCTTCCGAGTTCTTGACATTCGATTCGATACTCATCTTCGGTCTGGGTGCCTTGTCATTCACCATCGCCACCGCTTCGGGCGTACTCTTCGTGAAGATATTCAACCTCGTGTTGCCGAAAGCCAAGCGCATCAATCCGCTTATCGGTAATGCCGGTGTATCGGCCGTCCCCGACTCGGCCCGTATCTCTCAGATTATCGGTTTGGAATACGACCCGACCAACTATCTGTTGATGCACGCCATGGGTCCGAATGTGGCAGGTGTCATCGGTTCGGCTGTAGCCGCCGGTATCCTCCTCGGATTCTTGATGTAATATCCGGATTTTTCAAATATGAGCAGAGCGGCTTTCCTTCGGGAGAGCCGCTCTCTTGTTAAACAGGGGTAGTAAAGAAAATCCTTCAGATGCTTCAGCATCAGCCAATGCAACGTCATTTATCTCATGATTCGATGCAACTTCTACTTAGTTTCCAATGCAAATAATTCAAAAGTCATAAAATCTTCAGACTGGTCATAGTTCATTTGGTAGTCGCGACTGATATACAAACCATCTTTGTGGATAAAGAATACATACGAATTATAGATGCTTTCCGGGAATAGCGTTTCGCCTATCACCTCGAAATCTTTGTTCAATATAAGAACAGAAAACTTTTTTCTGCCATATACAGACTTTCCCCACCAATTGACGTGCGTATCCAGTTCCACGCGAGGATAGGCGAAACGATAATAGACGTCTCTGTAAGGGTCATAAACAACATCGCCATAACGAGCTACTTCCAAATTGGAACGAGGACCGTTTTCATCCATTTTCTGCGGTTGGGTAGCGTCCTGAATGTATTGGCTTTTCGCTTTGACCATCTTTACGTCCGAATGGTTTACAGAAGCGACCACCAAATCTTCGTCCACATAAAAAGAGTAAATAAACCGCCGGCCGTCATAAATACGTCCAAAGCGCAAATCGCCGGAATCTTTCTCTTTGTCTGTCAATACGCTGTAAGTAATCGGAAAATCTTCATAAGTCTGCTTTACCGTATCCAAAGCGACAGAAAGCGGGGTTTCATCCAACGGATGGTATTGTTCTACTCCGGGTTGGGTGATAAACATCTTTCCGTCAAGGAAGACCGGGGCGGTATAAGGATGCGAAGAGGGGGTGTACGAAGACAAGATTTTATATGGACGATCAGTCGTTCCATAAGGTATTTTTTGGACTGCATCACCCATGTCGTTTCAGCTATTAAAATCGCAAAGATATAAACTCAAACCAATAAAATTGCTATTTTGAAGAGATATTTTCCAACAAAAAGTTATTTGTGTAAACAATCAAGCGTCTAAAACATGGTATACCCATCCGGAAGGCTGTCTAAACAGGCTCAGTATTTTAGAATGACAGATTAAGGCTTCACTCCTGCCACCTGTCTTTAACTCGTTGATAACCAATATCTCAGTGTGAAAGGAGAGTGAATAATCTCCTTTCACCCCTTCACACCCACCCGGTGGGGCACTGCCGAAAGTCACCCATCGCGGCATTTTACGACGAAACCCGGCACCGGATGAAGCAGTCGCAAGTAAAACGCCTTGGTGAATGGAGTGAAAGGGTGAAAGGAGATTATTCACTCTCCCTTCACACTGAAAAACTGGTTATCAACAAGTTAAAGACAGGTGACGGGAGTGAAGCCTTTTTAAAGATACTATGATGTGTAGATAATTTTAAGGCACTCCGCACATCTAATTTGATTGCCGGCATGGGTGCCATATGTTTCCTATTAAAAAACGCCGCCGCAAAAATAAAAAAATGCGGCGGCGTTTTTTAAATTCTCCTAAGAGTTTACGATTCTACAAACACAGCCGTACCACCGGCTGTAACCATCAGCATACTTCCGTTTCCGCCCACGGTTTCAAAATCCAAATCCACGCCCAAATCGACAATAACCAACCTCAAAAACGACATACATTTTTTCCCCATAACGAATACAAAAATATCCCCGCCGTTTTGCCGTTCAAAAAAACTACGTTATATTTGTGTAACGAAACCAAAATCCGAAGATGATAGCGGTTCACAACCAACCGATAAAAATATGAAACAATTTCCACCCATGATTGCAACGGCACTGAACATCGCCGTGCGTCAAGTTGAAAATACACTGGCGCTCCTCGAAGAGGGAGCGACCGTTCCTTTCATCAGCCGTTACCGCAAGGAAGCGACAGGCGGACTGGATGAAGTGCAAATCGGAAATATCAAAGAGCGACATGACAAGCTCACCGACACAGCCAAACGAAAGGAAACAATCCTCAAAACCATAGAAGAACAAAACAAGCTGACCGCCGAACTGAAGAAACGCATCGACGCTTGTTGGGATGCCACCGAACTGGAGGACATCTACCTGCCCTATAAACCTAAGCGGAAGACCCGCGCCGAGACTGCCCGACAGAAAGGTTTGGAGCCGTTGGCTGCCATCTTGATGATGCAACGGGAGAAGAATCTGTCTGTTCGCGTGCGTACCTTTATAAAAGGTGAAGTCAAGGACGAGGAGGATGCGCTGAAAGGTGCCCGCGACATCATCGCCGAACAGGTGAGCGAGGACGAACGCTCGCGCAACCGACTCCGCAACCAATTCCGACATCAGGCCGTCATCACCTCGAAGGTGGTGAAAGGAAAAGAGGAAGAAGCCGCCAAGTTCAAGGATTACTTTGACTTCAGCGAACCGCTGAAACGATGCACCTCGCACCGACTGCTGGCCATGCGCCGGGGAGAAGCCGAAGGTTGGCTGAAAGTGAACATCACGCCGGATGACGACACCGCCACCGAATGGCTGGAACGGATGTATGTGCGAGGCACAGGCGAATGCAGCCGACATGTCGGGGAAGCCGTCCGCGACGCTTACAAGCGACTGCTGAAACCTTCGATAGAAACCGAGTTCGCCACCCTCAGCAAGGAGAAAGCCGATGAAGAAGCGATTCGTGTGTTTGCCGGCAATCTGCGACAGTTGCTGCTGGCACCGTCCCTCGGACAGAAAAGGGTGATGGGCATAGACCCGGGGTATCGCACGGGCTGCAAGGTGGTGTGCCTCGATGCGCAAGGCAACTTGCTGCACAACGAAACCATCTATCCGCATCCGCCCAAAAACGAATACGGCATCGCCGCCCGCAAACTGACCCAACTGGTGGAACAATACCAAATAGAAGCGATTTCCATCGGCAATGGCACCGCCGGCCGCGAAACGGAAACCTTCGTCACCGACCTGCAATACGACCGCAAAGTGCAAGTGTTTGCAGTGAGCGAGGACGGCGCTTCCATCTACTCCGCTTCCAAAACGGCGCGCGAGGAATTTCCCGACTACGATGTCACCGTCCGCGGTGCCGTGTCCATCGGTCGCCGCCTGATGGACCCGCTGGCAGAGTTGGTAAAGATTGACGCCAAATCAATCGGTGTAGGTCAATATCAGCACGACGTGGATCAGACAGCCTTGAAGAAGTCGCTGGATCAGACGGTGGAAAGCTGCGTCAACTTGGTCGGCGTGAACGTGAATACCGCCAGCCGGCATCTGCTCACTTATGTGTCGGGACTCGGCCCTACCCTCGCCCAAAACATCGTGGACTATCGCGCCGAGCACGGACCTTTCAACTCGCGCAAGGAACTGATGAAAGTTCCTCGCATGGGAGCCAAAGCATTTGAGCAATGCGCCGGTTTCCTCCGCATTCCCGGCGTCAAGAATCCGCTGGACAACTCCGCCGTACACCCCGAAAGTTATGCGGTGGTGGAACATATCGCCAAGGACATGAAGTGCTCGGTGGAAGACTTGATGAAAGACAAGACCCTACGAAGCAAAATAGACATTACAAAGTATGTGAATGACAAGGTAGGTCTCCCCACCCTGACCGACATCCTGACCGAGCTGGAAAAGCCGGGGCGCGACCCCCGCCAACAAATCCGGATGTTTGAGTTTGACCGCAGCGTAAAGACCATCGACGACCTGAAACCCGGCATGACACTGCCCGGCATCGTGACCAACATCACCAACTTCGGCTGCTTTGTGGATGTAGGCATCAAGGAAAACGGGTTGGTACACGTGTCGCAACTCGCCCGCAAATATGTGAGCGACCCCACTACGGTGGTAAGCATCCACCAGCACGTACAGGTAAAGGTTATCGGCATCGACCGCGAACGAAAACGCATTCAGTTGAGCATGATATCGGACTAACCGGCTATTTTGAATAACAAACATTTCAAGAATCATGGAAAAAGAACAATACAAATGGTTCGTCTTTTACAAAGACCAACTTTTGATGGAACAGCAACCCGATGGCTATCACATCCCCACCGCCGCAAAACCACCCGTGAAAATTCCCGTAGGAAGCACCGTTCACACCATCGGCGAAATGGAGGGAACGCCCTGCAAGACTTACGCCCTGCACACCCCAGTATCGGGCGAAGAGGCTCCGGCGAGAATCATGATAGGACTGCGCGCCTCGTACGACAGCCTGCCGTTTGACGAATACTACAAAGCGGGCAAGGCATTCCAGATATTGAACTGGGACCGGAACACCCGCTTCTGTCCGGCGTGCGGCGTACCGACCGCGCCCATTTCCGCCATCGGGAAAAAGTGTCCGGAGTGCCGACAGGAGTTTTATCCGCATATCTCGCCGGCCATCATCGTGCGCATCACGAAAGGCGACAGCATCCTGCTGGTTCATGCCCGCAATTTCCGAGGCACGTTCTACGGACTGGTAGCCGGCTTTCTGGAAGCCGGCGAAACCCTGGAAGAGTGTGTGCACCGCGAAGTGATGGAGGAAACGGGGCTGCGCATCAAGAATCTGAAGTACTTTGCCAGTCAGCCGTGGCCCTACCCCAGCGGCATCATGATAGGCTTCACCGCCGACTATGAAAGCGGCGTCATCAAACTGCAAGACGAAGAACTGAGTGCCGGAGCATTCTACACCAAAGACAACCTCCCCGAAATTCCGAAGAAGCTGAGTCTGGCAAGAAAGCTCATCGATGACTGGTTAGAAAAAAGATAAAGCGATGATTATTTCTTCATTCCATATTTTCTTCCTACTTTTGTGGTATGGAATGGTTGAATAATCTATTTTATGAGCATAGCGCCCTGCAAGCGGTCGTCATATTGTCCGCCATCATCGCCGCGGGGCTGGGACTTGGCAAAATCAAGCTGTTCGGTGTTTCCCTTGGAGTGACTTGCGTATTCTTCGCGGGGATTCTTGCCGGGCATTTGGGTTTCTCCATCGACCCCGACATGCTGAATTATGCCGAAAGTTTCGGCTTGGTACTTTTTGTTTATGAACTGGGGCTGCAGGTAGGTCCCGGCTTTTTCAGTTCGTTCCGCCGAGGAGGCGTACAACTCAACATGTTAGGCATGGGCGTTATTCTGTTGGGCACACTGATGGCCGTCTTCATCAGCAAGACCGGAGGCATACCGATGAACGACATGGTAGGCATCCTTTGCGGAGCCACGACCAACACCCCGGCACTGGGTGCCGCCCAACAGACACTGAAACAGATGGGCGAACCCACCAGCGGAGCCGCGTTGAGTTGCGCCGTGACTTATCCGCTGGGAGTGGTCGGCGTCATCATCGCCATGCTGACCGTGCGAAAGCTGTTCGTCCGCAAGGAGGACATCGACGTGAGCGAGAGCGAAGGAACGGATCAGACTTACATCGCCACCTTCAAGGTGCAGAATCCCGCCATCTTCGGTAAGAACATCAAGGAAGTGGCGGAATGGGCGGGCCAAAAGTTTGTCATCTCCCGCCTGTGGAGAGAGGACAAGGTGAGCACACCGAACTCCGAGACCCAACTGCAAGAAAACGACCGGCTACTCATCATCACCACAGACAAGGATGCCTCCCGACTCACCATCCTCTTCGGCAAACAGGAACCGGAGGACTGGAACAAGCAGGGCATTGACTGGAACAGCATCGACAAGCAGCTGGAGTCAAGAGACATCTTCATTACCCGACCGGGCATCAACGGCAAACGGTTAGGTTCACTCCGACTGCGAAACACCTACGGCATCAATATCAGCCGCGTAACCCGTAACGGCATTCGTCTGCTGGCCACTCCGGGACTGGTTCTCCAACTGGGCGACCGACTAACCGTGGTAGGCGAAACCGCCGCCGTACAAAAGGTGGAAAACGTATTGGGCAATGCCAACAAGAGTCTGAAAGACCCGAACCTTGCCGCCATCTTCATCGGCATTGTATTGGGATTGATACTGGGTTCCATCCCTATCGCCATACCGGGTGTAAGCACCCCCGTCAAACTGGGATTGGCCGGAGGTCCCATCATCGTCGGTATCCTTATCGGCAGCTTCGGCTCGCGTTTCCGGTTGGTGACCTACACCACCCGAAGCGCCAACCTAATGCTCCGAGGCATCGGTCTTTCGCTTTACTTGGCCTGTCTGGGACTGGATGCGGGCGAACACTTCTTCGCCACCGTCATGCGCCCCGAAGGAGCCGCTTGGATAGGCATCGGCTTTGTCATCACCTTCCTCCCCGTGGTACTGATGGCTCTGTTCGCCCTGCGCGTCTGCCGGCTGGACTTCGGAAGCACCTGCGGCATGTTGTGCGGAAGCATGGCCAACCCGATGGCGCTGAACTACGCCAACGACACCCTGCCCGGCGACCATCCGGCAGTAAGTTACGCCACGGTTTATCCGCTCGCCATGTTCAGCCGGGTCATCATCGCCCAAATCATTTTAATGTTCTTTATTTAAACACATAGCAAACATGAATGCATACAGCCAAATCACCCCTGAAATGATACAGGAAGACCTGCGCTACCTGCAATTGCTTTCGCGCAGCTTCCCGACCATAGCCGACGCAAGTACGGAAATCATCAACTTGGAAGCCATCATCAACCTGCCCAAAGGTACCGAGCACTTCCTGGCCGACCTGCACGGCGAATACGAAGCTTTCCAACACGTACTGCGTAACGCATCGGGAGCCATCAAACGGAAAGTGAACGAAATTTTCGGGAACACTCTCCGCGAGAACGAAAAGAAAGAACTTTGTACCTTAATCTATTATCCCGAACAGAAACTGAACTTAATCAAATCGGTAGAAAAGGATTTGGACGACTGGTATCAGACAACCTTGTATCAGCTGGTGGCGGTATGCCAAAACGTATCCTCGAAGTACACCCGTTCCAAGGTTCGCAAGTCGCTCCCTACCGAGTTCGCATACATCATCGAAGAATTGCTTCACGACAATTCGATGCTGCCCAACAAGCAGGCTTACATCGGAGTCATCATCAGCAGTATCATCAGCACCCGCCGGGCCGATGATTTCATCACCGCCCTGTGTAACCTGATTCAAAGGCTGACCATCGACACCCTCCACATTTTGGGCGACATCTTCGACCGAGGTCCCGGTCCGCATCACATCATGGACATTCTGTGCAACTATCACAACTGGGACATTCAATGGGGAAACCACGACATCTTATGGATGGGAGCCGCCGCCGGCAATGACATCTGCATGGCCAATGTGGTGCGCTTCGCCACCCGCTTCGGCAACGTAAACGTACTGGAAGACGGTTACGGCATCAGCCTGCTCCCGCTCGCCACCTTCGCCATGGAGACGTATGCCGATGACCCATGCGCCTTGTTCGGCCTGCGTCCGGTGCCCGGCGAAACCATCAGCAATCCCAAGACGCTCCGCATGTTGGCACAGATGCACAAGGCCATCAGCATCATCCAGTTCAAACTGGAAGCCGAAACCATCCGCCACCGTCCGGAATTTGGAATGGACGACCGCATGCTGCTCCACCGCATCGACTTCCAACGGGGCATCATCACCATCGAGGGAAAAGAATACCCCATGAAGGACTGCAACTTCCCGACCATCTCACCCGACGACCCGTACCGACTGACGGAAGAAGAAAAGGAAGTGGTGGCCAAGCTGCATCGCTCGTTCATCGGAAGCGAAAAATTACAGAAACACATCCGCCATATTTTCCGTTACGGATGCATGTACACCGTGGCTAACTCCAACCTGCTGTTCCACGCCTCCATTCCACTGAATGCCGATGGTTCGCTCCGCGAAATCGACATCCAAGGCAAAAAATACAAAGGAAAGGCACTGCTGGAAAAAGTGGGACACTTGATTCGAACCGCCTACTTCGTGGAAGAAGATACCGAAGACAAGCGTTTCGCCAAAGACTATGTGTGGTATCTGTGGTGCGGCAAAGATTCTCCGGCTTTTGACAAAACGAAAATGGCGACCTTCGAACGATACTTCCTCGACGACAAGGAACAGCACAAGGAAGAAAAAGGTTATTACTACACCCTGCGCAACGATGAAAAAGTATGCGACATGATATTGGATGAGTTTGGCGTAGTGGGCAAGCACCGCCACATCATCAACGGTCATGTGCCCGTCAAGACCCTGAAGGGCGAAAACCCCATCAAAGCCAACGGCAAGCTGATGGTAATAGACGGCGGGTTCTCCAAAGCCTACCACATGGAAACCGGCATTGCAGGATATACGTTGGTGTATCACTCGCGCGGCTTCCAGTTGGTACAGCACGAACCGTTCACTTCCATGCAGAAAGCCATTGAGGAGGGACAGGACATCAAGTCTACGACACAGATTGTGGAACTAAGTTCGCAACGGGTTATGGTGAGGGACACCGACAAGGGACGGGAACTGATAACGCAAATCGATGATTTGAAGAAATTATTGGTGGCTTACCGCATCGGCCTCATCAAGGAAAGAGCGTATTGACTGTAAAAGCATCCAAACACAGAAACGCGGAGATTCAGAGTTTCTACATTTTGACTCTGCAATCTCCGCATTTCTGTGTTTGAAATCAATCCGTAAGGATTAAACCAATTTATTCGTCAAAGAATCGGGAAAGATGACCGAAGGCTTAAACGACTTCGCTTCTTCAAAATCCATTAAAGCATACGACATGATAATCACAATGTCATTCACCTGCACCTTGCGGGCGGCAGCACCATTCAGACAGATACAGCCCGACCCCCTTTCACCTTTTATTATATAGGTTTCAAAACGTTCTCCATTGTTATTGTCCACGATGGCCACCTTTTCGCCGACAATCAGATTGGCGGCATCCATCAAATCTTCGTCGATAGTGATGCTCCCCATGTAATTAAGATTGGCTTCGGTCACACGGGCGCAATGGATTTTGGACTTCATCACTTCTATCAGCATGACTCCTTGTATTTAATGTTATCAATCAAACGGACATCGCCACAGAACACGGTGATGCACCCCACGGCATAATCCGTATCTTCCCAACGGGCAATCTTTTGCAACGTCGTGCCGTCCACGATTTCAAAATACTCCAATCGGAGTCCTTTCGAAGCGGCAATGGCGTCCTCCACATACTTCTGCGTTTCGGCCACGGTGTGTGTTTCGGCAAAGGTCTTGCTACGGAACAATGTCAGCGAAATGTTCAAAGCAAACTCGCGCTCGGTAGTCGAAAGACGGGCATTGCGACTGCTCAGAGCCAAACCATCCTCTTCGCGCACAATGGGGCAACCTACAATCTGAAGCGGGAACTGCATCTGCTTCACCATCTCACGGATAATGGCCAACTGCTGAAAATCTTTTTCGCCGAAATAAGCACGGGTAGGCTCTACAATCATGAACAGTTTACTTACTATCTGACAGACGCCGTTGAAATGACCGGGACGGAACTTGCCTTCCATCACCGTGTCCAGCGGCGCATAGCTGAACTGACGTGTATCCGGTTCGGGATAGATTTCTTCCACCGAGGGAGCGAACACGTATGCCGCACCTTCCTTTTCAAGCAACTGACAATCCGCTTCGAGAGTGCGCGGATACTTCAGCAAGTCATTCTTATCATTGAATTGGGTAGGATTGACAAAGTCACTCACCACCACTACATCGTTCTCCGCTACGGCACGCTTAACGAGCGAAGCATGTCCGGCATGCAAAGCTCCCATTGTAGGAACCAAACCGATGGATTTGCCTTGCTGACGCAACGCATCCAGTTCCGCACGGAGCTCTTGAATTGTATAAATCAACTTCATTTTCATCATTCTTTTTAAAGCTGCAAACTATAAAACGGCTGCAAAGTTAGGCATACTTTGGGAGATAACGAAGGATTTTTTCAATTAATTAAGTTACATTTTTTCCTCTCGCATCCTTTTTTTTACTACCTTTGCAAAATAATTATAAGCAAGAAGTTTTTATAATATAATGATGGCAAATAAAGTATTATTTATTACACAAGAGATTTTACCGTACGTATCAGAATCAGAAATGGCCAATATGGGCAGATACCTTCCGCAGGCTATACAAGAAAAAGGTAGAGAAATCAGAACCTTCATGCCGAAATGGGGTAATGTGAACGAACGTAGAAACCAACTGCATGAAGTGATCCGTCTGTCGGGGATGAACTTGATTATAGATGATACCGATCACCCGCTGATTATCAAGGTAGCTTCCATTCAAGCCGCACGTATGCAGGTGTACTTCATAGACAACGATGACTACTTCCAGAACCGCCAGATGGCAACCGATGAAAACGGTACGGAATACGTAGACAACGATGAACGCGCCATTTTCTATGCGCGCGGTGTATTGGAAACCGTCAAGAAACTCCGTTGGTGTCCGGACATCGTACACTGTCAGGGATGGATGAGCGCTTTCGTTCCTCTCTATATCAAGAAAGCCTATCAAGACGAACCTTCGTTCAGAGATTCCAAAGTGGTGTTCTCGCTTTTTGGTGACGACTTGAAAAACAACATGCAGGAAGGACTGGCCGAGAAACTGCTGCTGAAAGGTATCAAAAAGAGCGACATCGAAGACATCGTAGGCAGCCCGTTCAACTACAAGGAATTATGCAAGCTGGCTATCGCTTATTCGGACGGTGTTATCCAGAGCAGCGAAAACGTAGACGAAGAACTTCTTGACTATGCACGCCAAAAGGGTATCCCCGTGCTCGAATATCAGACACCGGAAACCTATGCGGATGCATGCAACAGTTTTTATGATGAAATTTGGTCTCAAGGTAAATAAATTTAAAAGAAAATATGAAACTGAAATACCTTTATGCACTGTTGGCATCGGCACTCATCTGCAGTTGCGACGATACCACAAGCGGCATTGGAGACAGCACCATCGCGGCAGGAGACTCCATCCCCGCCGGAGTAGCGACCTACAATGTCCATACCCGCTCCATTCTGGCGGACTCCGTATATGCCCGAACCAGTACGGCTTATTTGGGAAAATATACCGACCCGCAGTTCGGGGAATTTACAGCGGACTTCATCGCGCAGTTCAACTGTACGGACAACTTTGAGTTTCCGGAACATGTACAAAAAGTTACCGGCTTGCAGTTACGCATGTATTACACCACTTACTTCGGCGATTCACTGAACGCCATGCGCTTGCAGGTCGATACACTGAGTCGCATCATCCCGGAGAAAGAATTGAGCACGTTCTACACCAGCGTAGACCCCGCACAGTATTACAATCCGAACGCCAAGCCTTTGGCACACAAAGCATTCGCCGCCAAAGGTGCCTCCGCAAAAGACACAACCGTCATCAGCAACAGTAGCAGCGGCTTGTCAACCAGCATTTCATACAACTGGCAGAACGTGATACTCCCCACCTCCTTGGGACAATTCATGTATAATAAATATGTAGAAGACAAAAACAACTACAAAGATGCTGATAAGTTCATCCGAAATGTCTTGAAAGGATTTTACGTACACTGCACACACGGCGACGGAACCATCCTCTACATTGACGACATCCAACTTCGTCTGACTTTCGACTATTTGATTGAAAGTTCATCGGGAGCCGTAGACTCACTGATAAACGGAGCAACCGTATTCGCCGCTTCCAAAGAAGTCATTCAGGCCAACCACTTCAAAAACTCCGAGCGATTGAAGAAACTGGCGGAAGAGACGGAACACACCTATCTGAAGACCCCGGCAGGCATTTTCACCGAAGTGACCTTGCCCATCGAAGAAATAGCCGAAGTACACCAACGCGACACTCTGAATGCGGCGGCCATCACTTTTACCCGCTACAACGACAAGGCGGCCAACAACTATGCGATGGGTGTCCCCGACTATCTGCTGATGGTACGCAAGAAAGATATGTACAATTTCTTCGAGAAAAACAAGACATACGACGGAAAGACCTCTTTCCTTGCGCAGATTGTAAGTTCAGGCGAGTCGGCCAACACTTACTCTTTCACCAACATAGCTCCGCTCATTTCCTACTGCATGACCGAAAAGGCCAACGGCAAGCAGGATGAAGACTGGAACAAGGTGGTGCTCATTCCGGTCAAGACCGAAACCGATGCCAACGGAAGCATCATCGGCATCAAGAGCAACTTAGACATGGAAAGCGCACGCTTGTTTGGCGGTGAGAAGACGCAATTGAAGATGCAAGTGTTCTACACAACATTCTAAAGAAAACCTACGTTTTTCAATAAAAAAGAAAGGTGGATGCCGAGTATGTATCCGCCTTTCTTTTTTTTAATAAACACAAATAGGGCGACCCCGATAAAGAGTCGCCCTATTATGTTTATAGAATCTTCCTTCTTACAAGCCCAACGACTTCTTTACCGCTTCAATCTTTTCGAGAGCGGCAGCGTTCGCAGAAGCGAAACACTTCGGGCAACCCATTTCGCCTTTCACTTCCATGTAGAACTTGATTTTGGGTTCCGTGCCCGACGGACGGACAGAAATCTTTGTACCGTCTTCGGTGAAGAACTGGAGGGCATTGCTCGTTTCGGGCATGTCAAGGTCTATCACCTTGCCTTCACCATCAGTAGCCTTCAAACAAGTGTAGTCTTTTACGAGCACCACCTTGGAGCCGCCGATTTCCTTCGGAGGATTAGCTTGGAAGTTCTTCATCATGGCCTTGATTTCATCGGCACCGCTCTTGCCCGGCTTCACGACATTGACTGTCACTTCTTTAGAGAAACCGTATTCCACGTAGATTTCCATCAACACATCATAAAGAGTCTTGCCCTGATCCTTGGCCCAAGCACAGATTTCGGCAAGCAATGTACAGGCAGAAACGGCATCTTTGTCGCGAACAAAGTCTTCGGCCAAGAAACCGTAGCTTTCCTCACCGCCACCGATGTACTGCTGCTTACCTTCACTCAGACGGATTTCGCGGGCAATCCACTTGAAGCCGGTGTAGCAATCGCGCATTTCAATGTGATTCTTATCGGCCACAGCCTTAATCAGTTCGGTAGTCACGATGGTCTTCACGCAGAAGTCCGTATCCTTCATCTTACCCATCGCCTTGCGGTTCTTGATGATGTAGTACAAGAAAATCAAAGCAGTCTGATTACCGTTCACCAATACCCATTCGCCCTTGTCGTTCTTGCAGGCCATGCCCACACGGTCGGCATCCGGGTCGGTAGCCATCACAATGTCGGCATTGATTTTCTTTGCCAATTCGATGGCCATAGAAAGAGCCTCGGCGTTTTCAGGGTTCGGAGAGATGACGGTGGGGAAGTCGCCGCTCTTCACCATCTGCTCTTCCACACAATGTACGTTTTCAAAGCCCCACTGCTTCAAGGCACGCGGCACGAGCATCATACCTGTACCGTGAATCGGAGTGTACACAATGCTTAAATCCTTCTGACGCTTGATAACATCCGGGTCGATGGAGATGCCGTGAACCTTGTCCAAGTAAACGCTGTCGATGTCTTCACCGATAATCTGAATCAAGTCTTTGTTACCTTGAAACTTGATGTCGGCAGCCGAAGCTATTTTATTTACTTCTTCGATGATGCCCTTATCGTGCGGAGCCAACACTTGCGCACCATCGTCCCAATAAGCCTTGTAACCGTTGTATTCCTTGGGGTTGTGCGAAGCGGTCAGGATGATACCGCTTTGGCAACCGAGGTGACGGATAGCGAAAGACATTTCGGGAGTCGGACGCATGTCGTCAAAGAGATAAACCTTGATACCGTTGGCGGAGAAGATGTCGGCAGAAATTTCGGCAAACAGACGGCTGTTGTTACGACAGTCGTGACCGATACATACGGAAATCTGTTCCAGATTTTTAAAGTTTTTGTTAAGGTAGTTGGACAATCCCTGAGTGGCGGCACCCACCGTGTAGATATTCATTCGGTTGCTACCTACGCCCATGATACCTCTCAAGCCACCTGTACCGAATTCAAGGTCTTTATAGAAAGCTTCAATCAAGTCCGTCTTGTCAGGGTTTTCCAACATTTTCTTGATTTCGGCCTGTGTTTCTGCATCGTAAGCCGGAGTCAGCCACTTGTGAGCCTTCTCTGTCACTAATTTAATCAATTCTTCGTTTTCCATAAGTCGATAATTTAAATGTTAAATCAATAATATGCAAATTTAGCGGATAAACTTCATATTTCCTACTTTTAAAGAAATAATTTGCGCATCTTACGCTGGAAAACCAACGGAAACAATACAAAGCAAAATACCAATGTATAATAAATTAAACGACCTTTCCACTCAATCATTCAAAATAGCGACATGGTTGCATATCTTAGAATTGGTTGTTGGATTGTTTGATGTCCATCAACGAAACATGTTCGTTACGGTAGCGGGCATTGGGGTTTTTCTCTATACCGTTCGGGAATGAACCGTCTGCCGATTTGATGAACCGGATTGCCTTCTGCGGGCAGTTCTGGATACAGGCGAAGCAATATTCACAATCGCCGGACATCCTAACCCCTGACGATGTCAGTTCATAATTGCCGCACGGACAGACCGAAACGCAGACTCCGCAACCGATACAGGCATCGGTTACGGCAAAACAGTTCTCGCTCTTCAGGACAAAACCCGTCGCGGGGTCTATGCCGGTTCGTGCCAAAAATCCCTGATGTTGTTCTCTTTCTTCCTCCGTTACAGGTTCGTGCCACCGTTTACGTTCGGAAAGGTCGGCTGCGATTTTTTGCAGATTTTCCGGGATATGCTTGTCGATTAATATCTGCTCGTTCATATCGAAATTCGGCAGCCAGTTGTCCACCATAATGATAGTCCCTATATAGTCGAACCGCTTTCCTGCCTGCCGCGATATTTCATCCCATATTTCCACCGCATTGCACTTTCTGTTGCCATATGTCAGGACAGCAAACAGGTAATCGGCTTTCAAGTTCGCTTTTTGGATGAATCGGCGAACCATGTTGGGCGGCATGTGCCCGTATATAGGATACACTATGCCGATTTCATCCGCCTCAATCTCAAACTTCTTTCGTTTCATCAGTTGCGGAATGCTTAACAACTCCGCATCCTTGCTACCAAGCTGCCGTGCCACATAGAGGCAGTTGCCCGTTCCTGTAAAATAAAGTATAGTACGCTTCTTTTTCTTCCCCTCGCAGGATGTCAGCGAAAGCAGACCGGACGATACGGAAACTGTGCTTGCTACAGCCATCCCCATCCGTTTCAACGCACTCCGGCGTGTCATTTTATCATCGGTATCCATATCTTATCTTTCTAAATAATTAAATATCTTTTTATCTGTCATTTTACTGATGCAAAATTACGAAAAGAGAATAGCACTCCCGCTACCCAAATTACAGATAAAAGTATAAATTTTACTGATTGCATAAAATTGTGGAAAAATGTGCTAATTTGACACCGGAATAATATAAAAACACATTACAAGTTTTATCGGACATCAATAAAAAAAATCTCGAACACACACGTTTACGTGTATTCGAGATTTTTTCTTTTCGCGCCTGACCGGATGAACCGGCCGATTCGGTTTTTACTTTCCCTTATCTCTTTTTGCGACGGCGTCTGCGCTTCATCTTGTTACGGAACTTGCGCACCTTGCTGACCACCATCCAGATGAACAAGACACCGAACACGGCAAAGATGACAAACACTATCCAAGCATTCAGATTATCGCCCTTCACACGACTCCACATTTCAAGCACTTTTTCCAAGTCTTCCTTGTTGCTGAAATCGCGAATAACGGCACAACGCTCTATCACCTTGCGGTCGGGGTATTGCACGGGGTCCAGCCGCACACTGTCGGCCTCGGGTCCGAAGAAATAACTGAGGTCGGAATAGTTTTCGAGCGTGGTATCTATTTTCGCTTCAAGCACTTCGGGGGTGGCAAGGGCACTCACATAGCCGATGGCTTCCATGTTTCGCAAAGCGATGTCGGGACGACAGAGGTAATTGATGAAGTAACTTGCCGCCTTCACGTTGCGGGCGTACTTCGGAATGACCCAACCATCAAACCATACGTTACTTCCTTCTATCGGCACCACATAGTCCAACTCCACTCCTACCGCATCGGCCTCTTCTATCGCCCAAACGGCATCCCCGCTCCACGTGAAGTTAAGGCAGGCCTTGCCCTTGGTCATCATCTCCTTGCCAAAGTCGGCTTCCCAACCGGCTATGTTGGGCTTCATGGCTTTCAGATACTCTTCCGCGGTAGCGATGGCTTCGCGGGAATTATCGTTCATCAGTTGTTCCACGGTCACTTCACCGCTCTTCAAGCGGTCGGAGTTGGCATAAATGATGGCTGTTCCATAACAGTCGCGGTAACTGTCCTTCATCAGTATTTTGTTGCGGAACTTCGAATCCCAAAGGCTCTTCCATGTCATGGCCTCCTCTTCGGTAGCCAGCGCCTTATTATACAACATACCGGCCGTGCCCCACATGTAGGCGGCGGCATAGTCCGTCACTTTCTTTTCGCCGTGACTCATTTTGTTCAGTTCGTCCTGAATGTAAGGGGCAAGATTGGGAAGATAATCGGGTGTGTCGCCAAAGTTGCGGTTGATGGGAAGCAGCATGTCCTTGCGCATCATGCGTTCGATGATGTACTCCGAAGGACACACCACATCAAAGTCCTCGTGTCCCCGTTCAATTTTAGTAAGCATCACCTCGTTGATGTCGAACACTTGGTAGATGATTTCTATGTCCTCGCCCGTTTGTTCCTTGTACCATGCAGGAAACTCGGCCAGCACATCTTCGTCAATGTAGTCGGCCCAATTATAAATCTTCAGGATGCGACTGCGTTCTTCCTGCGAACGCCCGCAGGCTCCCAATCCGAGGATCACCGCCAACACAAGTATGTATTTCAGTCCTTTCTTCATGTCGTTATTCCTTTTTCTGTTTTTCGGTACGTTTGTTAATCACTATCAGCAATACCAACACCGTAATGAAGATAATGGTTGAAAGCGGACGGAGTTCCGGAGTCAGACCACCCTTGCGCGCATCGGCATAGATGTAAGTGGAGAGAGTTTCCAGCCCCTCGTTGCCAATGGTGAAGATGGTTACGGCAAAGTCATCGATAGACAGCGTGAAGGCCAGGATGAAACCACTAATCATGCCCGGAAGAATCTCCGGCAGGATGACCTTGCGAAGTGCCTGAAAGGGAGTGGCTCCCAAATCGAGGGCGGCCTCGTAGATATTGGGGTTCATCTTCTTCAGACGAGGCATGACACTCAGCACCACATAGGGCGCACAAAAAGCGATATGTGCCAACACCACAGTGGTAAAGCCTTGCGAAATGCCGAAACTGACAAACAGCAAAAACAATGAAACACCGGTGATGATATCGGGGTTCATAATGGGAATGCTGTTGGTGAAGTTCATGATGCCGCGGGCACGGCTTTTCAAGTTGAAGATGCCGATGGCGGCGATACTGCCCAACAGCGTAGACACCGAAGCGGCTATCAGCGCAATGATGAACGTATTGGCTATGGCACCGGTCAGCGAGTGGTGCATCCCGCCCGAAAACAGCGAACTGTACAATTTAGTGGAAAATCCCGTCCAGTTGCCCAGCACTTTCGCTTCGGTGAACGAGAATATCATAATAATAAGAATAGGCGAATAGAGCAACGCCAACAGCAGCCACAAATAGCCTTGAGCCAAAATTTTCTTCATCATATCACACCTCCTCCTTCGTTTTGGGCATTGTCCTCCTCATTGGTGAAGAGCGACATTACGCCTATGAGCAACAACATGATAAGCGACAAGGCAGCCCCATAGTTCCACATCCCGTTATAAATGTTTTCTTGCACGGTGGTACCGAACAGCTTGATGTTGTTCATGGTCAGCAATTCGGCTATGGCGAACGTCGAAACCGTCGGCATGAAGACCATCACGATACCGCTGATGATACCCGGCATGGAAAGCGGAAGAATCACCTTGCGAAAGACCTTTACCGGATTGGCTCCCAAGTCTTGAGCGGCCTCAATCAGACTGTGGTCCATCTTCTGAAGAGTATTGTAGATGGGATAAATCATGAACGGAAGGAAATTGTACACCATGCCGAACACCAACGCCCCTTCGCCTAACGGCAACTTGAGGAAATCGAACAGTGCCACAGTGGCAAGCGTACGGATAAGGATATTCACCCACATGGGAAGAATGAACAGTACCACCATCGTATTGGAATTATTAAACTGCTTCTGGCTGAGGATATAAGCCGCGGGATAACCCAACACCAGACAGAATATGGTCGTAATGATGGCGATACCGATGGAATAAATAAAGGTATTCACGGCTTCGGGATGCATCATGAACTTGCGGAAGTTAAGCAAGGTGAAAGCACCCTCTTCGTCGGTAAACGCATAAAGAACAATAAGCAGCAACGGTATCACTACAAACACCAGCAGGAACAACGCATAAGGCAACGACCAATTCCTGCGCCGCATAAAGAAACGGGAAAATATATTCACCATCTTTCTCACAACTTATTTAAACGGATGTGTTGGGGTGCAATGGTGATGCCCACACGGTCGCCATCGTCCCATACATCATTGGTATCTACATAAATGTTTTCGTCCCAGTCGGTCAGCACCGTCAGGTGATAGTGATTACCTTTATATAATATGAATTTCACTTCACCGGTCAGGCGACCGTCTTCTTCGTTGTCCTCCAAAATGACATGACGGAAGTCTATCTGCACTTCCACCTTGTCGCCGGACGACAACCCGCTCTGAGGCAGACATTCGAACGTACTGCCCAGAAATTCCACATGCGATTCGTCCGTCATCTTACCCTCGAAAGTATTGCAAGTGCGTTCTTTCTTCATCACGTGAATATCGAAAGGCTTCACCAACAGACCGACTTCACGTCCCACCTCAAAACTGTGATAATCCTGTACCATCAGTTCGTAACCTTCTTTGGTTTGGACAAGCATTTCAAAATGAACCCCCTTGAAGATGCAACTCGTTACCGTGCCCGTCAGTTGGGCGGCATCGGAGGGGTCGAAAATATAAATATCTTCCGGACGAATCACCACATCCACGGGTACATTATCGCCGAATCCCTTGTCCACACACTCGAACTCGTGTCCGGCAAAACTGACCACTTCGTCCTTTATCATCGTGCCGTTCAAGATGTTGCTTTCGCCAATAAAGTCCGCCACGAAAGAATTGATAGGCTCGTTGTAAATGTCCATCGGCGTGCCGATTTGCTGGATTTTCCCTTCACTCATCACCACGATGGTGTCACTCAACGTCAAGGCCTCTTCTTGGTCATGCGTCACATAAACAAAAGTGATGCCCAACTTTTGGTGCATTTCCTTCAGTTCCATCTGCATGTCCTTACGCATCTTCAGGTCGAGGGCAGCCAACGGCTCATCGAGCAACAGCACCTCCGGCTCGTTTACAATGGCACGGGCGATGGCCACACGCTGTTGCTGACCGCCCGACAAGGAATCCACATCACGGTCTTCATAATCCGTCATACCCACCATCTTCAAGGCAGACTTCACCTTCTTGGCGATAAGCTGCTTCGGTGTCTTCTTCAACTTCAATCCGAACGCGATGTTGTCAAACACATTCAGATGAGGAAACAGCGCATACTTCTGGAATACGGTATTCACAGGACGCAAGTGAGGAGGAGTCTGCGTGATGGCCTTTCCCGAAATGCGGATTTCGCCTTCCGATGCCGTCTGAAAGCCGGCTATCAAACGCAGAAGCGTTGTTTTACCACAGCCCGAAGGGCCCAAAATGGTAACAAACTCCCCTTTTTTCACATTCAAATGGATGTTATCTAAGGCTACTTTTTCACCAAAGAATTTTGAAACACCCTGAACTTCAATGATATAACTAGATTTATTCATATTCCTTTCGTTATGAGCCGCAAAGATAAAAAAATTATCATTATCTTTGCAAAAACATTATAAACATTTTATATGAAAAAATTAGTTTATTTTTTGGCAGCCGGAAGCATGGCGTTTGCGGCTTGCACCAACGAACCCGCCTACAAGATTTCGGGTATCGTAGAGAATGCGACCGATGGCGAATGGGTTTATTTGCAGGAAGTCAAGGGTAGAGAATTGGTTAAATTGGACTCTGCCGCAGTGACCAACGGAGCGTTCACTTTCAGCGGACGACAGGATACGGCCGTAAGCCGCTACCTTACTTATACTCCGGCAGAAGCCAAGCGCATCATGACCGACTTCTTCTTGGAAAACGGAAACATCACCGTAACATTGGGCGAAGAAAGTACCGTTGGCGGCACGACCAACAACGACATCTATCAGGCTTACAAGAACGAAAGCCTTCCGATAAATAAAGAAATCGGCGAAATTTACAAGAAGAGCAGAGAAGAAGGTTTGTCTGCCGAACAAGAGGCCGAATTGGAAAAACAATACGACGAATGGGCCGCCAAGTTGTCCGAACTGACTTACAAGACCATTGAAACCAACATCGCCAATCCGGTAGGCATCTACCTCTGGCCAAACAATTCTTATAGCATGGAATTGTCGCAACTCCAGGCTTTGGCAGCCAAAGTTCCCGCCGAATACCGAAACAACGAACGCATCGCCAAGTTGCTGAAACACATCGAAGTTCTCGGCAAAACAGCCGTAGGTCAAAAGTTCACCGACTTCGCCATGACGGATACGGAAGGAAACACCGTGAAACTCTCAGACCTCATCAGCAAGAACAAATATACACTGATTGACTTTTGGGCAAGCTGGTGCGGTCCTTGCCGCCGCGAAATGCCGAACGTGGTTGCCGCTTACAAGGAATTTAACAAGAAAGGCTTCGGCATTGTAGGCGTATCGCTCGACAACGATGCCGACAAGTGGAAAGCAGCCATCAAAGAACTGGGCATGACTTGGAATCACCTGTCCGACCTGAAAGGCTGGCAATGTGAAGGAGCCGCTCTCTATGGCGTGAACTCCATCCCCGCCACGGTATTGGTAGACCAAGAAGGTACCATCATCGAACGTAACCTCCGAGGCGAAGCCATCAAGGAAAAGCTCAGCGAACTGCTGAAGTAACGCTCGGTACGGAATCTTTTTACAATAACCGTTTTCACTTACACTCCTTCCACCGCCGTAATAACAACGGGATGGAAGGAGTTTTTCTATCCGTCCTTTCCCTCCACTGAAAAGATACGTTTCCTGCCTCGACAAGAAGACAAACTTATCGCGACAAGATAAGGAGGTTATTTATAAGTCATCGGCAATCAGTTCGTTGGCTCTGTCAATCGTTGTCGAATCGATGGACGCAAGATAGATTTGCGTGGTCGAAACGGAATCATGTCCAAGTGCATCGGAAATGACATGAACCGGAACATTCTTCACCTTGGCTATGGTCGCCCAAGTATGGCGGGTGACGTAAGTGGTAAGAACGGCCGGCAAACAAAGCATCTTCGCAATGACTTTGAGGGATTTATTGACGCGCCGCAAGGCAGACGCATACTGCATACGCTCATTCTTTCCGGGAGCCGTGATAATGGGGAGCAAATACGGTGTCCTTCCGGTCGAATAACGGCCGATAAGTTCGTCAATCTGCTTGATGATTTTGACGTGAAGCAACTGCCCCGTCTTGTGCCGCCGATAGCTCAGCATCCCGTTCTGAACATCCGATTTTCGCAAGAAAGCGGCATCGATAAACGACATCCCCCTGCACAGAAAAAGGAAAAGAAACATATCCCGCGCAAATCGCAAACCGGGTCTGCGCGAGAGGTCCAGTTCCTTTATCCGCTTGAGGTCATCAATGGATATGGCTCGTTTCTGTGTTTTTTCGATGCCGGTAAATACGTTTCGGAAAGGCTTGCTATCAGCCACCAGTTCCTGTTCGACCGCACGATTGTAAACCGCCCGAAGAATGCGCAAATAAAAAGATGTGGAATTGGGGGAAAGCCCGGCCGAATAAAGATAGGCTTGATAATCCTCAATGACCACCGTGTCGATGGCCTCGAACGAAATATCCTCGTCCGCACGGAAACGCTTGAAACGCCCCAAAGCGGCACGATAATTATCGGCTGTCCCCATGCGTCCCAATTGTTCCTGCCTGCTTATGAGGTTCTCCATGAAAAAGAAAAACGTACCCTCCCGGCAAACACGCTTGAACTCCCGAATCACGTCATCGGGCGAAGAGATGCCTTGCCGATTGTCAAAACCCACAATGATTCTGCGCAACCTCTCCACATCCCAATACAACCTCCGCTCCATCGTTTGGACAACCATCGCCCGTTCATATCCAAGATCGTCAGAAACAAACCGAGCGTGTTTTATATCCCATTCGGCGGGAAAGACTTTGTAATCGGTCGTAATCTGACGGACCATGTTATCCCCGATTACCCGAAGAACGATACTGCCCGGACGACCAGCAATCGACGACGGGCGAAATTTTACTCTAACTGTAGTCATACTTACATTGCTTTTAAATGATAATTCAGCATGAAGAAAAGTACAAACTTACAGTCAAAATACAACCATTCGTCCGGAATCATTTTAGGGATTCTGACACACAAAAACAGAAAGGGCCGTGTCGTAAAGAACAGACACAACCCCTTCGTTTTTTTGTCATGAAGACAACAAATCGTGTCACCTTATCACATTCAGTTCCCGACGGAGTTTCAACACATCATTCACCGGCTTGACAAAAGCCTTCTTTTGAGTGTAGGAAGCGCGGGCACGGATGTCCTCGGACGAAGCGCCGAACTGTACTTCGTACAAGCCGGTTTCCGTCTGCCATTGCGAGGCATTTTGATTGAATGAAGCCAAATCAAAAGCGCTGACTTTGAACGTCAGTGTCTCACTCTCGCCCGGACGGAGAAGACGGGTCTTTCCGAACGATTTCAATTCACGGACGGGTTTCTTCATGTCCTTACCGGGAGCAGACACATAGAGCTGTACCGCTTCCTTACCGGCAACATTACCCGTATTTTTCACGACAATACTTGCCGTAAAGCCATCGGAAGTAGCTTTTACCACCGGCTTGCTATAAGTGAAATCCGTGTAACTCAAGCCATATCCGAAAGGATAAGAAACTGCCTTATCGAAAGTCGTGAAGTATCTGTAACCCACATAAATATCCTCTTCATGCAGGGTGTAGTCGATGTTACGGCGATTGTCTCCGTGCTTGGAACCGGTTCCTGTGGGGAAGTTGTTCACGGCCGGAATATCCGAAGCCATAACCGGGAAGGTCATAGTCAGTTTACCCGACGGAGTTTCCTTACCCGTCAAGACATCGGCCACGGAGTTACCACCTTCCTGTCCCGGCTGCCAAGCCATGAGGATGGCATCCGGCATACCTTTCCAAGAAGCGGTTTCCATCACGTTACCCATGTTCATGATAACCACCACCTTTTTGTTCAACGCATGAAAAGCGTTGCAGATATTCTCCAGCATGACACGTTCCACCGCAGTCATGTTGAAGTCATTGTCTATTTGGCGGTCGCTGGCTTCACCCGCCTGACGTCCAATGGTTACAATGGCGATGTCATTGTCCGCAGCCAAACTTTCGATGGCACGACGCGAAAGGCTCATTTCTTCCAACTTTCGGTTGTCGCCCAAACGGTTCACCTTATTGCGATGTTCCTTGTAACTTTCATAAGCTTCCTGCAATTTCTTGTCGATTATAAATCCGGCATTTGTCAATCCGGTCTTCAAGTCGATGACGTAAGGTTTGTTCACGTTTCCGGAACCGGTACCTCCTGCGATGAAATCGTAAGAAGTATTACCGAACAAAGCCACTTTCTTCACATCTTTCAACGGCAATGTCTGATTCTTGTTTTCAAGCAAGACCATCCCTTCGGTCGAAGTCTGACGCGTCAGTTCGGCATGTGCTTTAAGGTCGGGCTTGTTGCTGAACTTATATCCGCAGAAACGAGGAGTCTTTACGATAAGTTCAAGAAGTTTCGTTACACGGTCATCCACTATTTTCATGGACAGTTGGCCACTCTTCACATGATTGATAATGTCCTCCTCCTGCCAGTCATGTCCCGGAGTAAGCAGTTCGTTACCGGCAGCCACACGGTCAAAAGAAGTACGACGTTCATTCGTCCAGTCGGTCATCACCAATCCGTCATAACCCCACTCGTTGCGCAGGACGGTCAATAACAATTCAGGACTCGACTGCGTCCAAGTACCGTTCAAGCGGTTGTACGAAGACATCACTGTCCACGGAGTAGAATTGGCCACCGTATATTCAAATCCTTTCAGATAAATCTCGCGCAAAGCACGTGGAGATACAATTTCGTCCACCTCGATACGGTTGGTTTCCTGACTGTTCACCGCAAAGTGTTTGATGCTCGTACCTACACCGTTACTCTGTACACCGTTTACATACGAAGTCGCAATGACACCCGTCACCACCGGGTCTTCCGAATAATACTCGAAGTTACGTCCGCAAAGCGGAGTACGATGAATGTTCATACCCGGTGCCAGCAACACATCGCAACCATATTCCAAAGTCTCGTTACCGATGGCCTTGCCTACATTTTCCACCAACTGCGGATTCCAAGTACAAGCCAAAGCCGTTCCTACCGGAAAACCGGTCGCATAATATGTCTGCGAATCACCCTCACGAGTAGGACTGATACGTACTCCGGCAGGACCGTCGGTCAATACGATGGTAGGAATACCCAAACGAGGAACATTCTGTGTGGTACCTGCCGCCCCCGGCACACCATTTTTACTTTTACTGTTTTCGCGACCCACCAACAGGCGCGCCTTTTCTTCCAGAGTCAGCGCCTTAACCACCTCATCGATGTTGTCCGCTCTCAATTTCAAATTCTGTGCTGAAAGGCTTCCAACGCCCATCAGCAACAATCCCATTGTAAAAAACTTGATATTCATTTCTTTTTTTATTGATAAATTTATTATTTCAACTACTTGTCGGCAAACTTAAATTACTTTCACGACCAAGCCCGGAGCAGACAAATCTCCCTCCGTGGCATTCATCAGGCCGATTTTATTGATGACTTTACCCGATATGATTAAACGGTTGCCCTCTACTTTCACTTCACGGGTCACATCTACGGGAGTATCCCCCGCCAAGTCTTGTGCAAACACCCGTACCTCACTATTGGGAGCAGACGGATAAACAATGGTTACTTCTTGAAAATATCCGAACAACCCCAACGGAGCCGACCAATCTTTCCCTTCAATCGTTACCGGCACTTCCTTAGCTACGTACTCACGACCAATGGCACGACCGATAGCCGCCAAAGCTACGGCTCCATTCGGATAAGCGGAGGACAAAACGAACGGGCGCAAAGAAGTGGTATCAGCCACTTCGGGCAGCGACATGCCGCGACTCACTCTGGCCGGAGCGCTTTCGCGTAATACTGAACCGATTCGGCGTCCCTTATTCCATGTCTCGTTTTCACGGAGTTCCCATGAATCGGTCAATTTCACCGTATCTATCACACAATTACCATCCACGGCAAACGGTTCGGCTATGCGATGCCAACGGACGGCACGCACTATTTCATCCAAACATTTCTTGTAATTATGTCCTACCGGCGGAAAGGCTTCATCCTGACGTCCGTTTGGCAGATTGCCGGAAAACGGATGACGCATAATGCCGATAGCGCATCCCATCCCCACGGCGATATAGGGTTCATCTTCACAATTGACAATTCCCTTCGCACCCTCTTGCGCTTTGAAAGAAAGCAAATTGCTCACCCGTTGAATAGTGACCGGTTGGGCGATGATATTTTCCACATCGTATGTACGGAAAACATCGCTAAATTCGATATACTCATTCTTCATGGCGTGTTCTATCCACAAGTGAGGCGCATATTCTTTTCCCAAACGGGTCAGCATCTTCCGCCATTCATCATCGCGCGAACGATGCCCCCAATCCACTTTCCAATATGAGAACCCGGCTTCGTGAGCTGTTTTCAGTCTTTCTGTCCAATAAGTTTCTTCGTCCGTTTCAGAGAAGTTGTCCGATTTTTGAGCGCAAATCCATCCGCCGGCTCCTTTCCAACCCATGTCCTTGAACCTTTGAGTCAGTTTTTTCAAACGCTCGGTCGGTGTACCGGTGAACGACGGAAAACGTTCTTCGTTCAGTTCGGTTGTACCTAAATAAGGATTCTCCCGCTTGGTATTCACATTCGCGGGAATGTCCCACGAATCGTCCATGACAAAGTACAAGTCTTGACGGATGGCAGGAAAGAAACTTGCCCAATTTTGATATTTACCTTTCCCGAAAATGTTCGCTTCTGTCATCGCTTCCCTCATCTTATCCGAGTTTTCATAATCCACAACGTATGCTTGCAGATTCCAAGTACACAAACAATCGGGTGCAGCGGAGGGAGTGTCTGGAACCAGACTTTTCATAGGTTGCCCGGAAGAGCAACCCGCCAAGGCCAAAACGCCAAGGCATAATCCTGCTAATTTTGTTTTCATAATATGATTTTTATTCGATATTCCTTATTATATTATTTAACTTATAAACCTTTCAACTTTTCCAACAAAGAGGCCGGAACACGAAACGCCGTTCCGTGACGTACTCCACTCGGAAAAGATACGCTGTCGGATACGTCCTCCCATCGCTTCATATCGAGCGAACGCACCGCACCATATCTGCCTTCATTATACTTGTCAAAGTACACGTAAACATACTCACCGATTTCTATCGGAGACGGTCCTTCCGCCCAATAATCGCCCGTAATAGATTCCGACACTTTCACCGGAAAGTTATAAGGAACGTCATTCAAAGTGATACGTAAATTCTTCTCGGCCGGAACGGAGTTTTCATTTTTTACGAACAAGCCATAAGTATCTCCTCTCTTCAGAATAGCGCCATCTATCACAGAGAAGTCGGGGTCAAAGAAAAGTTTTGTCGGACTGAATGTTTTGAAATCTTTTGTTGTCACGTAGTACAACCGATGATTCAAACCGCGTTCTACTTCTGATGTCGGTATTTCCGGGAAAGCACCCGCAACCGTAGACGACCAAAAGATATAAAACGTATCGTCCCGATGGTCATAAAACAATTCGGGTGCCCAACAATTTTTGGTTCCCTCAAAATCTTTCATAACCGGTATTTCTTGTTGTTCCGACCAATTTCGCAAGTCTTTGGAGGAAGCATACCCGATGCTGCTGTCCCACCACCCGATGGTCCACACCATGTGAAAAGTACCGCCGGCATCCCGCACGATACAAGGGTCACGCATCAGCTTATCCTTTCCGACAAGCGGTTGCAAAAACGACTGTTCTTCATTCAGTGCCTTCCATGTCAAGCCATCAAGGCTATAAGCCAAATGCAAACCATCTTCTCCATTTCCTTTAAAATAAGAAAATAAATAAACATATTCCGAATCGTTCGTACACGATACAAAGAAGTTCATTCCGCCAAAACAGAAGAGCAAAATTAAAATAAAAAAATACTTTCTTTTCATTTCATCTATTTTTCTATTCGAATTTAGACAAAAGCAGACATAGACGGTGTACCTTTTTTTGCCCGATTTGTCAAAAGACATAAAAACATACATATTTGGCAGAAAATGATAACTCATTTCAAACTATCAACACCTATCTTTAACCATTATTAAAGTAACATTTAATTTTGTAACTATTCAGCGATAGTATAGTGCCCTTAATCCACAACTGAAATATACTG
>CAYXZF010000003.1:0-53903 GCA_964469845.1 uncultured Phocaeicola sp.
AGCTATCTTCACTATCATCGCCACTCATCATCCAATCTACACGAGTAGCATATATTTCTGCTATACGAATTTGCCGATATGCCTCTTTCATTGCATCTATCGTCTCAGCTGACAGTTCCAATACATCAGTTCCATACGGATATGGTCATAATAACAATGATGTATTGAGTATAATACCGGAATTTGTCAGCATCTGGAGTGTCAGACATATATCGCGTTGTTGACTGGAATATCACCCTATCATCAAAGAATCGTCGATCAACATATTTTTGTTCTGCCTTGACTATTGTTTTATCTAACAAAAGAAAAGCTTCTGCATCTTCATAACTGGCAAAGCTCATGTAGTCCTTATAGCTATGGTATGAGCCAAAGCTAGCTTTCTCGTAAATAGTCCAATAGTTTTCATAAACCTTATCCGGCTTTAACTGTAAGGCTCTTGCAATATCACGCTCAATAGTATATGCAATCTCGCACATTGCATACAGGCTCCTATCAAAATATCCGCCACTCATGGTTATTTCTTCTTTATCAAATGTGAATTAAGCAATTAAATACTAGCATATCGTTCATCAAACACTCCTGAGAACATATCCATCTCTCTCCTGGAAATTCCTAATCGTGTTGCCAATTTGCGCCATCCTTTCACAACTTCAATCACCTCTGAAATAATCTTCTCCGCAGTGTTTCGATTAAGCATATAATCCTCGCAGGCATCAAGCAAGATACTTAAATCCGCCTTGTTGGAAGTTGATGAGATGAGCAGGCTTTGATATTCATTAAGCGTTGGATTCATATCGTATGCCGGTGACAATGTCCATCCTTTTGCAGTCAACAGGAAACCATGATTGCGGAAATGGTCATCGCTGTTACCTATGCAGATATTGAAGGCAACACGGCGGAAGAGTTCCTGCAGGTTTCTCTCTACATCGGTACAGTTCTGAATAATGAAGTCAACTATATCCAAATAGCCGTATCCAGTAGTTGCATTATCTCCATCACTTAATCCCAACAAGGTAATAGCGGATGCAAAATGAATACGTTTACTATCGTTTGTTCTATCGAAACGTTGTGACAGCAATGTATGATATTTTTCTCCAGTTGCCAGCACTTTGGTTTTTGCTACGTTTACTCCTGCTTTTGTGGCAAGCAAATGACTGAAATACTCCCAAAGTCCAACATCATAGTCATCCTTGCGCGACGGGAACTTAGCCACGTAAAGAGTTTTATCCGTATCTACAACATTGGCTTTAGGACGTGCTCCTCCTAATGATGTTCCCGGTTGCACAAGTTGTGCAATCCACTTCCGGTCAGGAAGAATATTCTCTTCTTCACTCTTTTCTATTTCTTCACTCGCCGCTATCAACTCCCTAATATCTGTCAATGGTGGTATCCGCAATGACTCACTCACATTGATAAATTTTCCATTGGGGGCTTCCTTGAAGCGAAACCCACCCATTCGGGAAAAGTCATCAATACCCGTCAGGAAATTAAAGGATGATAATCTCCGTACTGGTCGTTTTTCTTCCGCCGCTGCAATTTGCTCACGACGCAACAACAAAGTACGTCCCCAACGATCCGGCAAAGCATCCGAAAAGCATCCGAATATATCCTTGTCCGGTTGTGTATATTGTTGTCCCGGGTAATTATTCAGGTCGTCACTCAAAAACAGATTGCTGTGCTGCCTTAACCATTCATTATTGAACGTAAAACTATAGCTGTCCGCACCACGAAGAGACTCATAGCCTAGTTCGCCAATGAGTTCCACTTCTTTGAGCCAATCGAAATCGGCATATACATACAACTTTTTCATAGATTATTCTTTTTTGGATGCACGTTCTCTTGTTTTCAAACTCAAATCTTGCAAAGCTTTTCCCATTTTATCTTCTTTGGCAAGCAATAGAATATCATCGTCAAGTTGCAATGCGTACAAAACACGTAGGTAGATCCCTATTGCAACAGTAGGAATCCCTTTTTCTATTCGGGACACAGTAAGCGGTGAACAGGTGGCACGTTCAGCAACCTGAGCCACACTCAGATTCCGACGTAAGCGAGCCAACTTAATCTGCTCACCTACAATCTGCATCTTCTGCTCCAATTTTCGGGGAAGTTTGGTTCCCATTGTATTCTTTGTCATATTTTCTTATTTAAGGTGCAAAGCGACTATATCGATGACTTTGCCATAATCAACCTATCATATAATATGCAAAAGTAATACTTTTTATTTATTTAATGATGTGTTGTATATAGAAAATGCACATCATTGAATAATTAACCATGCACATATCCCTTTTTGAGCAGAAACTCCAAAAACTAAATATCATAATTTTGTTTGTAAGTGCTATATACACCTATCTACAAATAATATATTATTCGTAATATAGATGCAAATTATTACCCATACACTCATCATATCAAAGAACTATTTTGCTTGCCAAAAGAAAAAGATATTACTCCACTCTCAACTTGACTTTAATGACCGTTATCATATACACGGGCAATAAAGTCAAGTCAAACAGAGGGGAAGAAAAGAAAAAAGGCTTCAACTGAATATTTCTCTTTTGGTCAGCATGCAATATCCGTGAAAATATCTTGCATTTAGTTGACGTTATCGGCGAAAACATCCTAGAATTTTGTACCTTTGCAACCGGATAGGAAACAGGTGAACTTCATTGAGGATACAATATTTCCTCATAGTTTTGATTCATTGAGAAAAGAGTGTAATACAGCCTTAAAAACAAGTCCAGGAGGACCAAAAACAACTTTTCTACCGATTAAATTGCAATAATCTATCATTCAAGCAGCTATGTATGCCGCATCGGCAAACAGAAAACGCAACCGTTTCTTTCCACCTCCGCAAAGGCATCCTCCGCCGCAAGGAAAAGGTGGCTTGGGAAAGGAGAAAATGTAAAAATGTAACATGTAACATGTAACACGGGGGTGTTTTGACCCGCAGCGGCGGAAATAGGGCTAGAAGGATAATTATAATTTAACATTTATAAACAATTAAATCCCTCTTTTCGGGCAAAATGCCCCCGTGTTACATGTTACATGTTACATTTTCAGGAGAGCACCCCCGGAAATACCTCATTCCACAAACACAAAGTGTACCCAAACAGGCTCTACAGGCCAATTGGGTACACTTATTTCCCTATTCATCAATTATATAGGGGCGATTCTTCCGGCTTCGCGATTATTCTTCCTTTTTGGCAGCCGGCTTTTTCTTGGCCGAAACCTTTTTGGCTACCGGCTTTTTGGCTTCTTTCGGCTCCAATTTGGCAAGTTTCTTCTGCAATTTTTCGATTTCTTTGTGCAAAGCCTCTATTTCATCCCCTTGATTTTCGATAGTGGTTTGCAAAGAATTCAGCTCTTCGTTGTCTATATCTTCGGGATAAAGCGAGTTCACACGGCTGATAAAGTCGCCCACTACGTTCATATAGTTGGTGAAAGCATCAAACGGAGAATCATAAATACCACGTTCAACGGCTATGCCGATGTTCTTGGTAGTCATAAAGCGGAAGTTATTGCTGGCCTGCAAGTAGTCCCAATCCTGCTTGACGCGACGGTCGTTGCAAAGATGCACCCGTTCGGCCACGCTATACAATTTATTGAACGCTTCACGCTGAAGCACGTTGCCAAGGAAGCAGCTGACATCTCTTTCTTCGTCCGTCCACGACATGGGATAAGGAACATCCACCTGATCGACCGACTTCAATTTGGTGATGATTTCCGTCGGAGTAGAGAAGGTGATGTTTCTTTCTTTCGCGCAGACAGGCAACGCTTTTAAGAACTCAAGGATGTTTGAAGACAACGGTTGCGCGATGCCGAGCGCGGAGAGCTCCATGAATATATTGATAACTTGCTCTTCTTCCGGCATACCGGCAATCCAACCGATGTATTTGTCGGCAAACAACGGGTATTCGTTCCATTCGGAATTGTTGAAACGCAAGCTGATGTCGTCCGACAGCTTAAAGTCGCGAAGCAACACCTTAAGATTCGGGTTGTAAGCACAGTGATAAAGATAGTGCGCGCTCTTCCAGCCCAACACGTGCTTGGCACCTTCCGTCAAAATACCCTTAAAGCCCATGTCGGCTACTATCGCACCGATTTCGTTGGAGTAAATCAAGCTGGAATTGCGGAATACTTTCGGTTCTTTGCCAAACATTTGTTTAATCTTTGTACGCATACGAAGCACTTCTTCGCGGAAACACTCTTCGTTGGCCAAAGAAGAAAGGCCGTGCGAATAAGGTTCGCAGAGGAATTCCACACAACCGGTTTCATTCAACTCGTGCAGGAGTTCGATGACTCTCGGAGCATGCATTTCGAGTTGTTCAAGAGCGACGCCCGATACAGACAGAGCCACCTTGAAAGCACCGTTGTTGGTTTTAGCCATTTCAATCAAAGCGCTCAACGCCGGGATATACGAGCGTTCAGCAACGTCGTTGATGCTGCGTTCGTTTTCGTAGTCATCGTAGTAATAGTGGTCGCGACCGATGTCGAAGCAACGATAACGCTTCAGGTTGATGATATTGTGAATCTCAAAATAAAGACAGATTGTTTTCATATCTACATTATTCTTATTGGTTGTTATTTCTAATTAATTCATCATAGATGGCACGATGTTTCAAGCCTACCTTTTCCCAAGTGATTCCATCCACTTCCTTTTTTCCCTCTTCCTGCAAGTACTTGAAGAGCGCCGGATTGGTACAGATGGAATGAATGGCATCCGCCATGGCATTGATGTCCCAATAGTCCACCTTAATGACATTGGTCAAGATTTCGCCACAACCCGACTGTTTGGAAATAATGGACGGAGTGCCGCACTGCATGGCTTCGAGCGGAGCGATGCCGAACGGTTCGGATACGGACGGCATCACGAACACATCGCTGTTCTTGTAAGCCTCGTACACCTGCCTGCCGCGCTGAAAGCCGGGGAAATGGAAACGGTCGGCGATGCCTCGTTCGGCAGCCAGATTGACCATCGCTTCGTACATGTCGCCCGAACCCGCAAACACGAAGCGAATGTTCTTGTTGCGCTTCAAGACGAGAGCCGCGGCCTCAACAAAGTACTCCGGCCCTTTCTGCATGGTGATACGTCCCAAGAAAGTCACCACTTTTTCTTTGGGGTGTTCCGCACGCGGGATGGCTTCCAATTCGGGCGACAGCGGATATACGGCATTGTGCATGGCCACGCACTTGCGCGGGTCTTGATGATAATGATTAATGACGGTCTGACGGGTCAATTCCGACACGCACATGATGCAATCGGCATGATCCATACCGTTCTTTTCTATCGAATAGACAGTGGGGTTCACCTGACCGCGCGAACGGTCGAAGTCGGTGGCATGAACGTGGATGCACAACGGTTTTCCGCTTACCATCTTGGCGTGTACGCCCGCCGGATAAGTCAGCCAGTCGTGCGCGTGAATGATATCGAACTCGCGAGTACGAGCCACCACACCGGCTATGATGGAGTAGTTATTGATTTCTTCGTGAAGATTCTTCGGATAACCGCCCGCAAACTCCATACAGCCCAAGTCATTGACGTGCATGTATGAAAAGTCGGCATAGATGTGATTACGGAGCGAATAGTATTCTTCCGGAGAAGTATAACCGGGCAGACGCGACTTCAAGTAATCGTAGTCTACATCGCGCCAAACGATGGGCACTTGATTCATGCCCAGAATATGCAAAAACTTTTCTTCTTCGCCTGTGGGCTTCGGCAGGCAGAATGTAGTTTCCACATCGCCTTGCAGGCTCAAGCCTTTGGTTATACCGTAAGAAGCTACCGCAAGACCACCTAAAATTTTGGGAGGAAATTCCCATCCAAACATTAAAACTTTCATATAGGCTCCTCCTATTGATAATTATATTTACTCAACAAATACAATGTTCTCAGGATTTCGGCCACGTTCATGGCAAACGAAACCGCTCCACGTCCCTTGAACGGCGGGTTGCCGTCGAAGAGTTCGGGAATGGAACCGATGCAGTGGGACGTCATTTCGTCTTCGAATCCAATCAGGTGACGTTCGATAAATCCGATGGCGCTCATCTTGTAAATCTTAAGATAGGCCTCGAAATAGAAGCCTGCCAGCCAAGGCCATGCGGTACCTTGATGGTAAGCATAATCGCGCCACGTCTGAGGCCCTACATAATTCGGATTGTAACCGCCACTCTTCGGGCTGAGCGAACGGAGACCCTTCGGAGTGAGCAACTCCTTGGAGCAAATGTCTACGATGCCTTTCTTCTGACGGGCGTTCAGCGGAGAATAGTCGAAAGCGGCAGCGAAAATCATGTTGGGACGCACGCTCCAGTCCATCATATTGCCGTCTACATAGTCGAGCAGATAACCGTGTTCGTTCAAGAAAGTATTCACAAACGACGCGGCGGCCGTTTCCGCCAATTCTTTCAAACCGTCGGTCCATTCGGTCGCTTCCCCTTCGCCCAAGAGGTCGGCCACAAAGCAAAGGGCATTGTACCACAAGGCATTGATTTCTACCACATAGCCCGTGCGCGGAATCACCGGATGACCGTTAGCGGTAGAATTCATCCAAGTGACCGCCTTGTCGCGACCGTTGGTGTAGAGCAATCCGTTGTCGTGCAAGAAAAGGTTCGGATGGTTTTCGCGGCGGAGGTACTCCATGATTTCGGCCAACAGCTCGCCGTACTTTTCGCGACACTCTTCGCGGGAAATCATCTTGGCGTATTGCTGGATGCACCACACGGCCCAAAGGAGAACATCGGGATGTTCCATTTCGTAAATCTTCAAGTCATCCGGTTCATCGTCGATGAAGTTACGGACAGCCTTGCAGGCCGTACGCATCACTTCTTCAAATTTTTCTTTTTCGCCGATAGACAACGTCAAGCCCGGCAAGGAGATGAACATGTCGCGGGCACGGCATTTGAACCAAGGATAACCGGCCAGGATGTAGGCTTCGCCGTCAGAACGGTTGGTGAACTGGTGCGCGGCGTTAATCAGGCAGTGCTGGAAGTTGTCGCGCGGAGTACGTTCGTCCATTTCGTCTTCGAAGAGTTTCTTCAAGCCGCGTGTTTTCACTTCCTTCGTTCCGGCAGCAAAGACGACGCTTTCGCCCTTCTTGATTTCCATTTCAAAACAGCCGGGCACGTAGAGGTCTTCGTTAAAGTCGTAACCTCGTTCCTGTTCCTTCGGATATTCCAGTCCGCGATACCAGTCGGGTTGGAAGATGAATTCGTTCTTTTTATTGAACTGCATGTACAAGTCGGGATAACCGGTGTACATACAGGTTTTGATTCCGTTGTCCACTTGGTCGTATTCGCGGCTGGCCGTCGAGTTTTCGTGAGTGTACTGACGAACGCTGCGGAAAGCGAGGAACGGGCGGAAGCGCAAGGTGGTTGCCGAGTGTGCATCCACCAGCGTATAACGAATCAGAATGCGGTTTTCGTAATGTTCGAAAAGAGTTTCTTTCTTTAGGACGACACCGCCCACGCGATACCATGTGGTCGGCACCTTTTCGCATTCGTATTCGCGGATGTACTTGTGACCTCTGGGAGCGAAGTTATCGCCTTGATACTTATGAAGGCCCAAGTTGAACTCTGCACCATGCTGTATCACCGTAACATCGAGAGAAGACAACAGTACATGGTTTTCATCGTCAAGTTCCGGAATGGGGATGACGAGCAATCCATGATATTTTCTTGTATTGCAATCAACGATGGTAGTACAATGGTAAGCCCCCGAACGGTTCGTACGAAGAATTTCTTTGGGAAGAGTCTCTTCGAGATTCGTCATGAGAGTCTTGTCAAATCGTAAGTAACTCATAGTTGTTATATTAAGGTTATTAATTAATCTGATGTTTGTCACATATTCATATATGACGCTCAAAATTAGCTATTTTATATTTAACACAAAACTTATCGGCGGATTATTTGATGAAATTTGTTCATCTTTTCGATAAATCCCGCTTTGAATACTCATTCTTTCGGGAAAGTTCCGCCGAATTTCTTTGTAAAAGTCTCCCGTGACAGGCGAAGGCGACTAATCATTAAACAGTTCGAAAGTGAATTTGAAGCCTGCCGTATCGAACTTTCCGTTAATGAATCCGGCAAAAGCGCCGACATCGAAAACGTGCGTACCGATTCCATAACCCAATTCAACATACGGATTGAGGTGGGGCATAAAGAGCACGCCGCCGTAGAGCCGTTCCTGCTTAATCATCCCCAGCCAGCGGTTGAGGGGGCGAAGGATGATGAACGGCGACTCGTAGGTTACGTGACTACGCCAGTATTGACGCGAGGAGTTGAACCAGCGGCTGTCCAGCAGCTGAAACGTCCCGCCGATTTCATCGTTCCACCCTTCGGGCAGATTGGATCGTTTGAAATTGACGAAATCGACGAAGTAGACATTATCCATTTTGGTGAACATACCTCCGCCCACCCGATAGGCCAAACTTCGGATTTGGTTCAGCTTGATTTTTTGCTGCACATCGAGTTCCCAACGTTCGTGCTCGTCCGAGCTGCCGAATACGCCTTTCAGCCCTCGCTCGTAGTCGAACGTAAAAGTGGGCATCGCGGAGCCGACATTCATCTTGCGCCGCCCGTTCATGTAATAATACATGCCCGGCGTCCATTCCAGCCGGACGCGAGGAGCGAAACTGTTGTATTCGGAGCGGATGTCATGCTTCTGCATCCAGAGCCACTCCTGCCCGAAGAGGTCTTTCCACTTCAATCTATCCTTGTCCATCAGGTAACGCCAATGCACGGACACGCCGGTCTTCACTTTCAAGCCGTTGACAGGTTCAAAGGTGTGAAAGAGGTCCAAGTAAATATCCTTAAAGTAATCCAGTTCTATGTCGTTGAAATCGAACAAGCTGTCGGGCAACGCTTTGAGCTTGTCCAGCACGACACTGCTGTATATGCGGTTGCCGTTTCCCACATTCAGTTCAAAGGCTCCTTGTTTCTCCGGCCGGTAACGGAACTCCACGTCTCCTTTCACATACAATTCTTTCTTTGTGAAATTGTAGCCCAGCTGAGGGACGATGCGCAGCAGGCGTCCGTTCGGGAAGAGACGGTTGTACTTGAAACGCTGCTTATAGGACACGCCCTTGCTGTGGCTGTAACTGAGCATTACCGGATTGATGAGCGGTGAGCATCGCACACTCCCCCACTCGGAAAGATTGACGTTATAACTGCTGATGAGCGCATCGCCAAGTTGTCCCCAAAGCTCCGAGGTGTTTTTATTTTTCGTCGGCGCGTTTTCAAAATTCGCCTCGGCATTTCGCTTCGCATAACCCGCGTAGAGCGCATCTTCCTCTTGCGTGAGCGGCAGCGGACGCAGGTCGTTGAACCGTTCCCGGTCCGTCACCAGCCGGGTGGTGTCACATGTCAAGTGATAGAAGTCCGTCAGGTCGTGAGCGTGCTTCTTCTGACTTTTCCTTCGCTCGCCTCCCCGATAGAATGTCACCTCCTTGTACTTCATCCAAGCCTCGGTATCCATTTCCAGATGGTTGCCCATAAACTTGAAATCGACATTCAGGTTCAGCCGGACGGGCAGGAACTCTTCATCGCCCTCCTCGCCCATCACCGTGCGCAACTTGAAACGAATCATGTCGAATTTCCCCTCGAAAAACACTTCGCGGATGGTCCACACCTGCTCGCTCACCCATACGTATCCGCTCACCAGCTGAGTGCCCTTAAACTTCGGCTCGACCCTGATTTTGTAGCGTCGGCAGTCGGTCGCTCCCACAATCGTATCCAATAAATAAGTATAGTATTTGGACGATTCCTTATCGAGCGGCGACAACAGTTTGTCCTGCATCATCGATGATGAATAAATGTTCATGTTCAGAAAATCCGTCAAGTCCGTCAGTTCTCCCCGATTACGCGGAAAGGTGCCCGAAATGGCTTTCATCTTACGATTGTAGATATCGGGAGCCGTGTATTGCATCTCGCTCAGCGACTCGATGAGATAATCGTTCACCCCCTTCTCCAGTCGAAACATGGAGGGGATGTAGCGCACCAATTTGTTCTTCTTATGCACCTTTACCCGCCCTTTCAAATAAAGCTCCGCCTTATACTCGTCCACAATCTTTGAGTAAAAGGGCGAAAACTGGAACAGGTTTCGAAGAATCGAATCGGGCACGACAGGCTTACCGGGCATACGCTCCTTTGTTTCCTCGGCCCGAAGCCCCAAAGAAACAGAGAAAGATAGTGCGAGCAACCAAAGCATATATTTCACATAGCTGTACATTTCTCAGTCTTCCGATTATAATGAAAAAACGAAGCAAATATAATGAAAAAACAAACAGCCCTCCATATAGTCGGATTAAATCTCAAAAAAAAGACACGAAACCACGATTAATCAAACAAAAAGCAGTATTTTTGCGCCCAACAACCCATTAAAGAAAGACGATATGTCAAAAATGAGATTTTTTGCTCTCCAAGAACTGGCCAACAGACGCCCCGTTCCGGTGGAGTATCCTTCCGAAAAACTATCCGAATACTACGGAGCACACGTATTCGACCGCAAAAAAATGCAGGAATTCCTGCCCCGCGAAGCCTATAAGGCCGTCATCAACGCCATCGAAAGAGGCATCCCCTTCAACCGCGAAATGGCAGACATGATAGCCAACGGCATGAAAAGTTGGGCGAAGACTTTCAACGTAACCCACTACACCCACTGGTTCCAGCCTTTGACCGACGGAACAGCCGAAAAGCACGATGGATTTATCGAATTCGGCGAAGACGGCGACATCATCGAACGCTTTTCGGGCAAATTGCTCATTCAGCAGGAACCGGACGCTTCGAGTTTCCCCAACGGAGGGATACGAAACACATTCGAAGCCCGAGGATACACCGCATGGGATGTATCTTCGCCGGCTTTCATCGTAGACAAAACCCTATGTATTCCCACCATATTCATTTCGTACACAGGAGAAGCACTCGACTACAAAACACCGCTACTGAAAGCTTTGGCCGCCGTAGACAAAGCCGCTACCAAAGTTTGTCAAATGTTCCTCCCCGAAGTAAAAAGAGTTTATGCCAACCTCGGATGGGAACAAGAGTACTTCTTGGTGGACACCGCCCTTTACAACGCCCGCCCGGACCTCTGCATCACCGGCCGCACCCTGATGGGACACTCCTCGCCGAAAGACCAACAATTGGACGACCATTACTTCGGTTCCATCCCGCCGCGGGTAACAAACTTCATGAAAGAGCTGGAACTGGAATGTCACAAACTGGGCATTCCGGTCAAGACGCGCCACAACGAAGCGGCTCCCAACCAATTTGAACTGGCACCGATATTCGAAGATGTAAACCTCGCCAACGACCACAACCAGCTGGTCATGGACTTGATGAAGCGCATCGCCACCAAACACAACTTCACCGTATTGCTGCACGAAAAGCCCTTCAAAGGAGTGAACGGCAGCGGCAAACACAACAACTGGTCGCTCTGTACCGACACCGGCATCAACCTCTTCGCCCCCACCAAAACCGCAGAAGGCAACATGCTGTTCCTCACCTTCGTAGTAAACGTGCTGATGATGGTTTACCGCAATCAAGACTTGCTTCGAGCCTCCATCGTAAGTGCCGGAAACAGCCACCGCTTGGGCGCGGCCGAAGCCCCTCCGGCCATCCTTTCCATCTTCTTGGGCGGACATCTGTCGCACATGCTGGACGAAGTGGCCGAACGTTTGGGCGACGCCAAACTGACGGCAGACGAAAAGAAAGCACTGCAATTGGGCATCAGCCGAATCCCCGCCATCCTGCTCGACAATACAGACAGAAACCGCACCTCTCCCTTTGCTTTCACCGGCAACCGCTTTGAGTTCCGGGCAGCAGGCTCATCGGCCAACTGCGCCGCTTCAATGATTGTCATCAATGCCGCCATGGCACATCAGCTTAATGAGTTCAAGGTGCGCATCGACCAACTGACAGCCGACGGAATGGAACAGGAAGAAGCGCTATACAAAGTATTAAAAGAAAACATCATCGCCTCCAAACTCATCCGCTTTGAAGGCGATGGCTATTCCGAAGGATGGAAAGAGGAAGCCCTGCGCCGCGGACTGACCAATGTACACCACGTGCCCGAAGCCATCATGCACTTCAACGACCCGCAATCAAAGGCGGTACTGATAGGCGAAAAGATTTTCAATGAAAACGAATTGAACTGCCGCATCGAAGTGGAACTGGAAAAGTTTACCAAAAAGGTACAAATTGAAAGCCGCATATTGGGCGACTTGGCCATCAACCACATCGTGCCGACTGCCGTCATCTACCAAAACCGTCTGCTCGAAAATCTTCGCGGCCTGCGCGAAACGTTCTCGCCCGAAGAATACGAAGCGTTGGGTGCCGACCGCCGCGAACTGGTACGCGAAATCCAGCAACGCATCCTTGCCATCAAGCAATTGGTATGCGAAATGACGGAAGCCCGGAAAGTATCAAATCATTTGAACAGTCAAGTCGAAAAAGCATACAGCTACGAAGAACGCGTATGCCCTTATCTGGAAAAGATTCGAGAACACATCGACCATTTGGAACTGGAAATAGATGATGAAATCTGGCCGCTTCCCAAGTATCGCGAATTATTATTTACCAAATAAGATAAACGGGGGGCGAATATTCGCCCCCGTTTATCTTATTTTTCCACTCATTTGTTTCCGCTTTATATTTTTCTTCTTATCTTTGTGCTTTATAACATGGTTTTATAACATAAAGACAATGGCAAAAAGTGAATTATCTGAAATAGAAATAGCGAAAAGCATACCGGACTTATGGCAGCCTCTTACTCCTGTGCAAAGAGAGTATTTGGCTCAAAACTTTACGATTCAGAAATATCGCAAAAACGAAACAATCTATTGCGAAGGCGAAACTCCTACACACTTGATGTGCCTTCTGGATGGAAAAGTAAAAATATACAAAGACGGTGTAGGAGGCAGAAGCCAGATTATCCGCGTTATCAAGAATAAGGAATACTTCGCTTATCGCGCTTACTTTGCCGCAGAAAACTTCGTCACTGCCGCTGCCGCTTTCGAAGCATGTACCATCGGTTTGATTCCCATGGCCACCATCATGAAACTGCTGAAAGAAAACAATGCTTTGGCCATGTTCTTTATCCGTCAGCTTTCCATCGACTTAGGCATCGCCGATGAACGTACGGTCAATCTTACACAGAAGCACATCCGCGGACGTTTGGCAGAATCACTTATATTCTTGAAAGACACTTATGGTTTGGAAGAAGACTTGTCTACCCTCAGCATCTATCTGTCGCGTGAAGACTTGGCAAACCTGTCGAACATGACCACTTCCAACGCCATCCGTACCTTATCCAACTTTGCCAACGAAAAACTGATAACCATTGACGGACGTAAAATCAAAATCATCGAAGAAGACAAACTGAGAAAAATCAGTAAAATCGGATAAACAGGAAACGAGGCTGTGACGTTACCGCTGTTTGAACAAACAAACGTAAAAGTCACAGCCTCGCTTCTATATCGTTCTTCTTTTTATCCCTTAACGGCTTGCCGAATCCGTACCAACTTCACCAACAAATCGTCCAATAAATCAAGCTTCAGCATATTGGCACCGTCACTTTTAGCCACTGCGGGATTTTCATGCGTTTCCATAAACAGCCCGTCCACTCCTACCGCCACACCGGCTTTGGCCACGGTTTCAATCAAGGCGGGCATACCTCCGGTAACACCGCCGGTCTGATTAGGCTGCTGCAATGAATGGGTAACATCCAGCACTACCGGATGACCGAAAGATTGCATTTCGGGAATGCCGCGATAATCCACCAACAAATCCTGATAACCGAAAGTCGTGCCTCGCTCGGTGAGCATAACCTGAGGGTTGCCCGCTTCCACTACCTTATCGGCAGCAAAACGCATTGCGCCCGGAGAAAGGAACTGGCCTTTCTTTATATTCACTATTTTCCCGGTCTTGGCGGCCGCCACCAACAAATCGGTCTGACGGCAAAGAAAAGCCGGAATTTGAAGAATATCTACATACTCGGCTGCCATCGCCGCTTCTTCTGGAGCGTGAATATCCGTTACCACCGGTACACCAAAAGTATCACGTACCTTTTTCAAAATTTTCAACGCCTTCTCATCACCGATGCCGGTAAACGAATCCAAGCGCGAACGGTTGGCTTTCCGGTAAGAACCTTTGAACACATACGGAATATCCAAACGCTCTGTTATCTTCACCACTCGTTCGGCAATACGCAAAGCCATCTCCTCGCCTTCTATGACACAAGGACCGGCCAACAGAAAAAAGTTCTCGGACTTTTTCAAATCTTCTATATTCATCATCGTTATTCGGGTATTATTAATGTTAACGCTTCGGGCAGGATGCGGATATCAATCGGGAAATCCTTATCCAGTGGACGACCATCCAAACTCATGGCCGCATTTTGGGCACGCAGAATCTTTACCTTACGGGTACGATAAGGCTTCACCATCTTGTGGTTCAGCAAACGACCGCGCAACAAGAGCCACAGCCCGCGGAACAACTGCAACAATTCGGGACGATAAATGACAGAAACATCCAACCAACCATTATAGGGCACGGCACTCGGTGTCAGTCCATAGCCTCGGGCACTGCCGACACACACCGTCATTATTTGCCCTCGAATATGTTCGTCATTGATTTTCAAATGCATGCGATGAAGTTTCCGTTCAAAAAGCAACAAGAACATAGACGACAGGAAAGAGAGCCACTGCATTCCCCAAAAACGACGGGTTCCATTGGCAATCCATACGATACGGGCACCTAAGCCAATGTACATGGCATTAATAAAATAACGAGTGCCGCAAACATTTCCGTCAGAATAGCCGCATCGTCCCACATCTATCTTGCGCAAACGACGATTGATAATCCAATCCACAGCCTGCTTATAATCATCTTCATCCAGTCCCCAATACTTGGCAAAATCGTTGCCGATGCCATTGGGAATAATTCCCAAGGCTATCTTTTCCTTGCAGGAAACCGAAGAGGTCATGATACCGTTCACCGCATCGTTAATGGCGCCGTCTCCACCCACAATTACGATGGTCTGATAGCCGTTGTTGGCCAGCATACGAGACAAACGCTCCACAGAGCCATATCCTTCGGATTGCAAATAGTCGAACAACACTCCGCGACTTTCCATGTAATCGCGTATTTCGTTCCACCTCTTCTGCGTTTTCCGACTTCCGGCTTTCGGGTTGTAAATGATTCCCCATCTGTCATTTTCTATCGCCATTGTTTCAGCTATTGGTGTTTATCAGGTTAATAATCCGTTCCACTTTTTCTTCCATCGGAAGGGTAGCATCCAACCAATGAATGGTAAAGCCACGCCGCTCCATACCTCTAAACCAAGTCATCTGCCGCTTGGCAAACTGATGGATGGCGGTTTCCAGCTGTGTAAACATTTCCTCGTAAGTCAATGCTCCGGTAGCATACAATGTCAGGAATTTATACTCCAATCCATAATAAATAAGGTCTTCGGGCGCAATGCCTTCGGCAAGCAATGCCCGCACCTCGTCTACCATCCCCTCACTCAACCGTTGCCTTAACCGACGGGTAATTTTATCGCGTCGCAATTCCCTATCAATGTCCACGCCCACAATCAGGCTGTTCAGCTTTGGGAAAGCGCGATATTCACGAGGTTGCCGACTGTAGTATTCCTCTATTTCAATGGCTCGAATGGCACGTTTGGCGGTATCCACATCGGTAGAATTGTGTAAATTCTTATAACCGGACAATATATCGGTCAGCTCTTCCAGTTTCTTTCCTTCAAGAGAAGCACGCAACTCCGGATTTTCCGGTACGGGAAGCAGGCGATAGCCTTTCAACACCGATTCCAAATACATGCCCGTGCCTCCACAAAGGATGGGAAGTTTACCGCGAGCAGTGATGTCTTCGTAAGCCTTCAGAAAATCGCGCTGATATTCAAACACATTGTATTTATAGCCGGGTTCCACAATGTCAATCAGATGATAAGGCACTTGAACCCCATCCACCGTATAGTCGGCCAAGTCCTTACCTGTACCCAAATCCATACGGCGATACACCTGCCGGCTGTCGCCACTGATAATTTCGGCGTCCAACCAGCGAGCCAACGCCGCCGCCAAGGGAGTCTTTCCGGAAGCTGTCGGTCCTAAAAGGGTTATCAAATCATAGTTCATCTTTCACATTTTATCATTGCACAAAGATAACTATTTAGTGTAATATCACCATAAAAAGCGCAAAAAAAAGCCGCCCGAATTTATTCGGGCGACCTCGCTTATATGATTTGTAACGATTAAGCGTTTACAGAAGCCATGTGAGCGATCAAATCCAATACCTTGTTAGAGTAACCGATTTCGTTGTCATACCAAGAAACCACCTTAACAAATGTATCAGTCAAAGCGATACCTGCCTTAGCATCGAAGATAGAAGTCAAAGTGCAGCCCAAGAAGTCTGCAGAAACAACTTGATCTTCAGTGTAACCCAGAACACCCTTCAATTCGCCTTCTGAAGCTTCCTTCATGGCAGCGCAGATTTCAGCGTATGTAGCAGGCTTAGCCAAGTTAACTGTCAAGTCAACTACAGAAACGTCCAAAGTCGGAACGCGGAATGACATACCTGTCAACTTACCGTTCAATTCAGGAATAACCTTACCTACAGCCTTAGCAGCACCTGTAGAAGAAGGAATGATGTTACCGGCAGCGGCACGACCACCTCTCCAATCCTTCAAAGACGGACCGTCAACTGTCTTCTGAGTAGCAGTTGTAGAGTGAACTGTAGTCATCAAACCGTCAGTGATACCCCACTTGTCGTTCAATACCTTAGCGATGGGAGCCAAACAGTTAGTAGTACAAGAAGCGTTAGATACGAACTGAGTACCCTTAACATACTTGTCCAAGTTTACACCGCAAACGAACATCGGAGTAGCGTCCTTAGAAGGAGCAGACATCACAACATACTTAGCACCTGCTTCGATGTGAGCCTGAGCCTTTTCCTGAGTCAGGAACAAGCCTGTAGATTCAACTACGTATTCTGCTTCAACTTCGTTCCACTTCAAGTCTGCCGGATTTCTTTCAGCAGTTACGCGGATAACGTTACCATTAACAATCAATTTGCTGTTTTCTACGTCAGCTTCGATTGTACCGTCGAACTGTCCGTGCATTGTATCATACTTCAACATGTATGCCAAGTAATCAACCGGGCACAAGTCGTTAATACCTACAATCTGGATGTCGTTGCGAGTCTGAGCCGCACGGAACACGAAACGGCCGATACGACCGAAACCATTAATACCAACTTTAATCATTTTGTTTAATTTTAAAAGGTTTTATAATATAGCTTTTTAAACACTCAAAATCGGTTTATTCGCACTTTTTCGGCATTTTATTCGCCAAATGCACTGCAAAAGTAAGAAATTGTTTTTATATTCGCACACAAAATCATATTAAAATAAAAAAAAATGGGAAAAAGCACTTTTTTACAAGACTTCAAAGCCTTCGCCATGAAGGGAAATGTGATTGATATGGCGGTCGGTGTCATCATCGGCGGCGCATTCGGGAAAATTGTTTCATCGGTAGTGGCAGACATCATCATGCCTCCCATCGGACTGTTGGTAGGCGGCGTGAATTTCACCGACTTGAAGCTGACACTGAAGAATGCTGTACCCGAAGTGGTAAACGAAGCGGGCGAAGTCGTTACGGCGGCCGTTCCGGCAGTAACCCTGAACTATGGCAACTTCTTGCAGCAAACCTCCGACTTCCTTATCATCGCTTTCTCCATCTTTTTATTTATCAGTCTCATTAAAAAGCTGTCTGAAAAGAAGAAGAAAGAAGAAACTCCAGCGACTCCTGCACCTCCCCCCGCACCCAGTAAAGAAGAAGTTTTGCTGACAGAAATCCGCGATTTACTGAAAGAACAAACAAAGAAATGATTATCTTTGCAGCATAATTAAAAAGACCATTAGACCAAAAGACTTATACATTATTAATATGCAGCAGAAAATCATCATTCTCGATTTTGGTTCGCAGACCACCCAGCTCATCGGCCGACGCCTACGCGAACTCGATACATTCTGCGAGATTCTGCCTTACAACAAGTTCCCGCATGATGACCCGTCCGTTATCGGAGTCATCTTGTCGGGAAGTCCGTTCTCGGTATACGATGAAACGGCTTTCAAGGTAGACCTTACAGACATCCGAGGAAAGTATCCCATTTTGGGCATCTGTTACGGTGCACAATATATGTCGTATACCAACGGCGGGAAAGTAGAACCGGCAGGTACCCGCGAATACGGCCGCGCGCATCTCACCCGCTTCGATGCGGAAAACCCGTTATTCAAGGGTATCCGACCCAACACGCAAGTCTGGATGAGCCACGGTGACACCATCACTGCCATCCCCGACAACTTCAAGAAGATTGCCTCTACCGACAAGGTGGACATCGCCGCCTATCAGGCTGAGGGCGAACGGTTATGGGGCGTGCAATTCCACCCCGAAGTGTTCCACAGTGAAGACGGAACTCAATTGTTGAAGAATTTTGCCGTGGACATTTGCGGAAGCCGTCAGGACTGGAGCGCAGCTTCGTTTGTAGACACTACGGTAGCGCAATTAAAAGAAGAATTGGGCAACGACCGAGTGATTCTCGGACTGAGCGGCGGCGTGGATTCATCCGTAGCCGCCGTACTTCTTCATAAAGCCATCGGTCGAAACCTGACTTGTATCTTTGTAGACCACGGCATGTTACGTAAAGACGAATTCAAAAATGTACTGCACGATTACGAATGTCTGGGTCTGAACGTTATCGGTGTAGATGCCGCACAAAAGTTTTTCGCCGATTTAGCCGGCGTCAGCGAGCCGGAACAGAAGCGTAAAATCATAGGACGCGACTTCATCGAGGTGTTCGATGCCGAAGCACGCAGGATTACCGACGCCAAATGGTTGGCGCAAGGCACCATCTACCCCGACCGCATCGAAAGTTTAAACATCACCGGGAAAGTTATCAAAAGTCATCACAATGTGGGCGGTCTGCCCGAAGAGATGCACCTGCGACTTTGCGAGCCGCTCAAATGGTTGTTCAAGGATGAAGTGCGCCGCGTGGGTCGCGAAATGGGTATGCCCGAGCATCTCATCACCCGTCACCCTTTTCCGGGACCGGGACTGGCCGTACGCATCTTAGGTGACATCACTCCGGAAAAAGTACGCATTCTGCAAGATGCGGACGACATCTTCATCCAAGGACTTCGCGACTGGAAGACAACCGATAAAGACGGTAAAGAAACTTCCCTCTACCACCAAGTATGGCAGGCGGGAGTAATTCTGCTTCCCGTGCAAAGTGTAGGTGTCATGGGCGATGAGCGTACCTACGAGCAAGCCGTAGCCCTGCGTGCCGTGACCAGCACCGACGCCATGACTGCCGACTGGGCACACCTACCCTACGAATTTATGGCTAAAGTATCGAACGATATTATTAATAAGGTGAAAGGCGTAAACCGCGTATGCTATGACATCTCGTCAAAACCGCCCGCAACCATCGAATGGGAATAACCAATAAAAAGAATAGATATGAAACAAGACATGATTGTAATCCTCGACTTGGGCAGCCACGAAAATACCGTCGTCGCCCGAGCCATCCGCGCACTTGGCGTATATAGCGAAATCTATCCACACGACATCACCGCCGCCGAACTGAAGGCATTGCCCAATGTAAAGGGTATCATCATCAACGGCGGTTCCAACAACGTGATTGACGGTGTGGAGATTGATGTGCTTCCCGAAATCTACGAAGCCGGATTCCCCATTATGGCTGCCGGTCACGCCAAAGCGAAATGCGAAGTGAAACTCGCCGAGTTCACCAACGATGAAGCAGCCATCAAGGAAGCCGTGAAAAGTTTCGTGTTCGACACTTGCAAGGCCGAAGCCAACTGGAACATGAAAAACTTCGTGGCCGACCAAGTGGAACTTATCCGCCGTCAGGTGGGCGACAAGAAAGTTTTGCTTGCCCTCTCAGGTGGTGTAGATTCATCGGTTGTGGCAGCCTTGTTGCTTAAAGCCATCGGCAACAATTTGGTATGCGTTCATGTAAACCACGGCTTGATGCGCAAAGGCGAATCAGAAAACGTTGTTGAAGTTTTCAAGAATCAACTGAACGCCAACTTGGTTTACGTAGATGCGACCGATCGTTTCCTGAACCTGTTGGAAGGCGTGGCCGACCCTGAAAAGAAGCGCAAAATCATAGGCGGCGAGTTTATCCGTGTATTCGAAGAAGAAGCCCGAAAGTTAGACGGAATCGACTTCCTCGGACAGGGAACCATCTACCCCGACATCGTGGAAAGCGGCACCAAGACAGCCAAATGTGTAAAGAGCCACCACAACGTGGGCGGTCTGCCCGAAGACCTCCGATTCGAACTCGTTGAACCGCTCAAGCAACTCTTCAAAGACGAAGTGCGTGCCTGCGGTGTAGAACTCGGTCTGCCTTACGAAATGGTATATCGCCAGCCATTCCCCGGTCCCGGTTTGGGAGTACGTTGCCTCGGAGCCATTACCCGCGACCGTCTTGAAGCACTCCGCGAAGCAGATGCCATCCTCCGCGAAGAATTTGCTATCGCCGGACTCGACAAGAAGGTATGGCAGTATTTCACCGTAGTGCCCGACTTCAAGAGCGTAGGTGTGCGCAACAATGCCCGCTCTTACGATTGGCCCGTCATCATCCGTGCCGTGAACACCATCGATGCCATGACCGCAACCATCGAACAAGTGGAATGGCCCATCCTGATGAAGATTACCGACCGTATTTTGAAAGAAGTACCAAACGTGAACCGCGTGTGCTACGACATGTCACCGAAGCCAAGCGCAACCATCGAATGGGAATAAAGAAGTTTATTTAAAGCACCGCTCAACAGCCTCAACCGTCAAAAAGTTGAGGCTGTTTTTTTTGAGGAATTTGACAATGAAAGACATATCTTTGTCGAGCCAAACAAAAAGCCCGGAATCCTACTTGTCCATCTTTACGGAGGTGTAAACAATTTAAGGATGGAAAAACGGGAAGTGTAAAGGATTCTAGTAGGCTTAAAAGGAAGTGTCTACTAATATAGCTAATGAAACAGAAAACCGTCTACTGAAATCAGAAAAAGACAAACAGATGACTGCCATATTCTTTGCAGCCTCATAGTTGCCACAGAACAGATGATTCTTGCGTCCCAAGGCGATGGGGCGGACTGCGTTCTCGGCAAGATTGTTGTCAAGCAGCAGCCTTCCGTCATCCAGATAGTGCATCATATTGTTCCATCGGGCATAGGCATAGGTGACGGCCTTTCCTACCAGCGAACTGGCACTATACTTGATTCCTTCACTCTCCATCCACGCCTTCATTTCCTCCATTATCGGTTTGGACAGTTCTAGACGCTTTACCTTGCGTTGCTCGAAGGAGAGTCCTGCTTCATCGCACAGGTGCTCTACCTTGTACAGATACTGTATCTGTGTCAGCATATACTCTGCTGCACTACGGTTCTCGTCAAGCGCCTGTTCGAAGTAACGGCGTATATGTACCATACAGTTCACAAGGGTCACGTCGGAGTTGGCTTTAAAGGCTGATTCATAGCCTGCAAAACCGTCACACTGCAGATATCCCTTGAAATGATAATTCTTGGCAAGTCTTTCGATGATCCCTCCCGCCCTTGAGCCTTCGTCATAGTGGAAGATGACCAGCCGCTCCATTACCGCCCTGACCATCCACAGATATTCCTTGACGGCTTTCTTCTTCTCATGGTCTATCACCGGTTCCGTTGTCTCATCCGCCTGGCAGTAGTCAGCCTTCATCACCTCACCGACCAGTGTCTCGTACAGAGGAAGCAACAGACCGGCGGTCTGCTTGAACCAACCGTCAACGGTACTTTCCGACAATCCCTTCATCCCTAGATGGCGGAACTGCTGTATCTGGCGGTAGTAGGGCATATGGTACTCATACTTCTGCAGGAGTATTTCCGACAGTAGGCTCGGACCTGCGATACCTTTATAGATGGGGAGTAGCGGCATCGGAGCGATGAGGACGGAGGACTTGCCTTCGGGAGCGAGTCGGGTGTTGTCTTTCAGCCCCCATTTCTCACGGATGATTTCCTTGACATAGAGTTGGCCGGGCTTATGCTCAACTACACGTGTCACCTCCTCGCCGATTTTCTTGTACATAGTCTCGTCAAGCCCTTCGGGACGGATGCGCACCTGCTCCAATACGGGAAGGTCTTCAAGCATCTTGCGTACCTGACGCTTCTGCTTCGGAGTGGGCTTGTCTTCTGCCTCTATCTGCGCGACAGCCTCGTCGCGCTTCCGCTGAGCTTGGGCATGAAGATCTGAAAAATCTTCAGCGAAGAGGTCAGGGAAGTTTGGGTCGTAGACAGGGAGCTTATCCGCTTTACGACCAAAGAGCTGACGGTTCAGCCAGGAGACCTGGGCCGTCAGCTCCTTGATGCGTGCATTGAGGGATTCCACCTCTTTCATGTGGTTATCAACCTCCTTCTTATGGTTCTCAGACAATGTCGCGATGGTGGCATTGAGCGCCTCCACAGTCTTGATGAGTATATCCCTTTCTTCCATTGTCCTTAACTTTAACCTCTATACAAAGGTACGAAAAATCGAGGATACAAGCAAATGGAATAGAGATAAATGCATCAGTAAAAACTATACAACATACTCATTGCGTTGTGCTCTCAGACGTTTCAGACGTTGGTCAGCAGATTCCTGTATGCCTTCCACCATCAAGACCAGATTACGCCATTCCATACGGTAGCTATGCGTGGTCTCATCGTATGCGGGGAGTTTGAAGCGTCCTGCCTCAAGTCGTTTCACATACATCACCATGCCGCCATCCTCGGCGTGGAGTAACTTCATCAGACGGCGGCTGTGCCCGATGAAAATGAACACGTCACCATTCCTCACCTCACTATGCATCTTCTCATGGACAACTCCACAGAGGGAACTTATCCCCTTGCGCATATCCGTATCTCCGGGACATAGGTAATAGCGCATTGTGTCGTTAAGGCAGAACATACGCGGAGAGGCTTTTGTCAAACAATTCCATTAATACCTTCTCACTGCCCGCACCAAAGTGGGCACGAAGCCCGTTGGGAAAAAGCAAGGTTGTTCCTGTAGGAACGGTTTCGGGAGGAACTGGGGAGAAAGGAGAAGAAGAGAATGCTATCGGGGCAAGAACCGAAGCGGTATCGTTTGGGGAGCCGAACTTCTTGCGCCAATAATAATAGGTGGAATAACTGACCCCGGATTGCTGCAGATAGACCATCAGTGGCAGGCCGCTCTGCTCGAAAGAGTGTTGAAACTCTGTGAAACCTTCTTTTGTCATAATTAAAAAAAATATTACAGTTGGTATTATACTATTGCAACTGCAAAGGTACAATCCAACTGTAATGGGAACAACGGGCACTTTATCGAATGCTTACTACTGATATATTAGGATCAATCATGCTTTTCAATGATTGTAAAGCATTTCTTTCCTTATTGAGTAAGAGGTCTAAAACATGGAGCCCCATCTTCGGTAGTGAATGTATTAAAGGTATCAATAGATGCCCTTTTAAAACCAGCCAAAGTTCCATATCTGCTACCGATGATAGCGAACTTATCTTTAGTCGCTTTAGTTGGGGGACCATCGAAATAGACATTTCCCCCTTTCAATATTAATTCGGATAATGTAGATGCCATAATTAAAATTCAAATGTTAGCTGAAGAGGTTTTACTTTTTCTTGGATTCGACCAGTGATGATTCCTTTCTCTGTGGGCATTTTTCCATCCCAGTCGTTATTATCAAAAACACCTGTTAAAACAACGTGCTTTGCAAGCATCTTTACAACAGGAATAGCAACACTATTCCCAATAAGATGCATCCATCGGGCACGACTCTCAGGCAGCAAAAAATCATGAGGAAATCCCTGGATTCTACAAGCTTCTGACTTTGTAATCTTGCGATACTTTTTTGCTATAAATACTTTATTAATGAATTTCTCTTTCCATTCTTCTATACTCTCAGCCTTAATCATTTCAGTTGAAATATAGTCATTGGTATCACTAGCCACAAGTGTCGGATAAATTTTAGACGATGGTAGGAAAATTCTATTAATGCCATTTAACCCTGTGCTAATCTTTGTATTCTTGAAATCATAACGGATTTCTGTACATCTCACAACTCCCTTCTCTTCAAGTTGTTTCAACGTGTCCATAATTCCTATTTTTCGTCTTTTGAACTCCTTGTTCAGCTTGAGCTTATCAACCATTATACGATTATTGATGTGGCATGATAATAAAAATTCTTCTTCTTCAGATAGAATTTCATTATTTTCACAAATATCATAATAATATGGACTATGCTTCAGAATGTTGATGTTGACTAAATCCTCTAACTCTTCTAAAGTAATTGAAGGGTCAATCTCTTGAAAATGAGTGAGTGATAACGCATTTCCGTCAAGAATACCATATTTACTTTTGCGTCTGTTATATAGTAAAATGTAGCAGATTTCCTTTTGCCGTTTAGTCGTATTTTCTATATCCCAAGAATGCACAGTGGTACCACCATTGCGTAAATCATTAAATAGAAAATAATCATTAAACCCCTGCGAATTGCACGATAGACTCCATTTAGCTTTATTTTCTCGGTCATTAGGATTTTTTTCTATAGTGCAATCGTCTAAGACATCAGACAATTGTACCATACCAGGCTGTGGAAAAGGAACATAGAATCTATCTAAATACGTCTTGTCCTTAAATCCTACGATATAAATACGAATTCTTGTTTGAGGTACGCCATAATCATATGCATTGAGCAAAAATCTTTTCGCATGATAACCAGCCTCTTCAATTCTGCTCATTATGTAATCTAATGCTTTTTTATTTCTTGGGTCTGCCAATCCCTTGACATTTTCGAAAATAAACGCCTTAGGACGAACTTCATTCAATAAGAATAGCGTATCGTTCCATAATTGGCCTCTATCATCGTCAAAGCCCATTTTTTTACCTGCTATAGACCAACTTTGACAAGGTACTCCTGCTGTCATGAAGTCATGATTAGGCAATGTCTTCAATTTAGTTATATCGCCCAAATTGTTATCTTTTGACTCATTGAAGTTTGCACAGTATGTTTCAATAGCATCTTTTGCAATTTCACTAAATCCGACACAATGTCCTCCCACACTCTCAAGAGCTATATGGAAGCCGCCAATTCCTGCAAATAAATCTACAAATGAAAAATCTGCCATTCTATTTAAGTGTTTCTTTGTCAAATCCTATAGGAGGTTCAATACCTAAGAACTCTCTATAAATACGTTCTTTATACGACACACCCAATTTGTTTATCTCACTGATAAAACTCTTGTAAGTGCCAATACCGCCAATCAAGTTCCAAAATTCTTCACCTATCAGAACAGAAGGGTCATTTATCATGTCAAACCATCTTTTAGGGAAAGACCATGCATAATCTTCTTTTTGTTTTCCGTAAGGATTGTACACTAGTGCATAATAAGCATTATCCACTTTATGCTCATTCATTACCAGTAATTTGAACATTTTCTCTTTGCTGACTTTCGTCTGGTCGCTATTTGGAAGAGGTGCTTTTAACTCAAAAGCGTAAGTTTTTGAGTAAGTTTACTCTGAATTAAAATATCACATGTAACACTGACAGGTATAGGTTTTCCTCCTCCTGCCTTAATATATGCTAGTTCTTTGTTCCAATCCGGCTTTAGCTTTTTCTTTCCATCAACACCATGCTCTAATTTGTTCAAAACTTCTTGAATTCTTCTTAGACTTTCATCACCGACAGTACCTTCAACGGAAGCTCCTTGCAAACAATGTCCATGATGAGCCAATGCCACTTGCACAGCCAACTTTTCTCACACACTACCAAACGGAGTTACAAATCTTCTTTCAAAATGTGACCCCTTAAATATTTCGTCTGGAACCAATGCTGCATACAAAGGCTTGTTTGCATGGTGTTGCTCAACTATAAATGGATTCGTAATCAAAACACGCTCCATAACTTTATCCATCATGGATTTTACAACTTCCAAAATGGCTTGTGTAACTTTATTGTTCATAATGATTGCTATTTTACAAGAAAACGGGATAACCGTATTAAAAAATCATTTTCTTTCAATTGGCCATAAAAGGTCAGAATATTGTACTTCAAGGCAAACCGCAATTTCTCTTAATGTTTCGAGATTTGGTTGCATGCTATTGGTGCACCATTTTGAAATCGTACCTGGGTCTTTGCCAAGTTTTTCTGCAAGCCATTTGTTTGTCAAATGCTTTTCTGCTAATACGACTTTCAAACGGTTGATATATGTTATTTCCTTTTGTACTTTTTCCATATACTGTAAATTTACGCTGCAAATTTATAATTTTACATTTAATGTAACGACTAAAAGGTAAAATTATTGTGTTATATATTGATTTTTTCTGCTCTTTATTGGAATATTTTGCAATTATAAATACCAAATTTCAATTGACTTCTGAGAACTCTTACCAAATACAATTCACAGAATTAATTTTTGAAGAAGTAAAAGACTTCTAATTAGCAGAACCCGATTGTTGTTTGGCGACTTACTTCCAAGTATTGTGAACTGCGAGTCTAAATTCATTTACCACGTCTATTTATCTTTTCATTTTATCATGTTACAGCCCCATCACATGTTTCTAAACTCCCCCAATGACACAAGAAATCGTTTATCCCATATTAATTATAGAATTTGTCCAAAATCTACGGCATAATACTAAATTGTCCGTAGATTCCTGACATTGCAACAAGTAAAAAAACGCTAAGCATTTCCCTCAAATACCCCTTCCTCCATTTGCATAATCCAATAAAATTCATTTTTTGTTCTGTTTACGGAGTTGTTCAGTCTATGAACTGAACAGGGGGCAAAGTAAACCGAAGAATTGTTCATTACAAGCCTATTTTCTGGCCAGGCGGACGAGCAGTATAAGCAGAGTGGCGGCAATCACGTACAGATACCAGGGAAACTTGTGCGACGGTTTGGATTCGTCCTCGCTACGGTTGAGGCTGTACGTGTGGGTATCGGTAAATTCCTCAGTCAGCTGCGGTGCGATGCTGTCTGTCCTTGCCTCGACGACAAGGGTGGTGTCCTTGCGTCCTACGGTCAGGGTCAGTCCTCTGTCGGTGGCCATGTAGACAGCCTTGTCCGGCAGATTCGTGACCGCTATCAGAGGTATGTCAAGTTTTGTCTTGAATGAGGGTATCGGTGTCGTTTAACGGATGAGGCTCGTTTTCACGCTTACCGTGCTGTCGCTTCGAGCGATGGTCCGTACCGCTTCCTGCTTGCTCCGGCAACTCACCGCGAATAGGGCAGTCATCAAAATGAGGGCAAGCCGCAACTTTGCCGATAGTCCTTTCCAGTTTGGAGACCGCACGCTCCAAACGGGCGATGTCGCTATATACTTTCCGGTTTTCATCTTGGGTCTTGATTAGTTCTTCTCTCAATTTTCCGATATTCTCTATGTAGAGTGCGTCGATGTCTACCATGCTTTGCAACTTCCGTGTCCTGCGGTTCAAGAGCCAGTTCAGCAGTTGTACTACGAAGCCGGACGGCAAGGCATAGGTCAGTAGGTTCAAAAGTGTGTCACTCATCATTTTCAAATCAATTTCCAGCCCGTCAGGACTTCTTCGGGGACGGCATCCACTCCGTTTTCCATGCGGCTCATGGCACTTGCCAAGGCACACAGTGTGCTCCGATCTTCCAAGTCCGGTTCGCAGGTGGGAGGCACGTTCATCGCACGGCACACATACGTCAGATAGGCCATCGTGTCGTTTTCCGTAGGCGGTGCATACCGTCTGATGATGTCTTCCAACGTGCAACAGCCGTGCAGCCGCACATAGTTCCGAAGGATAATCATCATAACCCGATACCCATACGCCATGTCCACAAACTGGAAGAAATCCTTGTCGGTCTGCTGCAAGCGGAGACCTGATAAGTCGCTACAAAAATGCAACGGGTTGCGTTGCCACATGCAACCCATTGCGCAGGCTTCTCCAACGGGTTGCATCGCCCTTTGCAACGGGCTACCTTTCCCGATGTGCCCGGACGCTTGAAAAAAAATAGGACTAATCCAAGTTTTTCTTCTAAAGTTTCCGTAGCAGCCGAATAAATTCTTTCATTGAATAATGAATCTTTCCGAATTTATCTGTATCTTCGTTGCATCCTGCCGGAGAGTTGCAGAATTTGTCTTGACATCCGACGGTATGAATAAAAAAAATTGGCTTATGAAAAGAACATTAACATCTTTGGTATTTTTGGGGATTGCGCTCGCCTCGATGACCGCGCAAACCGTAGTGTCTCACCCTTGGAGCGGGAAAAAAGTCGCTTACTTCGGCGATTCCATCACCGACCCTAACGTCAAGGCTTCGAAAACAAAGTATTGGGGCTTTCTGGAAGAATGGCTGCAAATCACGCCACTCGTCTATGGCGTAAGCGGACGCGAGTGGAACGACATACCCCGACAAGCCGACCGCTTGAAACAGGAGCACGGAGAGGACTTCGACGCCATCCTCATCTTTATGGGAACTAACGACTACAACAACGCCGTACCCATCGGACATTGGTATGAAGAAAAATTGGAAAAGGTGGAATACGGGCTCTTTTATGACAAACGACCGGAAGACCGTATGCGCCGCAAACCGGTGATGGACAACGACACTTATCGCGGACGCATCAACATCGCTCTGGACTCGCTGAAGCGAATGTTCCCGACCAAGCAGATTGTCTTGCTCACCCCTATCCATCGGGCAGGCTTCTATGCCGGCAACCAAAACTGGCAATGCTCCGAAGATTACGTGAACCGATGCGGCGAATATCTGGACGCTTACGTGGAAGCAACGAAAGAAGCGGGACGCGTTTGGGCGGTGCCCGTCATCGACCTTTCTACGCTGTGCGGACTTTATCCGCTACTGGACAGCCACAAGTCTTACTTTAAAAATGCGGAAACGGATTGTCTGCACCCCAATGATGCGGGTCATCAACGCATGGCACGCACCTTGATGTATCAGTTATTGGCATTGCCGTGCACATTTTGATGCCGCTTTTCACGTTTACCGAACTCTCACACCCGATCGTACTACAAAGAAGAGACTGCGCCTATTTTGACACAGCCTCTTTTTTCACGATAGAACGGATGTAGGGATTCTCTTTATTATTCCACCGGATAGACCTTATAACGGTCGCCGGTAGCCTTTACGACTTCTTTCAGGAACTCCTTCGGATAGCCCGGACGAACCAGCGGAGCGTTGGCACCGTGTTCGTAGACCGGACGGACGAAGCTGCCATCGGCATTGGTTTTCTTTACTACGCCGTCGTTGTACTTCACGATAAGGTATTCACCCAACTTTTTCCAAGCATCCACGGCACATTGCGCGGTCATTTCGGTGTAGTTGGTAAGGAAAGCCTTTGCCTTGGCGGGGTCTTGCGCATGCATGGCAATGGCCGCGCTCTCGATGCCGGCTTGCGAATCGGCGTAAGTGTCTTCCAACTTGTTCTGCACGGCGCGCATGTCGTCAATCATGAGGCTGTAACGCGGACGAATCATATCGGCCACCCAATTGTAAATCCAGAAAGCGGAATCCCACGAGAAGGTCACGCAATCTGCCTTGCCGTCACCGGCATAACAGACCGGAACACGGTCGGTACAACAATACACCGGAGTGAAAGCCATCATGTTGGCATCATCGGTGCCGAACCACAGCACGCCGCCCACGGCATCGGGCAGTTCGGAACGCATCTGAGCCACAAAGGTGAAGGCCGACTGCTGAGTGGAGATGGGGCGTTCGTTGAAGTATTTCTGTCCGTCCACTTCAAAAGTCAGCGGCGAGAGACGGTAAGGCATCTTGTAAGCCGTTGCGCCGAGGTCGTTGGTGATGTCGAGCGCAGTGCCTTCGTAATGGTCGCGCATGGCCTTTTGGATGTCGCGGACAGACACCTTTTCGGTTGGCTTGGCATAGAGCGGCATCGGCTCCTTGCTCTTGCCTTGAATGTAGGGCAGGTACTTTTCGCCCATGCCTTCGCAGAACATGTTGTAGAAACTCCACACGCGCGACTCGCAGGCACGAAGACCGCCGAAGTCTATCGGACAGTAAGCGTCCGCAAAGCTGAAGTCCTTGTTCAAGCCTTCAAAGTAACCCTTTTCGCGGGCAAAGGAAATCACATCGGGCGAGTAAAGGCAGTTCTCCTTGTCGTTCAGGGGGAAACGGTGAATGCGGCTCTGGTTGGCGTGGGCGGCGATGCAGTCGTCCGGAATACGGACAGCCACCCATACGGCACCTTTCACGCCCTCACCCTTGCCAATCATTTCCATTATCCAAACTTCGTTGGGGTCGGCGATGGAGAAAGACTCGCCACTGCTGTAGTAACCGTATTCTTTCACCAAGTCGGTCATCACCTTGATGGCTTCCTTGGCGGTGCGCGAACGCTGAAGAGCGACATAAATCAGGCTTCCATAGTCCATGATGCCGTTCTTGTCGTGCAGTTCCTCGCGACCGCCGAAAGTGGTCTCGCCGATAGTCACCTGAAACTCGTTCATGTTGCCGATTACGTTGTAGGTCTGCTCGGCTTCCTTGATTTCGCCCAAATACTTACCCGAATCCCATTCGTAAATGGGGCGCATGGCACCCTTTTCATGCTTGGCGGCGGGATAATGATACAATTGACCGAACATTCCGTACGAGTCGGCCGAATAAGACACGATGACAGAGCCGTCCTTCGATGCTTTCTTGCCTACGATAAAATTGGTACACGCCCAGCTTTGCGCCACGGCGGCCACCAACAAGGCAGCGGTTAAAAAGAGTTTGTTTTTCATTTTATTTATAGTAATTAAAATTGATATTCTTCCTTACGGACGTTTCCGCAATAGTCCGTCACGATTACCTCCATCCGCCGGGGACCTTCCTTCCGGAGTCGTTCGGGATGCTTGCTGCTCAAAGTCGCGTCCTTCGAGCTGAACTTGAACAAGGCGAATTTGCCGTCGACAAAGACCTTGTAATCCTTGATGCCCGTCTGTGCGTCGCGAATCTTGAAGCGGATGTTTCCCGTCCGCCACCGAGACTTGTCAAGCGGAATCACTTGCGGCGGCAGGGTGTCGACGGCCACCGTATAAGTGCCCAACTCGCGGATGTCGGCATGCATGTAGCCCTCCTCAAAGTAGCCGCCCACCGAAACCTTCCGTCCCTTGTGCATCCGGGCGATGTAGTATTTGGACATATCGGCCACGGGATAGCGGCGCACGCCGATAGACAAGCGGCAACCCGCATGAAGCGGCACCGGCTTGTCGTGAAGCTGATAGCGGAACGACACTCCCGACGAATCGGCGATTACACGCACGTTCAGATTCACGTCTTCGTACAACATACCTTTCGGGATGACCAGATTCATGCCCGGCTTACAGACCACATTGCCCCGGTCGCAACGCAGACAGTCCTTGCTCCGACGGAGAGCCGGAATGTCCTGACGTTTGCCCGTCAGCGTAAAACGATACGTGCGGCGGTTGCCGTACAAATCTTCCAACACATAGCGGAACACGTAGGGACGCTCTTCGTCAATCGTCACCACGCCACGTTCCTTCGCCCGAAGCATCCGCCACGTGTTGCCCGGCAACACGTGCGAGCGCATGAACCAACTGCCGCAAAGCGTGTATTCCTCGTAATCCGTCCAAGCGTTAATCATCCGGTTTTCATCGGGCAGAAATCCGTCCACCGTACTGCTGAACACTTCCACCGAATCGACCGACAACTTCACCGAGCGCACGCCGTAGTTGTTCGATGTGCCGTCCATGTAGTCGTATGCCTTGATGCCTACTGCCACCTTTCCCCAAGCCTCGACGGGAGTCGTCAGGTGGGTTACGGGCACTATCTTCTTTCCTTGCGCTCCCTGCACCACTCCTTCACCCGCCTGCGGATAAATCACGATATGAGTGGCACGCGGCGGAGTGGTATCTTTTATTTTGTCCGTATAGAACTGCAACGGGTCAATGTATTCGCCCGTATCGGTTCGCCGCATCTCCATGTGCAGATGCGGCCCGAAAGAATAGCCTTCGTTGCCCGACAACGCGAACACCTCGCCCTGCTTCAAGGGAAACTGCTCCGGTCCGAAGGTTAAATCCGTCGCAAAGGTCTCGTGCCCGTACTGATACGCCTCCACCACCTTTTCCACCTCGCCGGAGAATTTCAGCAAGTGTCCGTGCACCGAAGTGTATCCGTTGTTGTGCGTGATGTAGACCGCCTGACCGTATCCTCCGGGAGTCACCGTCACGCGACTGATGTATCCGTCGGCAGGGCAACGGACGGATTTACCTACCGCACCCTGCGTCTTGAAATCCACTCCGCCATGAAAATGGTTGGCGCGAAGTTCTCCGAAATTTCCGCTCAGCACCAACGGAAAGTCAAAGGGAGGAATAAAGGGATTGTCCGGCGTTTCTTGTGCCTGAAGGGGCATTGCGCTCCCCATCAAGGCACACAGCACGACCTTATAGATATGTATCTTTATACGCTTTTTCTGTTTCATAGCACAAACATACAAATAATTCCGGAAATCTCCGGCCTTTTCCTCTATTTTTATTTATCGCCTTCACCCGAAGGAGGACCGGCGGAAGAATCGTTTCGTTAATCAATATAAATCAAAAAAATGCAATAGGCTTCATCGGGCATCGAAAGCGGCTTCGCAGACCAACGAAAGCGGCTTCATCGGGCATTGAAGCCTATTGCATGAAAGAAGCATTACAGCTATTGGTTTTGAAACGTGCTATAACTCTTCTATTTCCTTAGCGATATTTCCAAACATTAATACCGGAAAGGCACTCACATTCCTGACCTTTACATCCTGATATTGTGTAAATGCCGTATGTGTAAATCCGGCGGTCAAATCCAAATTGGTCTGAATCGCATCCAGAATCTTGCCCACATTAGCAGTCACCGAGCAATAACTATTGCGATATAATCCCGGACCCCATGTCCGAACCGCATGGGAGCCTATAAAATCATAACCGGAAAGAAGATTGGAAGACCGGCGGTTATAGACAAACGTCAGTCTGGAGAATATGGCATCCAAAGCATTCCGATATGAAAGGTTCACCGTTCCACGCAACTGTTCTTTCACTTCCCGGCTTCCACTTCCACGCCTCAACGAACCTCTGTTTACATAATAGTAACTGTCATTCATATTTCTATAGTCCGAAGGGTACTTACCATAAGCCAATGATACATTCAATTCCCAAAAAGAATGTATTTTCCAGTTCAGATGAGAAGACGGCATGAACGAAAAATGGCGGAATTCACGTTTTTCACCGAAGTTTTCTTCAGTGTTCAAGCAATGCCATGAAAAAGGCAACGATACAGTGAAAGCCCAACGACTCCTTTTATAATTATAAGAGGGAGTAAAATACAATTCTGCCATTTTATAATTCCATCGGGAACTGACGACAGAATCTTCCAAGAACCCGGGTGCCGTCTTCATGTCGGTATTCATCTTGTTCGTTTCGGCCTTTATTCCGACTCCCAAAGAAAAGGTAGAAAATCCTATTCCCTTACTGAAACTTGCCTCATTATCAGTATAGGACAACTGTTCGCTCCTATACTGAACAATCGCCGAATCCGCATCATCTTCAAACCGGGCTTCTTGGGGCAAGCGGTGAAAACGGACAAAAGAATTGAACGTCAGATAATCCTTTTTCCATTTGCTTATAACTTTCAACTTGTTCTCGACCAAGAAATAAGGTTGTTCAAAATGTTGCTCCGACTTCTCCTTACCCTCCAGCCGCGCATCAGCCTCCGACCATTCACCGGCCACACGCAAACGATTGTCCACATACAGCCTTTCCGCATTGTGCGTCAAATCCATCGCCGCATTTCCTTGCCGGGAATGGTTCTCTGCGGTTTGTTCCCTTACAATTTCCAAGGAACGTTCTTCCGAATAGCCGTAAAGAGTCCTCTCATACTTATATTCCTCCTTACGCTCATCCAAATAACCGGCATTAATGCGCCGGAAGTCAGCAATCGCGATGTGTCACGAAGCCCGATACATGATTTCGCAAAGTGCCAAGGCAGTATCGCATGTGGCAGAGCAGTGCCACCTTGATGGCAGAGTTGTGTCACCGAAGTAAAACAACGCGCAGTTCAGCATCTTTATGCACACCCACACCCGATAAGAAAACGCTTATCTTGTCGGGACGGTGTGAAACGGTGAAGGGAGGTTTTCGAAGCTCCCTTCATATGGAAATTTTGATAATCAGCGCATTAGCGGGTGATGAAAGGAGTGAATGCAACGTGTGAAAATCTATGGGACTTCAATTCGTTTACCCGGCCGTATCACAGCGTGAAAGAAGGCTCTTTCACATTTCACCTCCAAATGAAATGGTCAAATTTCATCCGCACGGATGCCCAATGCTTGCAGCACGGCATACCCCAACATCTCCCAATGGAAGGCATCGACTGAAGCGGGAGGATTCATACCCAATACATGAACGGATTCTTTACCGTCCACTTGCTTCAGAATTTCCGGCAAACGCTCGGCGTACTCCTGCTCGTGGGGCACAATGACCAAATGCTTCACCTCCTTGGCATCGGCTATCACCTTGACCGACTCTAAAAAAAGCGTTTCGCGGTCGGCCATGTCCGAAGTGGCAAACGCATTGAGACGGAACTCACCCAGCCGGCTCTTGAAAGCTACATCATTCAGCTCCTTCTTGAGGTCGGCGGGGCGGAACGCATCAAGGGTAGGACACTCCTTGTCGTAAATGAAAAACACCTGCAAGGTGTGATCTCCCGGTTGGACGGCGGCATCCATCGCCACACATTCCAAAAAGACCGCCAAATCAGCCTTAGGCAATTCGCGCTGAATCAGCGGACCGAAATGCCGGCACAAGTCCGTTGTTACCTTATTTATATAAGCGGCATCCAGCAGGATGACCTTTTCTGCGAATTTCAGTTCGTTATTGATGTTCATAAGTTCTAATTCTTTAGGGATGCGAAGATACGGATTTGTTTTGAGAAAACAAAGGACATGCCGCTTTTCTGACTTTTCGTCATTTTTCTTCCGTATCAAACTGTCTTTTTGTCCGTTTTCTTTATCTGGTAAACTATTTGCAGACTTTCTGTGTTCTCAATCGAGGTATTGGAAAAGGTACGAAGATTGCAGACAGGATAACCCAACAGACAAAACAAAGAAAGGAGAAAGAATATGAACTTCAACAATTTTACCATCAAATCGCAGGAAGCGGTTCAACAAGCCGTCAATCTGGCGCAGATCCGCGGACAACAAGCCATCGAACCGGAGCATCTGCTGACCGGAGTGCTGAAAGTGGGCGAAAACGTCACTAGCTTCCTCTTTCAGAAACTCGGCCTGAACGGACAGCAGATAGCAACGGTGCTCGACCGGCAAACAGCTTCCCTCCCGAAGGTTTCGGGCGGCGAACCTTACCTGAGCCGAAACGCCAACGAGGTGTTGCAAAAGGCTGTGGAATACAGTAAGACCTTGGGCGACGAGTATGTTTCGCTGGAAGCCTTGCTGCTGGCTCTGCTCAATGTGAAAAGCACCGCCGGCACGATACTGAAAGATGCAGGCATGAACGAAAAAGAACTCCGGGCCGCCATCAATGAACTCAGACAGGGACAGAAAGTAACTTCGCCATCCGGCGAAGACACTTATCAGTCGCTCAACAAATATGCCATCAACCTGATTGAAGCCGCCCGAAACGGCAAGCTCGACCCGGTCATCGGCCGCGATGAGGAAATACGCCGGGTGCTTCAGATATTAAGCCGACGCACCAAAAACAACCCGATACTGATAGGCGAGCCGGGTACGGGAAAGACCGCCATCGTGGAAGGCCTTGCCCAACGAATCCTGCGCGGAGACGTACCGGAGAACTTGAAGAACAAGCAACTCTACTCCCTCGACATGGGTGCGCTGGTGGCGGGTGCCAAGTACAAAGGCGAGTTTGAAGAACGATTGAAGTCGGTCATCAACGAAGTGACGAAATCCGACGGAAACATCATCCTCTTTATCGACGAAATCCACACATTGGTGGGAGCCGGCAAGGGCGAAGGTGCCATGGATGCAGCCAACATTCTGAAACCGGCCTTGGCGCGCGGCGAACTCCGAAGCATCGGTGCCACCACCCTGGACGAATATCAGAAGTACTTTGAAAAAGACAAGGCATTGGAACGGCGTTTCCAAACCGTCATGGTAGACGAACCGGACACCGCCAGCTCCATCTCCATCCTGCGAGGCTTGAAAGAACGCTACGAAAACCATCACCAAGTGCGTATCAAAGACGAAGCCATCATCGCCGCCGTGGAACTGAGCAACCGATACATCACCGAACGGTTCCTGCCCGACAAGGCCATCGACCTGATGGACGAAGCCGCCGCCAAACTCCGCATGGAACGCGACTCACTGCCGGAAGAACTGGACGAGATAGAACGTCGGCTGAAGCAACTGGAAATAGAACGGGAAGCCATCAAGCGGGAAAAGGACGACGCCAAACTCGCCCTCTTGAACAAGGAGATAGAAGAACTGCGCGAACAAGAAAAGTCCTACAAGGCCAAATGGCAAAGCGAAAAGGAACTGGTGAACCGAATCCAACAGAACAAACAGGAAATCGAACAACTGAAGTTTGAAGCCGACAAGGCCGAACGCGAAGGCGACTATGGAAAAGTGGCCGAAATACGCTACGGCAAACTGAAAGGACTGGAGGATGAAATCAAGCACATCCAAGAGGAGTTGAAACAAAAACAGGGCGACAGCGCCATGATTAAGGAAGAAGTAACCGCCGAAGACATCGCCGACGTAGTATCGCGCTGGACAGGAATCCCCGTCAGCAAGATGATGCAGAGCGAACGCGAAAAACTCCTCTTTCTGGAAGACGAACTCCACAAGCGGGTAGTAGGGCAAGACGAAGCCATCCGGGCGGTGGCCGATGCCGTGCGCCGAAGCCGCGCCGGCCTGCAAGACCCGAAACGTCCGATAGGTTCGTTCATCTTCCTCGGCACCACCGGTGTGGGTAAGACGGAACTGGCAAAAGCATTGGCGGAATACCTGTTCGACGATGAGAGCCTGATGACCCGTATCGACATGAGCGAATATCAAGAGAAGCACACGGTAAGCCGACTGATTGGCGCACCTCCGGGATACGTGGGATACGATGAAGGCGGTCAGCTGACCGAAGCTGTCCGGCGGAAGCCCTACTCCGTTGTTTTGTTCGATGAGATTGAAAAGGCACACCCGGATGTATTCAACGTACTCTTACAGGTTTTGGACGACGGACGACTGACCGACAACAAGGGTCGGACGGTGAACTTCAAGAACACCCTCATCATCATGACTTCCAATCTGGGAAGCGCATACATCCAAAGCCAATTTGAAAAACTGACGGACGACAATCACGACGTGTTGGTTGAAGAAACCAAGAACGAGGTGATGAACATGCTGAAGAAAACCATCCGTCCGGAGTTCTTGAACCGTATCGACGAAACCATCATGTTCCTGCCGCTCGACAAGTCGCAGATAGAACAGATTGTCCGGTTACAGATTAAGGGCATCCAAAAGATGCTGGAAGACAACGGAGTAACCCTCCATTTAAGCAACCCGGCCATCGACTTCCTGGCTACCGCCGGATACGATCCGGAATTTGGCGCACGCCCGGTAAAGCGCGCCATCCAACGCTACCTGCTGAACGACCTGTCCAAGAAACTGCTTTCCTTGGAAGTGGATCGAAGCAAACCGATATGGGTGGAACGTGACACGGACGGATTGAAGTTCAGAAACTGACCCCAAAAAAAGAAGAGCGGACGTAATTCTTACATGTCCACTCTTCTTTTTTTGTTAACGTTATTCAACAGCCGGTTTCGGCTTTCTCTAAAATTCTCACTGAGCTTCCACAAACTCGGTCACACCGTTAGTCACCAAAATGTTGTACCACTGAATAAGTTTCTTGATGTCGCTGGTATGAACACGGTCGCGGTCGTAATTCGGCAGAACCTCCGCCATAAATCCGTGAAGTTCATCGGCCGAAGCCTTCTTGTAGTCGATGGAAGCGGCAGCCGCGTTTTCCTTCTTCTTCACTGATTCCAGAACTTCCGCCAAGGGAACTTCTTCCGCATCGGTGTACATGGCGATGTCGCCAAGCGCAATGACTTTATCGTGACCGTATGCAGGTACTCTCTTCTTGTTAGCGTCCAATGTTTCCAGAATCAACATGTTCTTACCTTGTGAAATCAACTTGTACAAGCCGGGTTTTCCGGAAACTGATAAAATTGTCCTTAACATAATGCTTTCTATGTATTTGATTAAAAATAGTTTTGGGGAGCAAAAGTACAATTCGCGCACGAAACTCCCAAATTTATTCTAATTTTTTCTTTCTTTTAACTGTAATATAAGGTTTGCTAACTGTTCGTCCAACGAATCAGAGCCATCATTCAGCAGCACATAGTGTGACCTGCGACGCTTCTCTTCATCGTCCATCTGGGCGGACATACGCCGACGGATTTGTTCCTCGGTCGCTCCATCGCGCCGCATGGCGCGTTCCAAGCGCAACGGTTCGGGCGCATAGACCATCACCACGGCATCCACCGTATCCTCAAATCCGGCTTCAAACAGAATGGCCGACTCCAATCCTACGACCTCGCAATCCTGATGTTCCTCCAACCAACGACGGAAATCGGCTTTCACACGGGGGTGAATGACGGCATTGACCCTGCGGGCATTATCGGGACCGGCAAAAAGATAGGAAGCCAACAGAGGCTTGTTCAAACTCCCTTCGCGATACACCTCCTCGCCCAACAAGGCCACCAGCCCCGCCCGAATCTCCTCATCGGTCGCAGTCAAGCGCTTAGACTCGTTGTCGGCATTATAAACCGGTATGCCCCGCGCTTCCAATAAAGCGGACACATAAGACTTTCCGCTTCCGATTCCTCCGGTAATGGCAATACTAATCATTCTGAATGACTTTTTGTTCGATGATATATTCCAATTGTTCGGGAGCCAGACGGACGTGGTTCACTTCATCGGGCACAAACTCAAACTCCGGCAGACACTTGTCGGTCTTCTGATTCAGTTTCTCATAATCGACCACAACCTGAAAATCATCGGCATCCACTTCCTTGAATCGGCTAAGTCCGATTTGAAAGCTGACCTGCACCTTGGAGGGAAAAGTACGAAGAATCTTATCCGATGGGAAACGGACGCCGACAACCGGCACCTCCACCGTTTTTTCGGCATAAATGTCCACCATGAAAGTGACATCGCTGTAGTCCGGCGTGAAGCGTGCGCCTTTTACAGGCAGCAAGTTCAGTCGGCAACGAGTGGTGTCCGCCACATTCTCCAGTTCTATCGATTGGGTATAGGCACCGGTCAGCGTATCAAGAATAGCCTTGGGAGCATACACCATCACCGAATCGGGCGAACACCGGATGTCGGAAATGTAATAACGGCGATCGGCCTTGACGCTTCCCTGCAACTTGACAGGCACTTTCTTTGCCTTTCCTTTGGTGTAGATGTACTCCAAAGTGTCGGGCTTGACAGCAGAAAGTTTCGTCGATTGGCTCAACTGGCTTGTTATGCGCTTGGCAAGTGTCGATGACGGGATACGCACCTGATTTCCACGGTCGGCGTATTCGTCAAAGTCGATGGTCAGAGGATAGAAAGTCTGCCCCCACAGGTAATTGACCAATACCGTCCCGCGGTCTTTCACCCCTACCCTTATTTCGGAAGGCAGTTCGGAGGTGAGCACCACATTCTCGGGCACATTCTTCATTCGCAAAGGGAGAGTCAATTCCGTTTCGTAATCATCGTTCAGCACCTGAAGGAGCCAAAAACAGAAAGACACAAAGACAAAGAACAAGAAAATCAGGAATTCCCGGTTCTTCCGACTGAGCAGGAAACTTCTGATTTTCTCCAATGTCCGTAAATAGCGCATACGTATGTTCCGCTTCTTTTCGAACATAAGCCGCCGTTTTACTTATTTCGCAGTCTGTTGGGTAGCGGCAGCATTGGCGTAGATGGAGTTCTTGTCGATTCTGATCTTCACGCCCGATGCGATTTCAAGTACCACCACGTTGTCTTCCACGGCCTTTACTTTTCCGTAAATACCGCCTGCGGAAATCACTTCCTGACCGACTTCCAGATTCTTGCGGAAGTTTTGGATTTCTTTCTGCTTTTTGTTCTGCGGGCGAATCATGAAGAAATACATGATGGCGAAAATAGCTACCATCATAATCAGGAAAGAATAATCACCGCCGGCTTGTGCCTGCAAGTATACAAACGCTAAATTCATCTTTTCTTGGTTTTAATTAGGGTTATCAATTTTTGTTCAGTTTATTGTCTTTCTTCAGAACATTGACGATGCCGTCCAGCGTACCGTTGATAAAACTTCCGCTCTTCGGAGTACTGTACAGTTTGGCAATCTCCACATATTCATTTAACGAAACACTGACCGGAATGTTCGGGAAACTGAGAATTTCGGCCAAGGCTATCTGCATGATGATGACATCCATGAAAGCCACACGATCCAAGTCCCAATTCTTGGTGTTCTCGCTGATGAGGTGACGGTAATAGTCGGCATTCAAGATGGTGCGACGGAACAGACGCCGCGCGAAGTCTTGATCTTCCTCGTCTTTAAATTCGGGGAGCAGTTCCTGCTTGTCGGCGTTCTTTTCTTCAAAACGCTTGATGGTCTTCAGCACAAAGGTATCGACTATTTCTTTGTCGTCGTTCCAATAAAGGCTTTGGTCTTCCAGTACCTGATCAAGTTCCGCGTTATTGAAGATGATGCGCTTGTAAATTTTGCGCCACACCTCGCGATCTTCTTCATACGAAGACGTTTCGGCAGCCATATATTCCTTATATATATCGCTTTCCATGATCTGCTCACACAGTCTTTTAACAAAATCCGTTTCGTTTTCCCAAGTCTTTTTCTGACTTTCGGAGAACTCCATCAGCTGTCTGTTTACTTCCAACTGAGCGATAAAGCGGTTGTCCACGAATTTAGTGTTGGGATACAATTCTTCTGCAGTAGGCAGCAATTTACTTTTGGCAGCACTCTGTTTCTTTTCTGCCTGCTTGGTGATTTCGACCATTAAAAGCAACAGATAGTTGTACATGTCGTATGCTTTGGACAGACTGAAGAACAACTCTTTTTCCGCAGTATCCAAATTCTTGCCTCCGTTTTGATAATAGGCATAGACTATCTGAACAATTTTAAGACGAATAAGAACTCTATTTATCATAATTCATATAAATTATTTACGTGATGCAAAATTACACATTTTCATGAACTAAACCTAAGATAATAGGATTTTTTAATTAAAAAATAATGGTTTGCCCCTTTAAAAGGACATTTCTCGCAAAGTTTGTCGGCAAAAGCTTTGCGCATTGAAAAAAAATCTCCAATTTTGAAGCCATAATCAAAACAAGAACGTTAAAGACATGGAAGAATACAAGAAGAAAGGAGCTTTGGACGGCGACAAGGAAATTGTTTTCTCGAAAGCCATCAAGGCGGGAAAACGCATCTATTATCTGGACGTGAAGAAAAATCGCAAGGATGAAATGTTCCTCGCCATCACCGAGAGCAAGAAAGTGGTGTCGGGAGAGGGTGAAGACTCGCCGGTAAGCTTCGAGAAACACAAGATATTCCTTTATAAAGAAGATTTCGAGAAATTCACCGATGGCCTGCAACAAGTCATCCGGTTCATCGCCGAGGCGCAAGGACTTCCCGAAAAGACATACGAAAAGAAACTGATTGAAACGGAAGCAGAGGACGAGACGCCCAGCCAAAGCCTCAGCGAAAACGAAATCAAGATAGACATCGACTTCTAAAGAAAAGAAGGCGGGCTTTTTTAAAAAACACCGGCAGATTTTTTAAAAACATCGGCAGGTTTTTATGTAAAATTCCGTAAGTTTCATTTTGCCGGCTCGAAAATAAAGCGTACCTTTGCACCGCTTTTTTAAGCTCATCGTGTGATATACCGCATCGTGTGATGGCGAATTAAGCAAAAACAGAGATTAAAACTTAATTTAGAGTAACACAAAAAAAAGATTTTAAACAATGAAATCAATCGAAATCAAAGGTTCTTTGAGAACCGACCTCGGCAAAAAAGCCACTCGTGAATTGCGCAACAACAACGGCGTACCTTGTGTATTGTATGGTGTAAAGAAGGACGAAAACGGTCTTCCAGTAGCCACTCACTTCTCAGTACCCGCCGATGGTCTTCGTAACTTGGTATACACACCGAACATCTACCTCGTAAACTTGGATGTAGACGGTACAGTGGTAACAGCCATCATGAAGGACATCCAGTTCCACCCGGTAAAGGACAACATCCTTCACGTTGACTTCTTGCAAGTAGAAGAAAACAAGCCCATCGTAATGGAAGTTCCCGTTCAGCTCGAAGGTTTGGCAGAAGGTGTACGCGCCGGTGGTAAGTTGGCTTTGCAAATCCGCAAGCTCAAAGTAAAGGCTACTTACAATACCATCCCCGAACGTTTGGTTGTAGACGTAACCGCATTGGGTCTGGGCAAGACTATCAAGGTAGGCGAATTGAGCTACGAAGGTCTTGAACTGATTAACGCCAAGGAAGCCGTGGTTTGCGCCGTTAAGTTGACTCGTGCCGCTCGTGGTGCTCAAGCCGCTGCCGCTAAGTAATCCTCTTGTAGCGCATGAAATATCTGATTGTAGGATTGGGTAACATCGGTGCCGAATACCGGAATACCCGTCACAACATAGGATTCATTGTATTGGACGCCCTCGCAAAGGCGTCCAATCTTGTTTTTGCCGACGGACGCTATGGAGCTACCGCCAGCCTCTCCGTCAAAGGTCGCCAACTGGTGCTGCTCAAACCCTCCACCTACATGAACCTGAGCGGAAACGCCGTCCGTTACTGGATGCAAAAAGAGAACATCGCCCTCGAAAACGTGCTGGTGGTGGTAGACGACCTCGCCCTCCCCTTCGGCTCCCTCCGACTGAAAGCCAAAGGAAGCGATGCAGGTCATAACGGACTGAAGCATATCGCCGAAACGCTCGGCACGCAAAACTACGCCCGTCTCCGCTTCGGCATCGGCAATGACTTTAGCCGCGGCCATCAGATAGACTACGTGTTGGGACAGTTCAGCGAAGAAGAACAGAAAACCATGGAGGAACGGGTGAACATCGCCTGCGACATCGTGAAGAGCTTCTGCCTGGCCGGCATAAACATCACCATGAATCAATACAACAAAAAGTAACCTATGGCAACGGAAGCAAGAATCGACAAGTGGATGTGGGCCGTCCGTATCTTCAAAACCCGCACCATCGCCTGCGAAGCCTGCAAGAAAGGACGCATCGCCATCAACGGCGCACAAGCCAAACCGTCACGTACGGTGAAGCCCGGAGATGTGATTCAAGTACGCAAACCGCCCATCACCTATTCCTTCAAGGTGTTGCAAGCCATCGAAAAGCGTGTGGGTGCCAAGTCCGTGCCCGAAATGATGGAGAATGTCACACCCAAGGAACAATACGAACTGCTGGAAATGAGCCGCATCAGCGGTTTCATAGACCGTGCCCGCGGCACCGGTCGTCCCACCAAAAAGGATCGCCGCAGTTTGGAAGAGTTCATCACCCCCGAATACATTTCGGACGATGACGACTTTGATTTCGACTTTGACTTCAAGGAAGAGGAATAAAAACAAATCAGGTGTGCACCGACAGAAGATGCACACCTGATTTGTTTCAAGAACTTATATTCTTTATTTACGGAACGGAGCCTTCACCACCTTGGCTTTCAGTTTGCGTCCGCGGACATCAATAAAGATTTCGGTATCGACGGCCGCATAAGGCTTGGCCACATAGCCCATGCCGATACCGATTTTCAGAACGGGCGACATGGTACCGCTGGTCACTTCGCCTATTTCTTCCCCTTCGACATTCACCAATTTATAACCGTGACGAGGAATGCCTCGGTCCACCATTTCAAACGCGACAAGTTTGCGGGTGATGCCTTCCGCCTTCTGTTTTTCGAGGAGGGCACGAGCCGTGAAGTCCTTGCCGTCCACAAACTTGGTTATCCAACCCAAACCGGCTTCGAGCGGCGAAGTGGTATCGTTCAGGTCATTACCATAAAGACAGAAGCCCATTTCGAGACGAAGGGTGTCGCGGGCGCCGAGACCGATAGGCTTAATGCCTTCGGGCGCTCCGGCCTCGAAGACAGCATTCCAAATCTTCTGTCCGTCTTCGGGATAGAAGTAAAGTTCAAAGCCACCGGCCCCCGTATATCCGGTATTGGAAATAATGACTTCGGGACAACCGGCAAATTCGCCCACCGCAAAGGCGTAATAAGGAATCTCGGACAGGTTCACCGGCGTGAGACGCTGCAACACTTCGGTCGCCTTCGGTCCCTGAATGGCGAGTTGCGCCATGCGGTCGGAAGAGTTTTCGAGTTCGGCTCCTGCCCCATTGTGGCTGTTGCACCACGCCCAATCCTTATCGATATTGGCGGCGTTGACTACCAGCAGGTATTTTTCCTCTTCGTAATGATAGACGATAAGATCGTCCACGATGCCGCCTTGCTCGTTGGGGAAACAAGTATATTGCGCCTTGCCTACGGGCAGAACGGCGACATTATTGGAAGTAACCTGCTGCAAGAATTCGAGCGCATGAGGGCCTTTCACCCAAAATTCGCCCATGTGGGACACATCGAATACTCCCACCCCGTTGCATACGGTCATGTGTTCATCAATGATGCCGGAATACTCGATGGGCATGTTATAACCTGCAAATTCATGCATCTTCGCTCCGAGAGCCATGTGTGTTTCGGTAAATGGAGTTGTTTTCATGATATTGATTAAAGTTTTTTTGGTTAAATGATTATCTTGCGGTCAGTTCTGCTATCTTCACCACCACCATCATTGCCTTTTCCATCGACTGGACGGGAACAAATTCATAACGGCCGTGGAAGTTCAATCCACCGGCGAAGATGTTCGGACAAGGCAGTCCCTTGAACGAAAGTTGGGCACCGTCCGTACCGCCACGGATGGCTTTCACCTTCGGTGTGACACCGGCTTCCTCCATCGCCTTGAAAGCGGTGTCGATGATGTGCATCACCGGTTCTATCTGTTGACGCATGTTGTAGTACTGGTCGTGCAGTTCCACGGTCACGATGTCTGCGCCGTACTTCCGGTTGATGGCCTCACCCCATGCCTTCATCTGCTCCTTGCGGGCTTCAAACTTGGCACGGTCGTGGTCGCGGATGATATAGCTGACCGTGGCCTGTTCCACTTCGCCTTCGATGCCCACCACGTGATAGAATCCTTCGTAACCTTCGGTGTGCTCGGGAGTTTCCTCCTCCGGAAGTTGGCTCATGAACTCGTTGGCCACCCGAATGGCGTTTATCATCTTTCCCTTGGCGTAGCCCGGATGCACGTTTCGCCCTTTCACGACCACCTTGGCGGAGGCGGCATTAAAGTTTTCAAATTCCAGTTCGCCCACTTCACCGCCGTCCATCGTATAGGCCCATTGGCAACCGAACTTCTCTACATCGAACTTGTGAGCACCCCTGCCGATTTCCTCGTCCGGATTGAAAGCGATGCGGATTTTACCGTGTTTGATTTCAGGATGCCGCTGAAGATAAGTGACAGCCGTCACGATTTCGGCGATACCCGCCTTGTCGTCCGCACCGAGCAAAGTCAGGCCATTAGTCACGATGAGGTCTTCGCCCTTGTGGTCCAGCAGTTCGGGGAACTGCGACGGAGCCAGAATGACATTCTCTTCCGCATTGAGCACAATGTCCGAACCGTCATAGCCGTACACCACGCGGGGAGTTACTCCGGCACCGCTCATATCGGGACTGGTATCCATGTGGGCGATGAAACCGATAACGGGCACTTCTTTGTCGGTATTGGCGGGCAGCGTAGCATAGAGATACCCCAACTCGTCCAATTCGACTTCTTCCAGTCCCAAACTTTCCAGCTCGCCCTTCAAGTATCGGGCAAAAATCATCTGCTTGGAGGTACTGGGAGTTACACCGCTGTTTTCGTCCGACTGAGTATCGAAACTGACATATTTCAAAAATCGTTCTATTAAATCCATCATTTCTTTTTATCATTTAAGTTCTACATGCCGTAAAAATAAGAAAAGAGCCTTGAACTGCCAAACAATTCAAGGCTCTTTTTTATAAATTCATTAAAAATGACTGGAACCGTCAAAACAATGGGTGCAGACCTTGCACTTCGGCAAGCCGATAGCTTCGATCAACGTCTCCACCGTATTGAACTTGAGCGAAGTCAAGCCGAAACGCTTGCGGATGACTTCCACCATCCGTTGATATTCGGGCGAATCGGTAGTGGCATACTTTTCCAAATTTTTGTTCTCATCGCCTTCCAGTTCCCGGATGATGCGCCGGGTAATCAGTTCGAGCGCGCTCTTCGATGAGGTGAAACCGATGAACGGACAACCGTAGATAAGCGGCGGACAGGCTATGCGCATGTGCACTTCCTTCGCTCCGTAATCGTAGAGAATCTTCACATTGTCGGAAAGCTGGGTTCCCCGCACGATGGAGTCGTCGCAAAACAGCATCCGCTTGTCTTGCAGCATGGCATGGTTGGGAATCAGTTTCATCTTGGCTACCAACGAACGCATTTCCTGATTGGCCGGCGTAAAACTGCGAGGCCAAGTCGGCGTATACTTGTTGATGGCACGATGATAGGGCACGCCCTTGCCTTCGGCGTATCCCAGCGCCATGCCGGTACCCGAATCGGGAATACCGCAAACGCAATCCACCTCCGACTCATCCTTCTGTCCCATTTTATAACCGCTCGTAAAACGGACATCCTCCACATTGCGTCCTTCGTAACAAGACACGGGGAATCCGTAGTACACCCACAGGAAAGAACAGACCTGCATTTCTTCGTTGGGCTTTCGGAGTTGTTCCATACCGTCGGCACGCAGGCGGACAATTTCGCCGGGACCGATGTATTTCTCTACCTCATAGCCCAAGTTCGGGAAACTGTTCGTTTCGCTTGTCGCGGCGTATGCCCCTTCTTTCTTTCCGATGACAATCGGCGTACGTCCCAAGCGGTCTCGGGCGGCGATGATGCCGTCTTCGGTCAGAATCAGCATGGAGCACGAACCCTTGATTTTGCGGAACACATTCTCGATGCCATCCACAAAATCTTTACCTTGTATAATAAGCAACGCTATCAGTTCCGTCTGATTGGTCTTCGAAAGGCTCATTTCGGAGAAGTGCATGTTGGAGTTCAGTAAGTCCTGTTCCAGTTCGGACAGGTTGTTCACCTTCGCCACCGTGACGATGGCAAACTTACCCAAATGCGAATTGATGAGAATCGGCTGAGGATCGGTGTCACTGATGACTCCGATGCCAGAATTACCCCGAAACTTAGGGAGTTCCGACTCAAACTTGGTGCGAAAATAGGAACTTTCCAAATTGTGAATGGAGCGCATAAAACCCACACCCTCGGCGTATGTCACCATACCCGCTCTCTTCGTTCCCATGTGTGAATTATAATCGGTGCCGTAAAACAAGTCGGCAACGCAAGCAGCCTTAGCCACTGTACCAAAAAAACCACCCATATTGATTTTGATATACTTTGTTTTTGTTGCGCAAAGATAAGAATAAATAACGAAAAGTGAGAAATGTCCTAAAAAAATCTTCTTTCAATTCCTCGATAAGTTAAATTTTATATGTAGTTTTGCACTTTCATTAATCTACTTTTATAAAAAAATGCTTGAAAAACTTTTTGGTTTCAACCCGAAAGAGACCACCGTCCGAACAGAAATCATGGCGGGAATCACCACATTCCTGACCATGGCCTATATTTTGGCCGTAAACCCGAACATCCTGAGCGAAACAGGGATGGACAAGGGTGCCCTGTTTACAACCACCGTCATCATGTCGGCACTGTCCACCATCTTCATGGGAGTGTATGCCAAACTTCCGTTGGCGCTTGCTCCAGGCATGGGGCTGAACGCCTTTTTCGCCTACACCGTGTGTCTGGTAATGGGATACTCGTGGCAGTTTGCGCTGACCGCCGTCTTCTTGGAAGGCTTGGTGTTCATCCTGCTGACCGTGACCAACCTGCGCGAAAAGATTGTGGAAGTCATTCCCAATTCATTGAAGAACGCCATCAGTGCGGGCATCGGCCTCTACATCGCTTTCATCGGTCTGAAGAGTGCCGAAATCATCGTGAACAACGATGCCACATTGGTCAGCTTGGGCAATCTGGCAGGCGGTTCCGCCCTGTTGGGAGTCATCGGCATCGTGATAACTTCCGTCATGCTGGTGAAGAACATCAAGGGAGCCTTACTCTTCGGCATCCTGCTTACCACCCTCATCGGTATTCCGCTCGGAGTGACAAACATCAACGGTGTGTTCAGCACCCCGCCGTCCATCGAACCGATTTTCCTGCAATTTGAGTGGAACAACATCTTCACCAAAGAAATGGTGATTATCGTGTTTACGCTCTTGTTCGTCGATTTGTTCGATTGCATCGGCACCGTTATCGGCGTGACGACCCGTGCCGGCATGGTGAAAGAAGACGGCAAGATACCCCGCTTGAAAGAAGTGTTCGTGGTAGACTCCGTTTCCACCGTCGTAGGTGCTGCAATGGGTACCAGCACCGTAGCGGTATATGTGGAAAGCGCAGCAGGCGTGAACGAAGGCGGACGCAGCGGATTGACGGCTTTCGTCACCGGTGCTTGTTTCTTGTTGGCGTTGCTCTTTGCGCCGCTGTTTCTGTCCATCCCCGCCGCAGCCACCACTCCCGTGCTGGTTCTGGTCGGCCTGATGATGATGAGTTCCGTACTGCGCATCGACTTCAACCGCTATGCCGAAGCCATTCCGGCATTTATCTGTATCCTCTTCATGCCGCTCACTTACAGCATTTCCGACGGCATCGTATTGGGACACCTCAGCTATGTTTTCATCAATCTGCTGAGCGGAAACCACCGGAAGATGACGGTAGGCATGTACATCCTCGCCGCTTTCTTCCTCATCAAGTTCCTTGTTTAGGAAACCCAATTTCAGTAAACATAACTTAAAGAAAAAGAACTATGAATACAGTAGTACAAGTGAAGGACAAGAAGTTTGCCCTTTATATTTCGGAAGAGACCATTCTGGCCAGAGTAAAGGAAGTGGCCGCACAGATGGACGCCGATTTAAGAAAGAAGAATCCGCTTTTTCTCGTCATCTTGAACGGTTCGTTCATATTTGCCGCCGACTTGCTGCGCAACATCAACTTCCCTTGCGAAATCACCTTTGTGCGCATCTCCTCTTACGAAGGCACCAGCAGCACCGGCCGGGTGAAACAGCTCATCGGACTGAACGAGAACATAGAAGGACGCACACTGGTCATTGTGGAAGACATCATCGAATCGGGATGCACGATGAAGGAAGTGCTGAGAATCATCGACGAGAAAAAGCCGAAGGATGTGTACATCACCTCGCTCTTCGTCAAACCCGGATGCCTGAAAGTAGATCTCAACATCGACTACCGATGCTTCGACATCGAAAACGATTTCATCGTAGGCTACGGTCTCGACTACAACCAAGAGGGGCGTAACCTGCCGCACATTTATCAAGTCATCGAATAATTTTTTCCGGTCGCCCGCAGCGAACAAGCTGCGGGCGATTTTTGTTTCTTGGCAATGAAATCATAAAACCCCAACGAAGATGAAAATTGCAAAGATAACAGGACGAGAAATTCTCGACTCGCGCGGAACTCCGACCGTGGAAGTGGACGTGACATTGGAGAACGGCATCGTAGGACGCGCCTCTGTACCGTCGGGTGCCTCTACGGGCGAGCACGAAGCATGGGAACTGCGCGACCGGGACAAGAGCCGCTACTCCGGCAAAGGAGTACAGAAAGCCATCCAAAACATCCAAACCCTCATCGCCCCCGAACTAATCGGCAGAGACGTGTTGCAGCAACGCGACATCGACAGCCGCATGATTAAACTGGACGGCACTCCCGTCAAATCCCGACTGGGTGCCAACGCCGTCCTCGGCGTGTCACTGGCGGTGGCAAAAGCTGCCGCTCAGAGCCTCGGCATTCCGCTCTATCGCTACATAGGCGGCACCAACACCTACGTAATGCCCGTGCCGATGATGAACATCATCAACGGCGGCTCGCATTCCGATGCCCCGATTGCTTTTCAGGAGTTCATGATTCAACCCGTTGGAGCACATTCCTTTCACCAAGGGCTTCGCATGGGTGTCGAGGTATTCCAACAGCTGAAAAGCGTACTGAAAAAGCGAGGTTTAAGCACCTCCGTAGGCGATGAAGGAGGCTTTGCTCCTGCTCTGAAGGACACGGAAGACGCTCTTGAATGTATTTTGACCGCCATTCATGAAGCCGGTTATGAACCGGGACGCGACATGACCATCGGACTTGACTGCGCCTCGTCCGAGTTCTATACAGACGGTATCTACGACTATACCCAATTCGAGGGCATCGACGCCGCCATCCGCACGGCTTCCGAACAGATTGCCTATCTGGAGACACTCTGCCGAAAGTATCCCATCGACTCCATCGAAGACGGCATGGCGGAAAACGACTGGGACGGTTGGAAGCTGCTGACCGAACGTTTGGGAGACCGTTGCCGGCTGGTAGGCGATGACCTGTTTGTGACCAACGTCGCTTTCTTGAGCAAGGGTATCAGGGAACATTGCGCCAACTCTATCTTGATTAAGGTTAATCAAATCGGCACGCTCAGCGAGACATTGGACGCCATCGAACTGGCTCAACGCCACGGATACGCCACCATCGTGAGTCATCGTTCGGGCGAAACGGAAGATACAACCATCGCCGACATTGCCGTGGCCACCAACAGCGGCCGGATAAAAACCGGCTCGTTGAGCCGCAGCGACCGAACGGCCAAGTACAACCAACTGTTGCGCATCGAAGAAGAGTTGGGCGACAAGGCGGTCTATGGCTTCGCCCTGCCGGATTGATTCCGCGGCGCGGAGTCAATCCAGCGTCAGCTCTACGGGACAATGGTCGGAACCGTAGATTTCCGTATGAATCTTCGCGTCCTTCAGTCGCCCGTTCAGCGAAGCCGAAGTCACGAAATAATCAATGCGCCAGCCCGCATTCTTCTCTCTGGCCTTGAACCGATAAGACCACCACGAATAAATGTCCTTTCGGTCGGGATAAAAGTAGCGGAAAGTATCCGTAAATCCGGAGGCGAGCCAATGGCCGAACTTCGCCCGTTCTTCATCCGTGAAGCCGGCGTTTCGGCGGTTGGTCTTCGGATTCTTCAAGTCCATTTCCTGATGAGCCACATTCAAGTCGCCACAGACGATGACCGGTTTACGCTCCTCCAGTTTCTTCAGGTAAGCAAGGAAATCGTCCTCCCACGTCATGCGATAGTCCAACCGCCGCAGTTCGTCCTGTGAGTTGGGCACATAAACGGTCACCAGATAAAAGTCCGCCATCTCCAGCGTAATGACGCGTCCCTCGTGGTCGTGAGGCTCCACTCCCATCCCATACGCCACCGACAGAGGCTGATGGCGGGTGAAGATTGCCGTCCCCGAATATCCCTTCTTTTCGGCATAGTTCCAATAAGAGCGATAGCCCTCAAACTGCAAGTCGAGCTGTCCCTCCTGCATCTTGATCTCTTGCAGGCAGAAGAAGTCCGCATCCAAGCGGAGGAACACCTCTCTGAACCCTTTGTCGCAACAGGCTCTCAGCCCGTTCACATTCCATGAAATAAATTTCAACATATAGGTATATAATAGACTGTCAGACAATACACGGCTCACTTCGTCAGTTTTCCACCGCTTCACCAAAGATGGAGTCTTGAGATTCCTCCCATGGGTTGATGGTGACGCCATCGATGTTGACTACATCTCGACCTACGGCAAGATTCATTGTCGTCACCTTGCCGCTTGCAAATTTAATATCCGTGCTATGCGTATAGACATATTTTTTACCTTCGACGAGAATGGTGATTTGGTTTACATTGTTTTGCGGAATAACGATAGAACTATATTTTGCACTCTCAGTCACCACGGGAAGCGTCAGATTATCGCGACTCTTTTCGTCCGGTGTCACCTCTTTGGTGAAGAGATTGACCGTAGCTTTATTGGCAACTTGGGCGAGTTGTACGGAGGTGACGGCAGGAACTTTGTTTTGTTCATTTTCGTCTACGCCCCACTGGTTGCGGAATGTGAGATTGACGTTTACTTTCGCCATGGTGTGAGTGAATTTCAAAGGCACAGATCCATAACCCGCTAAAATGCCATCGTTTTGAACCGCCACAAGGAGGTCGCTTGCTTTTTCATCGGCTGGATTGAACGTGTAAGCATACTTGGTCAGGTCATCGTCAAGACCCTTGCCTTGATCAATAGCGGGATAGACACCGATGAAATAATGCTTTTCCTGCATGTTTCTCCACAACATCTGAGGCTCTGCCTCCCATGAGTTACCGGAGAGTGTGTTGTGTGAGTTGTTTACTACGCGTTCGTCTTTAGCGGGTGCTACGATTTCTCCATCCGCTGCAGTTCCTGTCCACGCATAAACGCTGATTACGTCGCCGTTCTCAAACTTCTGATTACCAACGGAATCGGTCGCCACACGGCTCATTCCGCTGATTTCGGTCGTTACGGTGATGTACTTCGAAGCATTTCCTTGTACTGCATCATCGTTGCAGCTACCGTTCAACAAAAGTGTGGCAGCCATCATGGCTATTGTAAGAAATTTCTTCTTCATTTTTTCTTCCTATATAATTATAATTAAGACTTACTTATCAGTATTTCATGTTGTCAATACTTCGTTTTCAATTTTCCGGATTCAGTATTTCCCCGTTAATGATCCATCCCTCTGTCCAATCATTAATCCATACGGATTTCAGATACATAATCGGAGTCATGTCGGCAAAGTCGATTGCGATGTGATACTTACCGCCCATACACATTTCGGGAGCGTGAATTTCGAATTCGCTCTGCTTGGTATTCGGATAAATGAGCGTCACCTTAATCAGCGATTCTGTTGCACCTTTTACCGAGGGGAGCAGGCGGAACTTTTTGATAGTTACTATTCCATCCGTGGAAAGTGTGACAGGTAGTTCCACAGGTACAATCAGTTCTGACCGCTCGGCAATCATTTCGCCGAGGGTCTCGTCAAACTTCGGGATGATACCGGCGGTGGCGTTTCCAACCGATCCTTTCAATATCGTCCCATTGGGAACCCCTTTGATACTAAAAGTCATTTCGGCGAGAAGTTCTTTCATCTTTACTTTCACCGTCTGCACACCGCTCTCTGTAATCACAATCCTATCCTCGTAGCAGTAAGCCGGTTCGGGCGAAAGGTTGGGCTTTTCGAGGGTGATGAAATGCTCCTTGCCATCGGTAAACGCACGACTCCGCATCGGATTATACTCGTCGATGTAGGGCGGCAATAAATTGACGGTGGAAAAGATGCGATATTCGCCCACCGGAAGTTCAAATTGTTGCTCCGACAAATCTTGTCGGTCTGAAAACGTATATTCCATCGCCGGGGAACCGTCGGCGGGATGAAGCCAGACAGAGATTTCCTTGATTTCTACTTCCGCGGAATCATTGTCGCCGGATCCTACGAAATCGGGCGGAAACTCCGGCTTGACATCGTCCCACGAAAGTTCAATCTTTACCCCTTTCTCCTTTTCGGAGTCGTCATCGCAAGCCGTCATCACCGGCAGAGCGGATAAAAGCAACACCCACAGCTGTATCGAGTTTACGTTCCGGCTGAAGCGCCTGCCCAAAAGACCGATTTGTATATTCAGACCTTGTTTCATATAGATATATTGTGATGTAATGTGCAAAGATAAACACATTTCTTGATAAGAAAACAAAAATTCAGAAGAAAAGTGAGGGGAATGACACGGCTCTTTCATTTAAAATGGCTGTGGGCATTCAAAAAGGTTTTTTATTTT
>CAYXZF010000004.1:0-53720 GCA_964469845.1 uncultured Phocaeicola sp.
CAAGCCTTATTCGGGGCTTGATGACCCGTCATGCCCTATCGCTGAATAGTTACCAAAATTTTGCCAATCCAAAACATAGTCGTATCTTAGCACCACATTACAAGCGTTTGAACGAAAGACAATCATAAACCTATAATAATAAACCTACATGAGAAAAACTTTAACTACGGTGTGCATGGCTCTGGCTTTGGGATTCATGACATCCTGCGAAACACAATCCGTTTCCGAAAAAGTGTACAATCAAGGAATCAACCTGATTCCGGCTCCGGTTTCTTTGCAGCAGCAAGACGGTAAGTTCGCCTTGACCTCGGGCACCACTTTCCAAGCTTCTACTCCCGAAGCGAAAGCCGTGGCAGAATTCTTTGCCAAAAAATTGAAAAATTCCACCGGCTTCAACCTCGCCGTGAATGAAACGGCGGGAGACATCGTGCTGAACATCGACTTCGCTTTGGATATGAACGCGGAAGGCTATAAGCTGACCGTTACCCCGGAGCGCATCGACATCACAGCCAAAACGGCCGCCGGCGTATTCTACGGCATGCAAACAGTACTCCAACTCCTGCCTGCCGAAGTAGAAAGCAAGACGGTAGTAAAAACCGACTGGACACTTCCGTGCGTCACCATCGAAGATGCTCCGCGTTTCGCCTATCGTGGCGTAATGCTCGACCCGTGTCGCCACTTCATGACCGTGGAAGAGACCAAACGCCAACTCGACGTAATGGCTATGCTGAAAATCAACCGTCTGCATTGGCATTTGACGGAAGACCAAGGATGGCGTATCGAAATCAAAAAGTATCCGAAACTGACCGAAGTAGGCGCAACGCGTACGGAAGGTGAAGGTACCGCTCACAGCGGTTTCTACACTCAGGAAGAAGCCAAAGAAATCGTGGCATACGCAGCCGAACGTTTCATCACCGTAGTGCCTGAACTGGAAACTCCGGGTCATGAACTGGCAGCCATCGCCGCCTATCCTCACCTCTCCTGCACAGGCGAAGAAGTAAGTCCGCGTATCATCTGGGGCGTGGAAGACTTGGTGATGTGTCCGGGTAAGGGCGATATGTTCCCGTTCCTTGAAGACGTGATTAAGGAACTGGTGGAGATTTTCCCCAGCGAATACTATCACATCGGCGGTGACGAATGTCCGAAAGGCAGCTGGAAGAAATGTCCGGACTGCCAAGCGCTCATCCGCAAGGAAGGCTTGCAAGCCAAGAATGGCCATACGGCTGAAGAAAGACTCCAAAGCTACGTCATCGGCTACATGGAAAAGATGTTGGCGAAATACGGCAAAAAGATTATCGGTTGGGACGAAATCCTCGAAGGCGGTTTAAGCCCCGATGCAACCGTCATGTCATGGCGCGGTGAAGAAGGAGGTATCGCATCGGCACTTCAATCGCACGATGTCATCATGACTCCGGGCGGAAACGGCATGTACATCGACGCTTATCAAGGCGACCCGAAACTCGAACCGGTGGCCATCGGCGGTTATACACCACTGAAAAAGACTTACAGCTACAACCCGATTCCGGATACATTGGTCACCATGGGTAAGGCGCACCACATTCTCGGCGTACAGGTGAATACATGGTCGGAATACATGTACAACAACGACCTCCGCGAATATCGCATTTATCCACGCACCGTCGCCTTGTCTGAAATTGCTTGGACTCCGTTGGACAAGAAGAATTACGAAGACTTTGAACGCCGCATCAACAATGCTTATGTTCGTCTGGACGGCCACGGCGTGAAGTACCACATTCCGCAACCCGAACAGCCGAACGGTTCTTGCAACTTCGTGGCATTTACAGACGAAGTAATCATTCCGTTCACCACTTCACGCCCCATCGATGTGGTTTATACCACCGACGGTACCGAACCGACTCCGACCTCAACCAAGTACACCGAACCGTTGAAGTTCACCGAGACAACCACCTTGAAGATTCGTTCCGTACTTCCTTCAGGCAAGATGAGCCCGACACGCACCATCACCGTTGAAAAACAAAGTCCGGCTCCGGCAAAAGAAGTTAAAGAACCGAAACAAGGCTTGCAGATGAAGATGGCATACGGCACTTTCCTCAACTCGCAAGAACTGATGAAGGCTACCGATTGGAAAGAGCTGACCATTAAAACACTCCGCGACATCCGCAGTCAGGAACCGACATGGGAAAACATGCGCGGCGTGAAGTATTACGGTGCCATCGCCAACGGTTACGTGGATATTCCGGAAGAAGGTGTCTACTACTTCTCGTCCAACAACGATGAAGTATGGATTGACGGCAAGTTGCTCATCGACAACGGCGGCGAAGTGAAACGCTATTCACGCAAGGACGCATCCGTAGCTTTGGCCAAAGGCTTGCACGAACTGAAAGTGGTGTTCTGCAGCCACATTATCGGCGGATGGCCATCGGCTTGGGACGACGCTTCCATCAAAATCCGTAAGGCGGATGCCGAAAAGTTCACTCCCATCAAACCCGAACAACTGTTCTACTGATTCAAGTTTCCATACCGGAGTCTCCATCGTTTCTCCGGTGTGGGAATAAAAGATTCATGAAATTAATGGCATAATTGAAAGCTTTGTATTACTTTTGCGTAAAGAAATACAAAGCTTTTTTATGGAACACACTCCCGAACTATTGGTTTACAAGGCCTCCGCAGGCTCCGGAAAAACTTTCACGCTGGCTGTGGAATACATCAAACTGCTCATTCAGAATCCGACCGCCTACCGCAACATTCTGGCCGTGACCTTCACCAACAAGGCTACCACCGAAATGAAGGAACGCATCTTGGGGCAACTCTACGGCATCCATACGGGTGACAAAGATTCCGATTCTTACCTTTCAAAGATAACTGAAGAACTGAGAATGACGGAAGACGAAGTGCGCAGCGCCGCCGGCAAAGCACTTGACTTAATGATTCACGATTACAGCCGTTTCCGCATCGAAACCATCGATTCTTTCTTCCAGTCCGTCATGCGTAATCTGACGCGCGAACTGGAACTTGGCGCCAATCTGACCATTGAGTTGGAGAACACCAACGCACTGAGCGAAGCGGTAGACTCGATGATTGAAAAACTGGACAGAAACTCCCCCGTCCTCCACTGGTTGCTGGACTACATGGAGGAACGCATCGAGGAAGACAAAAAGTGGAATGTTACGGACGAAATCAAACGTTTCGGTAAAAACATCTTCGATGAAGAATACATCAAAAAGGGAGAATCCCTCCGCAAAACCTTGCAGGACAGGAATGCCATCCGAAATTACCAACGCTGTCTGAAAAGCATCGAAAAAGAGGCTTTGGAACAACTGCAAGGATTCGGGCGACAATTCTTCGACTTGCTGGAAACGCATCATTTGAGCGTGGATGATTTAAGCAACAAGAAAAAGGGCATCGCCGGCTACTTCAACAAACTGCTGGCAGAAGAAACCGGTGACAAAATCAGAAACAATACCGTAGAAAAGCATTTGGCGGATGCCGAAGCGTGGGTCAGCAAATCCCACAAACAGCGAAAGGCCATCCTTCCCATCGCGGAAGCAGAACTTCGACCGCTGCTAATCACCGCCGAAGAGTTCCGCGTCAAGAACAACCGCATCATCAATTCCTGTCGGCTCTCGTTGAAGTACACCAATAACATCCGTCTCTTGAACAACATAGACGAAGAGGTGCGCGCACTCAATCAGGAGAAAAACCGTTTCTTGCTGGCCGACACCAATGCCCTGCTACACAACATAGTGCGCGAGGGCGACCCCTCGTTTGTTTTCGAAAAGATTGGCACCAACATCCGCCACGTGATGATTGACGAGTTTCAAGATACCTCGCGGATGCAGTGGAGCAACTTCAAACTCCTGCTGCTCGAAGGATTGTCACAAGGTTCGGACAGCCTGATTGTGGGCGATGTAAAGCAAAGCATCTACCGCTGGCGAAGTGGCGACTGGGGCATACTGAACGGACTGAAAGAACAAATAGGAGCCTTCCCTATCCGAGAGAAGACCTTGAACACCAACCGACGAAGCGAAGCCAACATCGTGCAGTTCAACAACGAAATCTTCACAGCTGCCTGCCAGATACTGAACGATATGTATCGACAGGAACAAGGGAAAGACTGCAAGGACTTGAAGGATGCCTATCGGGATGTGTGCCAACAAATCTGCCGGGAACCGGGAAAAGGCTCGGTGAAGGTTTCCTTTATCGCCGAAAAGAAACAGGAAAAATACGCGGAATGTACGCTGCAACAACTGGCCGAAGAAGTAGAGGACATGATACAGAAAGGAATCAGACTGAACGACATGGCTATCCTTGTCCGGAAAAAGAAGTTCATACCTTCCATTGCCGACTATTTTGACAAGCATACTCCGTATCGGATAGTGTCGGACGAAGCCTTTCAGATGGGAGCATCGCGAGCCATCTGCATGATGATAGAAGCTCTTCGCTATCTGGCAAATCCGGCAAACGACATCGCAAAAGCTCAATTAGCCATCGGTTATCAGAACGAAGTACTGAAAAACAAATTGGATATGAACACCCTTCTGTTGGGCAACATCGAACAATACCTTCCTGCCGCCTTTATGATAAAGGCGGACACCCTCCGCATGATGCCCTTATCCGAATTATTGGAAGAGTTGTCCGTATTGTTTGAGCTGTCGCGCATTGAAGCGCAAGATGCCTACTTGTTCGCTTTCTACGACGCAGTAAACGAATACTTGCAGCAACATTCATCCGAAATGACTGCCTTTCTGAATTATTGGGACGAAAGTTTGTATAAAAGAACCATTCCGTCGGGAGAAATCGAAGGCATCCGCATCCTTTCCATCCACAAATCCAAGGGGTTGGAGTTTCACACGGTGTTCCTTCCTTTCTGCGACTGGAAACTGGAGAACGAACAGACCTCTTACATCTGGTGTGCGCCTCAAGAAGCTCCGTTCAGCGACCTCGATTTGCTGCCCATCAACTACGGCACGGCCATGAACGAATCCATCTACCACAACGACTACGTGAAAGAGAAACTGCAATTGTGGGTGGACAACCTCAACCTGCTTTACGTGGCATTTACCCGTCCCAAGAGTAATCTGGTGGTGTGGTGCAAGGAAGGAGCGAAGAACACGGTTTCCGAACTGATGGAAGCAGCCATTTTGCAGACCGGTTGCCGACTCGCAGACGGCAGCTACACCATGGGAGAAGTACTTCCCTCGGAAGAACGGATAAAAAAGACCGTAACCAACCGTCTGCTGGCGGTTTCCACCGCCCTCCCCGTCCGCATGGAAAACCTCGAAACACAGATAGAATTCAAGCAGTCCAACCGTTCGGCAGACTTCATCAGCGGCGAAGAGGAAAGCGACAAGTACATCCGCCAAGGACAATTACTGCACACCCTGTTTTCCTGTATCCGCACCCGTCAGGATATTCCCTCAGCCATTGCCCGCCTGCGCATGGAGGGCATCATCGGCTCGACAGCCCAAGAAGAGCAAATTCGCAAACTTACGGAATGGGCGTTGGGACATCCCAAAGTCAAGGAATGGTTCTCCGGAGATTGGGAATTGTACAACGAATGTGCCATCCTCTTCCGCGAAAACGGCACGCTGCAAACCCGCCGTCCCGACCGTGTGATGCAAAAGGGCGGACAGACCATCGTGGTAGACTTCAAATTCGGGAAACCCCGTCAGGAATACCAACGTCAGGTACGCGAATACATGAACTTGCTCGAAAGCATGGGTCACACATCGGTGCGAGGTTATTTGTGGTACGTATATAATAATGAACTGGAAGAAATCAAATAAACAATATGGATAGTTTCTTAAAACTGGTAGCGGCCGACCTTTACAGCCGCAAGGAAGGACAGATGGCGCGTACAGCCGTGGTGTTTCCCAACAAACGTGCCGGTTTGTTTTTTAATGAATATCTGGCACAACAATCGGAGCGTCCCGTATGGTCACCCGCCTATATCAGCATCAGCGAATTGTTTCGCAGCCTTTCAACCCGCGAAGTGGGCGACCCTGTCAAACTGGTGTGCGAACTCTATAAGGTATTCCGTGCAGAAACCCAAAGTTCCGAAACACTGGACGATTTCTACTTTTGGGGCGAACTGCTGTTGAGCGACTTTGATGACGCTGACAAGAACTTGGTAGACACTACCAAGCTGTTTACCAACCTTCAGGACTTACGGGCGATGATGGACGACTATACCTTCATGGATGAAGAACAAGAAGCTGCCATTCGTCAGTTCTTCCGCAATTTCTCCATCGAACAACGGACGGTATTGAAAGAAAAGTTCATCTCCTTATGGAATGTACTGGGTAATATCTACAACGGATTCCGCCAAATTCTGACCGACCAAAACATAGCCTATGAGGGAATGCTGTATCGAGAAGTCATCGAACAATTGAACACAGATTCCCTGCCCTATGACACCTACGCTTTTGTCGGCTTCAATGTACTGAACAAAGTGGAGCAGGCACTGTTCCGCCAATTACAGAATGCAGGTAAGGCTGTCTTTTATTGGGATTACGATGAGTTTTACATGAGCTCCGCTCATCACGAAGCCGGTGAGTTTATCAAACGGAACTTGAAAGATTTTCCTTCGCCTCTCCCCGCTTCATCGTTCCGAAACTTGAGGCAACCGAAAGAAATCCGATACATTACCTCACCTACCGAGAATGCGCAAGCCCGTTATCTGCCCCAATGGATTCGTGAAAACCTGACCAAACAGGAAAGAGAAACGGCTGTAGTGTTATGCAACGAGAATCTGCTGCAACCCGTACTCCATTCGTTGCCCGAAGAAGTGAAACATGTAAACATAACAATGGGTTTTCCCCTTTCGCAAACTCCGGTATATAGTTACCTCATCGCGTTAATCGAACTTCAGATTCAGGGATTCAATCCTAAGAACGGACGTTATTCTTTCCACCAAGTGACAGCTGTCTTGAAGCATCCCTACACTCGAAGGCTGACCCCCGAAGCGGAAAAATTAGAAAAGGAACTGACAACAAACAACCGCTTTTATCCCCTGCCGGGTGAATTGCAAAAGGATGCTTTTTTGGAACATTTGTTCACGCCAGCCAACGGTAACCGCGCCTTAGCGAAATACCTTACAGAAGCTTTGCAACAAGTGGCAAGCATCTATCAACGGGAAGAACGGACAAACGATGCCTTCAACCAGCTCTATCGAGAATCATTGTTCAAAGCCTACACCACCGTAAACCGATTTCATTCATTGATAGAGGAAGATGACCTGAACGTGCATCCCGAAACTTTCCGCCGTCTGTTGGTGAAAGTGCTTTCGGCTACCCATATTCCTTTTCATGGCGAACCGGCTATCGGAATGCAAGTGATGGGAGTGCTCGAAACACGCAACCTCGACTTCCGGCATTTGGTGCTGCTTTCCGTCAATGAAGGACAGCTTCCGAAGAACAGTGGCGACTCCTCATTCATTCCTTATAATCTGCGCAAGGCATTCGGCATGACCACCATCGACCACAAGATTGCGGTATATGCCTACTACTTCTATCGCTTGTTGCAACGGGCCGAGAAAGTCACGCTGATGTACAACAACTCTTCAGAGGGACTGAACCGCGGAGAATGGAGCCGCTTCATGCTCCAATTCCTCATCGAGTGGCCGCATCCCATCATCCGCCAGTCGTTGGAAGCCGGACAATCGCCGCAAAGTGCCACAGACATCTGCATTCCAAAGACGGAAAATGTCATGAAGAAACTGCATGCTGTGTTCGACTCGGACTGCAATAAACACGCCCGATTCTCTCCCTCCGCTCTCAACTGCTACATGGATTGCTCGCTGCGATTCTATTTCAAATACGTCGCCGGACTGAATATACCCGATGAAATCAGCGCAGAAATTGATTCTGCTACCTTCGGAAGTATCTTCCACAAAACAGCGGAAACCATCTACAAAGACTTGACACAGCATGGAAATCTGATTAATAAGGAATCCGTCGAACGGATTTTGAAAGACAATGTCCGTCTGGAAGCCTATGTAGACCGGGCCTTCAAGGAGCTTTTCTTTCACATTCCGGAAGAGGAGAAGCCGGAATACAACGGCGTGCAACTCATCAACTCCGCAATCATCGTCCGTTACATCAAGCAATTACTGGGACACGACCTGCGCTATGCCCCTTTCACCTTCATCGGTTCGGAGATGTCGGTCACGGAACCGGTTAGCATCCATACTTCCGACGGCGAGGTGCAGTCAAGCATCGGAGGCTACATCGACCGCATGGACAGCAAAGACGGCGTCCTTCGCATCGTAGACTACAAAACAGGCGGACATTCGAGCACACCGGACGACATCGAATCATTATTCACTCCCGGCAAAAACCGCTTCGGATACATCTTCCAGACCTTGCTCTATGCCGCCATCATGAGCCGCCGGCAATCGCAGAAAGTGGCACCGTCCTTGCTCTACATCCACGAAGCGGCTTCCGCAGACTATTCGCCCGTCATCAAGTTGAAGGGAGAAGAAGCGATAACAGACTTCCGATCCTATGAAGCCGAATTCCGCGAAAGGTTGCAAACGTTACTGGAAGAAATCTTTAATCGCGAAGTACCTTTCGTCCGGACAGAGGTGGAAGATAAGTGTACTTATTGCGACTTTAAGACTCTTTGCCGAAAATAATTCTCATTCCGGTGAACAATCTTTATCCGCCCCATGTTATCATGTTGTGTTTTTCATGTAGTAGATTAAGATTAATTCCGGTATGAGCTTGTGAAAGTTGAATACTGAACAGGCAATGGAGATTGTCTGAAATAAATAAGAGGTTGCCGTGCGGCAACCTCTTATTTATTCGCTCTTCAGCCAAAAAGACGGCGTCATTTTCTGTCAAGACGGAGTATCGAAGAACGCTATTGTCCTTGAATTTCGCGCAATGCTTTGCAAAGCTGGTCGGGACAGGAAGTCGGCCGATTGCCGCAGCGAATGCCTTCGAGTTTGCGGATGACATCCTCCACTTTCATCCCTTTCACCAACGCCCGGATACCTAGAAGGTTTCCGTTACAGCCTCCCCAGAAGAAGAGTTCACGAACAATGCCGTCCTCCACTTCCAGTTCGATGTGGCTGCTGCAAGTGCCTTGCGTCTTGTACGTCAGTTTCTTTACCATTATTCCTCCTCGGCTGCCGGTTTCATATTAGTGTAAACCGTTTGCACATCGTCGAATTCTTCCAGTCTTTCCACCATTTTGTCAATGGTTTCGCGTTGTTCGGCAGTGACATCCTTCAAATCGTTCGGAATGTAAGTAAAGTCACCACCTACTTCTTCGAATCCGCTTTCTTCCAAGTGTTTCTGGATGGCGGCATAACTCTTCGGGTCACCGTAAATAGTGATTGTACCTTCTTCTTCATCCTCATCGTATTCGTCTTCCACGTTGAAGTCAATCAGGTCAAGAATAAATTCGTCCATATCCATATCTTCTTTTTTCTTGAAAGTGAATACGCACTTGTGGTCGAACAAGAATGCCAACGAGCCGGTCGTGCCAAGGTTACCGCCGAACTTATTGAACACCGAACGGACATCGGCCACAGTACGGGTGGTATTGTCGGTCAAAGTATCTACGAATACGGCGATTCCGTGAGGACCGTAACCTTCGTAAGTCATGCCCTTGTAATCGCTCTGGTCTTTGCCCATCGCGTTCTTGATGGCACGTTCGATATTGTCCTTCGGCATGTTTTCGCGCTTACAAGTGGCGATTACACCGCGAAGCGTCGGATTCATGTCGGGTTCCGGTCCGCCTGCCTTTACGGCAATAGCGATTTGCTTACCCAGTCGGGTAAATGTCTTGGCCATGTGGCCCCATCTTTTTAATTTAGCAGCTTTTCTATATTCAAACGCTCTTCCCATTTGATTTATGTTTTATTATTTATGATTTATTATTTTTCCATTACTCAAGCATCATCTCAGCTTCGCGTCCAGCTTATTCTGCAGATTGGTTATCAGCTTCTGCATAATCTTGTCAATCTGCTTGTCGTTCAGCGTGGCGTTTTCGTCCTGAAGGGTGAAACTTACGGCATAACTCTTCTTTCCGACTTCGAGGTTCTTGCCTTCGTACACGTCAAAGAGGGACACTTCTTTCAGAAGTTTCTTTTCTGTTTCGTAGGCAATCTTTTCGATTTCGGCAAACTGTACTTTCTTGTCGAGCAGAAGAGCCAAGTCGCGCTTCACGGCGGGGAACTTGGTGAGTTCCTTAAAGTTTACCTTTGAAGTCTTGACGGCTTTCATCAATTCGTTCCAATTGATTTCGGCATAATAAATTTCATTGTCAATGTCGAATTGCTTCTGTATCTTCTTGCTTACAATGCCGAAAGTCGCGAGGAGTTTGCCTCCGCGGGTGTGAACGCTGATGGCGTTTGCATACACATCGTTGACCAAATTGCCAAACACCACCGTTCCGAAGTTCAAGCCGAGACGAGTGAAGATGTTAAGAAGGTATGCTTTGAGTTCGTAAACACTGGACGCTTCGTCTGCATGTGCCCACGAGTTGATCACGCGCTTGCCAGTCACCCACAAAGCCAAGTGATACTCTTCCTTGTAGGGCGATAATGCTTTTTCGGCATTGCGTTTTTCTTCATGGAAGAAGTAAGTATTGCCAAATTCAAAGAACTTCAAATCGGCATTCTTACGGTTGGCATTGTGCAGGATGCTTTCGAGACCGCCGAACAAGAGTGTCTGGCGCATCACGTTCAAGTCATTGCTGAGCGGGTTCATCAAGCGCACCAAGTTGGCGGGAGCAAAGGTTTCCAAGCCTTCGTAATAAGCGGCGGCTGTTAATGAATTGTTCAATATCTCGTTAAAGCCGCAACCTACCAACTGTTCGGAAATGATGTTCTGCAACTTCTGCGAGTTGTCGGCTTCACCTTTGGTGGTGAGACTTGACTTCAAAGTGGTCGGGATTTCTACATTATTATATCCGTAGATACGGAGAATATCTTCCACCACATCACAGTCGCGCTGCACATCCACACGGTAAGGAGGAATCTGCAAAGACAAGCCTTCGGCTGTTTCGCCGACAATTTTCATTTCGAGACCGGTCACAATGCTCTTTACGGTTTCGGCGGGGATTTCTTTGCCTATCAGAGTGTTTACTTTCCGGTAAGAAAGTTCCACGTTGAAGTCGGTTATCGGGGTGGGATAATGGTCTTTGATGTCGGATGCAATGGTTCCTCCGGCCAGTTCCTTTACCAACAAGGCGGCTTCTTTCAAGGCATAAATCGTTCCGTTAGGGTCGATGCCGCGTTCAAAGCGGAAAGACGAATCGGTGCTCAGGCCATGACGACGAGCTGTTTTACGCACCCATGTCGGGTTAAAGTAGGCGGATTCGAGGAATACATCGGTGGTCTGTTCGGTAGTACCCGAATCGAGTCCGCCGAATACTCCGGCAATGCACATCGGCTCTTCGGCGTTGCAAATCATCAAATCGCGGTCTGACAACTTGCGTTCCACTTCATCGAGCGTGACGAACTTCGTACCTTCGGCACAAGTCTTCACGACAATTTTGCCTCCCTTGATTTTGCTGGCGTCGAAGCAGTGCAACGGCTGACCGTATGCGTGAAGGATGTAGTTGGTAATGTCCACGATGTTATTAATGGGACGAAGACCAATCAGGCGCAGCTTGTTCTGCAACCATTCGGGGCTTTCCTTTACGGTCACTCCCTTTATGGCCACTCCGGCATAGCGCGGACAAGCTTCGGTGTTCTCTACTTCCACTTCAATGTTCAGGTCATTGCTTTCCACACGAAACGCTTCCACGGAAGGACGCTTTAATTCGGCTCGCTTACCGTTCTGCACCAAATAGGCATACAGGTCGCGCGCCACGCCATAGTGCGAGCAGGCATCCGCACGATTCGGGGTGATGTCTACTTCGAGCACATATTCACTCCGGATGTCATAGTAGTCCTTGGCGGGAGTACCCGGTACGGCATCCGCCGGAAGCACGATGATGCCTTCGTGACCGGTACCGATTCCGATTTCGTCTTCGGCACAAATCATACCGTTCGATTCGATGCCGCGAAGTTTGGACTTTTTGATGGTGAAACATTCATCGCCATCGTACAACTTGGTGCCGAGGGTAGCCACCACCACTTTTTGTCCGGCGGCTACATTAGACGCTCCGCACACAATCTGAACGGGTTCGCTCTGTCCGAGATTGACGGTGGTAACATGCATGTGGTCGGAGTTGGGATGCGGTTCGCAGGTCAGCACTTCACCGATAACGACACCTTCCAGTCCGCCCTTGATGGTTTGAACTTCTTCCACGCCTCCCGTTTCCAATCCGATGGAGGTCAGCGCGGCCGACACTTCCTCGGGTGTCAGGTCAAAGTCCACGTATTCTTTCAGCCAATTATAAGAGATATTCATATTTGGATATTTTATTGTTTTCTTTAAAGACTTGCAAAGGTAATGTTTTTTTTCTTATCTGACGGAATAAATTTCATGAAAATGCTGCAACATTGTCGGGACACCCCGCTGTTTATCGCACAAATCGGGGGATACGCAAAACCTTGTTTTTGAAAAACGCCGCCGCAAAATAAAAAAACACGAAGACAAAATAAAAAAACGCGGAGACGTTTAAAAAAAACACTTAAGAGTTTTGCAATCGGAAAAAGCGGACGCATAACCCTTTCTCCGGCCAAACGGATGAAAGAAAAATTACGTAAAAAAAAGACAAAGACTTTGTTCTATAGAAAAGAAGCATTAACTTTGCCGAAAAGACACTAATATAATTAATAAACAAATATGAAAATTCTTTTAACTGGTGGTGCAGGCTTCATCGGAAGTCACACTTTAATCGAACTCACCGAAGCCGGCCACGAAGCCGTAGTTGTTGATAATCTGTACAATGCCTCTCCCATTTCACTGAAGCGCGTTGCCAAAATCATCGGCAAGGAAGTTCCTTTCTATCAAGTGGACATCCGCGACCGCGAAGGCCTGCAAAAAGTATTCGACGAACATAAGTTTGACGCCTGCATCCACTTTGCCGGATTGAAAGCCGTGGGCGAAAGTTGCGCCAAGCCATTGGAATACTACGAAAACAACATGAACGGCACTTTCGTATTGGTAGACGTCATGCGCAAGAACGGCTGCAAAAACATCATCTTCTCGTCCAGCGCCACCGTTTACGGCGACCCCGCCATCATCCCCATCACCGAAGAATGCCCCAAAGGACACTGTACCAACCCTTACGGACAGACCAAATCCATGCTGGAAGAAGTGCTGATGGACATCCAGAAAGCCGACAACGAATGGAATGTTGTCCTGCTCCGCTACTTCAACCCCATCGGCGCGCACAAGAGCGGTACCATCGGTGAAAACCCCAACGGAATCCCCAATAACCTGATGCCTTACATCACGCAGACAGCCGTAGGAAAGCGTACCGAACTGGGTGTGTTTGGCAACGACTACGACACACACGACGGTACAGGTGTGCGCGACTATATTCACGTGGTAGATTTGGCCCGCGCACACGTCGCCGCCTTGAAAGCCATCGTAGCGAAGAAAGGCATCGCCATCTACAACATCGGTACCGGTCACGGCTATTCCGTATTGGATGTAGTCAAAGCCTTTGAAAAAGCAAACGGAGTTCCCGTCCCCTACTCCATCAAGCCTCGTCGTCCGGGCGACATCGCCACTTGCTATTGCAACCCCGCCAAGGCAGAAGCCGAACTCGGTTGGAAAGCTCAATTCGGCATCGAAGAAATGTGTCGCGACAGCTGGAACTGGCAGAAGAACAACCCGAACGGTTTTGAAGAGTAACAGAAAACAATCGTTCTGAAAATAAAAAGAAGTGGATGCGCCATACGTCGTACATCCACTTTTTTCTTTTCTTAGAACGGCAGAGGGCCACCCGGCGCACCGAACGGATTGTCCATCGGCGCATCCTCGACGGGAGGTGGAGGTACACTTCCTTCGCTCCGATTGATTTTCGACTGAATGACTCCGGACGTTTCACCCGGCATGGGAATAATCATGTCATCATCGGGATTCTGGAAACGGGCATACTCACCGCGAAAGCGGAGAAGCACATCGCCCACGGCACCGTTACGATGCTTGGCGATGATAATTTCCGCCATTCCCCTCAAGTCGTTGCCTTTCTCGTCATTGTAAATCTTATAATACTCGGGACGGTGGATGAAGCACACCATATCGGCATCCTGTTCAATGGCACCCGATTCGCGCAAGTCACTGAGTTGCGGACGCTTGCCGTCAATACCCTCACGACTTTCCACACCACGGTTCAACTGACTCAAAGCAATGATGGGAATGTTCAGCTCCTTGGCCAAGCCTTTGAGCGAACGCGAAATCGTACTGACCTCTTCCTGACGACTGCCGAACGACATGCCCGAAGCATTCATCAACTGAAGGTAGTCGATAATGATAATCTTCACCCCGTGTTCACGCACCAAACGACGCGCTTTTGTCCGAAGCTCGAAAACCGAAAGCGAAGGCGTATCGTCCACGTAAAGCGGCGCATCGTAAAGTTCCTTTATCTTATAGTCAAGCTGTCCCCATTCATAAGGCGCCAACTGTCCGCTCTTGATTTTCTCGCCCGGAATCTCGCATACATTCACAATCAAACGGTTCACTAATTGCACGTTACTCATTTCAAGCGAGAACAAAGCCACCGGGATTCTCGCATTCACCGCCATATTCTTAGCCATGGAAAGCACGAACGCCGTCTTACCCATCGCCGGACGAGCGGCGATAATCACCAAGTCGGAATTCTGCCAACCCGAAGTCATCTTGTCAAGCGAATGAAAACCACTTTCCAAACCACTCAAACCATCGGTACGAGCCGCCGCCTTCTGAAGCATCTCATAAGCTTCCTGAATGACGGGATTGATTTGCGTATAGTCCTTCTTCATGTTTTTCTGCGAGATTTCAAAAAGCTTTCCTTCCGCTTCCTGCACCAAATCATCCACATCCTGCGTTTCATCGAACGCTTTCGTCTGGATGTTGCTGGTGTAAGTAATCAGTTCGCGAGCCAGAAACTTCTGCGCGATGATACGGGCGTGATATTCGATGTGGGCGGACGAAGCCACCTTACCGCTCAATTGAGTGATGTAAAAGGGTCCGCCGGCTTCCTCCAATTCGCCCGTGGTGCGAAGTTGCTCGGCCACCGTCAGGATATCAATGGGTTGCTGACGCATGGCCAAGGTGGTAATCGCTTTATAAAGCAACTGATGCTTAGGTTCGTAAAAAGACTCCGGACGAAGTATTTCGCTGACCACCGAATAAGCATCCTTTTCAATCATTAATGCCCCAATCACCGCTTCTTCAAAATCAAGCGCTTGCGGCTGCAAATGCCCGTATTCATCAACCGGACGGGCGGTCGCCGTCGACCGAGATGTGCGTGTATTTCTTCTCTGTTCTGCCATTTCTCTAAAATTTAGTGCCGCAAAGATAGAATTTTCCCTATTAATTCTCTATATTTGACCTCCGAATTTATTAACGATAGTATTAACTTCAATTATCAACCGAAGTATGATAACATACCCTAACGCGAAAATTAACCTGGGACTGAACATCGTAGAAAAGCGTCCCGATGGTTATCACAATCTGGAAACAGTGTTTTATCCCATCAATTTACAGGATGCGCTGGAAGTAACAAAGTTGAAAGGCGAAGCCGAATATGCTTTGAAAAACAGCGGAGTGCCCATCGAAGGAGAGCCGGACGACAACTTGGTGGTAAAGGCATATCGACTGCTGAAGCAGGATTATCCGGATTTGCCTGCGGTGGACATCCACATGTACAAACACATCCCAACCGGTGCAGGACTGGGTGGAGGTTCATCGGATGCCGCTTTTATGCTCAAACTGCTGAACGAAAAATTCAAACTTGAACTCAGCGCGGAACAGTTGGAAGAATACGCCGCACGCTTGGGAGCGGATTGCGCTTTCTTCATCCGCAACAAACCTGTATTCGCCACCGGAATCGGCAATGTATTCGAGCCCATCGAACTGTCCTTAAAAGGATATTACCTCGTTTTGGTCAAACCGGACATCTTCGTTTCTACCAAGGAAGCCTATGCAGGCATACACCCGCAACAACCGGAGTATTCACTAAAAGACATCATCCGGCAGCCCGTCGAAAATTGGAAGAAGTTAATGAAAAATGACTTCGAGGAAAGCATTTTCAAAATATATCCCGAAATAGCGGCCATCAAGGACAAACTTTATGACATGGGAGCCGTCTATGCAGCCATGAGCGGTTCGGGTTCATCGGTTTTCGGCATCTTCTGCGAACAAGTGGAGTATATAGACGAAATTTTCAGTGGTTACTTCTGCCGCCAGCGGGCTTTGGAGTAAACAAAAACTGTCCCCCGACTCACGTCAGAGGACAGCCAAAACACAAACACAAAATAAAACACGACAAAACTACTATGCATCATCTGCTTTACGCACACTCTGTGCATATGTTCCCTCCTGTCTGTATTCGCATACCTACAAGAGATTTCAGATGTTGCAACAATAGAACGTACAATAACGTCCATTGTTCGTTAAATATCTTCATCCGTTATTGAATTCTACCTAATGCAAGTTTCCATCTGAGACACCCTCCTCTTCATTGGATTGAAACAATTTTCGAGGATATATCCCTTTGCGTATCATTTCATTGATACGCAAAACGACTTGAATCTTGTCATCATGCGAAACCAGTCCCATCCATCGAGCCGGGGTTTCTACGACTTTCACCCTGTCTCCCTTTTCTATCCGGCCATTCATAAAGGCAGGTATCGAATAATGGGCTTTCATGTCCTTTCCGTTCACTTCCAAAAAGCAATCGAAAGCTGTCTGCATTTCATCAAAAACATCGGGCATAAATCCCCACATGTTCATTGATACCAGACTGTTTTCATCCAGCGGTTCCCATTTGTGCACCTGATTGGGAAACATCGGAGTACCGCTTATACGCTCCACTCCCAACCTGTCCGTAACCGATACCAGATACCCGTTTTCATCCACTTCACAGATTCCCCGCGTCACCCCTCCGCTTTCGGCCAAAACATTACGCAACCGGAAACAGACATTTACGCTGCGGTAATCCTTTGCCGCAGACAATGTTTGCAGATGCGCGTACAGCAATCGAAAGCTCTCTTCCTGATAGAAGTTCACCGCATTGATAACACCAAAAGGCGAATCAATCAAATGCCTTGCCATAAGCACAGCCCTCACCGAACCGTATAATGCTGTCCGTTTGGGATTCCGCTTTTCAATAGGTATGGTTTCTACATCTTGATATACGTATTCCACTTCTACCAAATGTTCGTATTTACCGGATACCAATTGCTTAAATTCTTTATCAAAATGTTTGCTTATCACAAACACGATTCTATCAAATCCTGCTCTTACGGCATCGAATACAGAAAAATCCAGTATGGTTTCGCCATTGGGACCTATCCCTTCCAGCTGCTTCAACCCACCATATTTATTTCCCATCGTGGCCGCCAGTACTATCAAGGTCATTCTCTTCACGTTTTTAATCTACGGCAAAGATAAAGATAAAAAATGAATAACAAGAACATTCAAGGAGAAATTTAAACAAAAGGAGTCCGAGATACACGTCCCGGACTCCTTTAATGTATACAGAAACTTTATTATACTCCAAACAGCGCAGCCAGTCCCTTGTCCACGCCCGAAAATCCCATGAAAGCCATGGCGAGCAAACCGGCAGTAACCAAAGCAATAGACATACCCTGCATACCTTTAGGTATGTTCACCAGACTCAACTGTTCGCGAATGCCGGCAAAAAGAACCATTGCCAAAGCAAAACCAAGAGCGGTAGCAAATGCAAAGACAACGCCGGTCAGCAAACCGGGTTCCAAACCTTGTGCATTATAAGTACCGTTGGCTACGAGTATAGCCACACCTAGAATACAGCAATTGGTCGTAATCAACGGAAGGAATACGCCCAAAGCCTGATAAAGTGCCGGAGACACTTTTTTCAAGATGATTTCCACCATTTGCACCAAAGCGGCAATAATAAGAATAAAAGCAATGGTCTGCAAGTATTCCAACCCGAAAGCTTCGAGTACGAACTTCTGTACAATGTAGGTTACAATCGTAGCAATAACCAAAACGAAAGCAACGGCAGCACCCATACCCGTAGCCGTTTCAACTTTCTTGGACACACCGAGAAACGGACAGATACCCAAGAATTGTGACAACACGATGTTGTTCACAAAGATAGCGGTGATAAATATCAATATATATTCCATATTCTTTATGTTTTACGGGTTATGCTTTTTCAACTTATTCACAATCGCAATCAGGAAACCCAAAGCGATGAACGCACCCGGAGCAAGCACAAATATCAACATGCCGTATTCTTCCGGCAAGATGGTGACATCAAACAACTTACCTGTTCCCAAAAATTCACGCACACCGCCCAGCAATGTCAAGGCCAGTGTAAAGCCCAGACCGATGCCCAATCCATCGAAGATGGAAGCTATCGGACCGTTCTTGGCAGCGAAGGCCTCGGCACGTCCCAAAATGATGCAGTTCACCACAATCAACGGGATGAACAAGCCCAATGTAGCGTATAACGCCGGCACAAAGGCCTGCATCACCATCTGAAGGATAGTCACCAACGAGGCGATAACCACGACATAGGCAGGGATACGCACCATGTCGGGCACGATGTTCTTGATGCAAGAAATCAAGAAGTTGGAACAAATGAGTACCGCCATCGTAGCCAAGCCCATACCCATACCGTTAATGGCTGAAGAGGTAGTTCCCAGCGTAGGACACATACCCAAAAGGAGTACGAACGTAGGATTTTCCTTAATAATCCCGTTCATCAATATTTTGAAATTATTCATAGTCTGTTCTCCTTTCTTTAATTGTTAGTATTAGTTTGAGTGGCACTACTGGTACCGTCTACATTCTGTCCGCTATAAGCAGCGTATGCATCGTTTACAGCTTTCAAGAAAGCACGGCTGGTGATGGTGGAAGCCGTAATGGCATCTACATCGCCACCATCCTTACTCACCATCAATTCACCCTGACCGGGATTCTTTCCGGTAATGTCGCCTTTCTGACCTTTTTTGAACCAGTCAGAAGCTTTCGAACCAAGACCCGGAGTTTCGGCATGGCTCAACAACGAGTAGTCGATGATATTGCCTGCTTTGTCAAAACCGACAAGTACAGTCAGCGTACCGCCAAATCCATTAGCCGAAGCCTCCACGGCAGCACCGATAAACTCTCCACCCTTGGTCGCTTTATACACTTTGTACGAAACGCCCTTTACATCAATAGATTCGGGAGCTTCCGCCGGATTATTATCAAAACCCGGAACCACAAGCGCAATGGCATCACTCAATGCCTTGGCATTCGCTTCGGCAATAGGTTTCTTGGTCAAGTCGTACACAAATCCCAACAAGCCACCGGCCAACACGGCTACGCCCGTCAGGACGAGTGCCATATTCTTCAAAGATGATTCCAACTTTTTCATTTCTTCACCTCCCCGAATCTTTTAGGTTTACAATAGTTATTGATGAGCGGAGTAAACGCATTCATGATAAAGATGGCGAATGACATACCTTCCGGATAAGCACCAAAGTTACGGATAACTACGGTCAGGAATCCGATAGCCACACCATAAACAATCATGCCTTTGTGAGTCATCGGCGATGTCACATAGTCGGTAGCCATAAAGATGGCACCAAGCATCAAACCACCGGTAAAGAGATGAACCAACGGCGAAGCGTAAGCCACCGGATCAACCAAGTTCATCAGTCCGGAAAACACAAACACGGTAGCCAAAATAGATACCGGAATGTGCCAAGAAATAATCTTCTTCCACAACATATAGCCGAAGCCAAGCAGCAAGGCCAATGTACTTACTTCACCGATACAGCCCGGATTGTTACCCAAAAACAAGCTCAAGGTATCCGGGAGCTGACTCAAAGCATTCGCGTCACCTTTCACAGCCATTTTCATCAAGGCTAACGGAGTAGCTCCGGTTTCGGCATCCGTATAACTTGCCCATTGCTGAACAGTCGGCCAAGAGGTCATCTGCACGGGAAATGAAATCAACAAGAAGATACGGCCTACCAAAGCGGGATTGAACGGATTGCAGCCCAAACCGCCAAAAGTCATCTTACCTACACCGATAGCAAACAAGGCACCGATAATGATAATCCATAAAGGCAGGTTGGAAGGCAGGTTGAATGCCAGCAACAAGCCGGTCAAGACAGCCGAACCGTCACAAATGGTACAAACTTCTCTCTTCAGAATAAACTTCGTGATAGCCCACTCAAAGAATACACAGGCAGCAACCGAAGTAAGGGTTACTACCACTGCTCCCAAACCGAACATATAAAATGACACCAACAAGGCAGGAATCAAGGCGATGATGACACCATACATATTCTTCTGCACACTGTCACCGCTATGCACGTGGGGCGATAATGATACAATTAATTTATTAGCCATTGTCTTTTTTACTTTTTAGCATTGCGTGCACGAATAATGCCACCTACCGTACCTTTACCCAAGCGGATATAATCCAACAGATAGCGCTGAGACGGGCAGGTGAACTGACACGAGCCGCACTCGATGCACGACATTACATCTTCTTTTTCCACTCTCTCCCAATCCTTCTGAGCCGACAAAGTGGCAAGCAGGAAAGGTTCCAGTCCCATCGGACAGGCACTGACACACTTGGCACAACGGATACAGGGACTTTCGGCCGCACGGGCGGCTTCCTTATCATTCATGATGAGCACACCGGAACTACCTTTGCAAATAGGTACTTCGATGTTCAGCAACGCCTTACCCATCATCGGACCACCACCGATGACCTTACCGGTATCTTCGGGTAGGCCACCCGCCGCTTCGATGAGCCGGCTCATGGGAGTACCCATACGGGTGAGGAAGTTGGAAGGATTCTTCACGGACTTGCCGGTCACGGTCACAATGCGTTCAAACAAAGGCTTGTTCTTTTGCACCGCTTCATAAACGGCATAGGCTGTACCCACGTTCTGTACCACCGCACCCACGTGGATAGGAATAGCAGGAGGAGCCGGCACCTGACGGGCGATGACCGCGTCAATCAATTGCTTTTCACCTCCCTGCGGATACTTCACCTGCAAGGGGACGACTTCGATGTTGGAGTATTGAGCAGCCTTTTCGGTCATCAGACGGATGGCATCGGGCTTGTTGTTTTCAATGCCGATGTATCCTTTGGTCACGTTCACAGCCTTCATCAAGATGCTCACGCCCACCAGAATCTCGTCAGCCTTTTCAAGCATCAGACGGTGGTCGGCTGTCAAGTAAGGTTCGCACTCTACGGCGTTGATTATCACACATTCGGCCTTGCATCCCGGAGGAGGAGAAAGTTTCACGTGAGTGGGGAAACAAGCACCACCCATACCTACTACACCTGCCTCCTTGATTTTAGCTACAATCTCTTCGGGCTTCAGGTTACATTCCTTCACCAATGTCGTGCTGCGGTCGATGCTTTCTTCCCACTCGTCACCCTCTACGTCGATGAAGATGGCCGGCTTGCGGTAGCCGCTGGCATCGATGATGCTGTCCACCTTGTTCACCTTACCGGACACGGACGAGAAGATAGCCGCCGATACAAAACCGCCTGCCTCAGCAATCTTTGTGCCCACCTTCACCACGTCACCTTTCTTGACGATGGCAGTGGCGGGAGCACCGATGTGCTGCGACAAAGGAAACACCGCCTGCTTCGGGAGAGCAAGGGTTTCGATGGCTTTGCCTGCCGACAATTTATTTTCTGCCGGATGTACTCCGCCAATTCTAAATGTCTTCACTGTTATATTTTTTTAGTTTTTACTTACGTTGAACTCTCATTATGCTTCCGCTTTCGGAGCCTCGGTCTTCGGAGTTTCCGTCTGAGGAGCTACGGGCTTGGCCACAGATTCAGCGGCCGGAGCTTCTGCCTTCGGCTTGCGCGGAGGGAAGTTGATGGCATGGATGGCACCCTTGGGGCATTCCTGCTCGCACTTGCGACAAGACTTACACTTGGCAGGGTCGATATATGCCAGATTGTTTTCCAGCGTGATGGCCTCGAACGGGCATATCTTCACACACTTTCCGCAACCGATACAGCTGGCCTTGCAAGCCTTGTTGGCAACGGCACCCTTGTCCTTGTTTACACACATCACCACCATGCGACGGTTGTTCTTGCCCTTGGGACGGATTTCGATGATGTGACGAGGACAAGCCTTAGAGCAGGCTCCACACGCCGTACACTTATCTTCATCCACCTCAGGAAGCCCTGTCTCAGGGTTCATGTGAATGGCATCAAACGGACAGGCTGCCACACAGTCGCCACAGCCCAAACAGCCGAAGGCGCAACCGGTCTCGCCACCCGAAGTGGCATGAGCGATGGCACACGACTTGGCTCCATCGTAAAGAGCCGTGCGCGGACGATTCTCACAACTGCCGTTACATCTCACCACCGCAACCTTGGGTTCGGCGGCAACGGCTTCCATTCCTAAAATGGCGGCTACTTTCTCCATGACCGGAGCACCGCCTACCGGACACATCTTCCCTTCTAACGAACCTGCATCGGCAGCCTTTACACAGGCACCGGCAAAACCGCCACATCCGGGATAACCGCATCCGCCGCAATTTGCCTGGGGAAGTACTTCGCTCACCCGGGCAATACGCGGGTCTTCGTACACAGCAAACTTCTTGGAAGCGACATACAGAATCACCGCGGCAATCAAGCCTATCGTACCCAACGAAATCACTGCAATTAGAATTAAATCCATACGTTAAAGTTAATTATTAATTATTTATAGTTTCAATCGTAAATGAAAAGCGTTTACTCAATTTTCCTCTGCACATATATATAATAAGGTAATAGGGAAGCAACGAAAGCAATGCAACCCCGGCCGACAACAATTCATCGCCGCCGGTCATCCGCATCGCAACGAATACGGCAGCCAACAAGACCAAAAACGGAACGCCAAAGGCCAAAATGACCGCCTGCATACCCATCGTTGTAGTGCCATAAACCACGACTTCCTCTCCCACTCGGTAGGTTATGTTCCGATATTCGTACACGTCCACCAGTTTGTCTTTACTCTCCGAAGCGTTGCAATGCCCCTTGATGCTGCACGCAGAGCATGCCGAAGTCTGCACAATCCGTACCCGGATGTGCCGTCCCTCTACACTCTCTATTCGACCTTGATGTTTGATGATACCTGCCATTATTGCAAACTCCACATTACAAAATACGTGCAAAAATAACACTTTAATCGGACACTATAAAGCATAAGACCGGATTTTCCACATATTTTTTTGTTTTTCGACCGGCATGGCAAAGAAAAGTCGCACTTCTTCCTCCATAAAAAGAAAAAACTTCAAAAACCATCACTTCATAAAAATATTTTTTTTGATTTTTATTTTAACAATATGACTTTATAACTATATTTGCAAGTAATTAGCTAATACTAATGAATATATCTTAATTTAGAAAACAGATTCTCTTTCAAAGAGGACAAAGAAACAACATATTATGAGTGGAAAATCAAAAATAGAAATTTGTGCCAATTCTGTAGAAAGTGCGGTGAAAGCACAAGAAGGCGGAGCCTACCGCGTGGAATTATGCGCAGGCATTCCCGAAGGAGGAACCACACCGTCTTTCGGCGAAATCCGCATGGCCAGGCAATTGTTGCAGCGTACCAAGTTGCATGTAATCATCCGTCCGCGAGGCGGTGACTTTCTCTACAATCATCAGGAACAAGAAATCATGCTTCACGACATCAAGGTCGCTCGCCAGTTGGGAGCAGACGGAGTAGTATTCGGCTGCCTTACCGCCGAAGGCAATGTAGACATTCCGGCCATGAAGAAACTAATGAATGCCGTTGGCAACATGAGCGTCACTTTCCATCGCGCCTTTGACATGTGTCGCGACCCGAAAGAGGCTTTGGAGCAGATTATCGAATTGGGATGCGACCGCATCCTCACCTCCGGTCAAGAGGCTGATGCCGTAACAGGTATTCCCTTACTGAAAAAGTTGGTCGAACAAGCCGATGGACGCATCATCATTATGCCGGGTTGCGGAATTAATCCTTCAAACATCCGGGAAATAGCCGAACAGACCGGTACGCACGAATTCCATTTCTCAGGAAGAAGCACTTACGAAAGTGGAATGATTTATCGAAACACCAAAGTATCAATGGGTGGAACCGTGAAAATCGAAGAATATCAAAAGAATGTGACCGACCCCGAAATAGTTAAAGCAGCCGTAGCCGAGATGGCGAAGAAAGACGAACTTGATGAAGCACAAGAAAAGAAAGAGCGTGAAAAAAGCAAGTCGAAAAGAAAAAAGAACGATTTCGATGACGATGACGACCTCGATTAAAAATTAAAAAGAACTTCAGCCATCTTACTTTCAAACGATTAGGCTGAAGTTCTTTTTTACTACTCATTTTGCGAAGAATCAAAGCTTTAAACAATGACTATCCTTTCTCTTTTGGACAATTAGGGAACAGGAGCATCCTCTTTCCTCCGCCTGTCCCGAATCGTAATCCATACGTAAAAACAACAGAAAGAAATCCTCAAAAAAAAACGGTGAAAGAAGCCCTTGATTGTCTCCTTTCACCGTAGCACAATGCTTATGAATTAAAGTTTATGAATTACTTTCATCAGTTGTTCACCCAAGCTGATGGTATAGCCTTGTGAGACAAACACCACCCGATTGAAAGTATCTCCGATGATAAACATCGGCAGAATGGTCTTATTGGAGAGCTTCATTTCACGAGCAATCTGTTCCTGAATGGAGCCGTCCTTATCGATACCGAAAGTAATGTTCTTGGGTAAACCCGGAAAGTCCTGCGGACGGAACTTGGCATAATCTTCCTCACTCGGGAAAAGCAACACCATACTTCTACCCCACTGTTCAAAATCCTTAGCCAAGGCGGCAATATCGCGAAGGGCATGGTTGGTAGGTTCTTGATTGACACCCAACACCGCCACGACATAGTAACCGCGACCTGTGGTAGAAAGAATGGATTTCAATTGTTCGCTGTCCAACGGCTTGTAAAGCGATTCGGAATTGAAATTGCCAATCACTTGGATTTCGTGAGTGGTTTCTCGCATAACGAGGTCAAGACGGGTAGTCTTGCGAGGTTGAATGGAGAAAAATTCCAAATCGGCCAGCACACCGCCATTGGCTAAACGAGTACCGGATACCATCACGTAATTGCCTTCATCCAGTGCAGTTCCTTCTTTGAGTAGATTGCTCCAAGTGGCTCCTTCGCCCATGTCAATGTCTCCTTCATCATAATTGAGCAACTGCAACGTACCGCTATCCGTGAGTTTGGAGATGGTGAAATGAGAATAATACTTCGGATCGGCAAGCGACTTGATAGGCTTGTATCCGGCCACCAACTTACCGCTTTTGGCTGTCGCCTGTTCCGTTGCTCCAAAGTTTACGTCAATAACTCCGTCGGCCGCACTGATGAGTTGAACCTTGCCGGTCACTTCATCGATACGTGACGGGATACCCAAACTGCGAGCCATCGAAACGAAAAAGATGTCTCGACTGTGGGCGTCGGCCACACGTGCCTTCCAGACTCCGGCCGGAGAGATAGGCGCACCACCCAGATTACAATGAGCATCCACACGGATATTTTCGGACACCCAGTCGGCCAATTTCATCCAGTCAGCCTTGAAAGCAGCCTTGTCCGCTTCGGGAATGTTTTTTTCAAAGAAAGCCTTATAAGGAGTCAGCATTTCGTTGCTCACGCGCGGATTGCGGATATAGCGACGGAAGTAGTCCATGTTTTCCTTGTAAACATGCGACTGCATGTGGTCTATCAGCACTTCAAGACTGACATCGCGGAGATCCTTGGCGGAAATTCGCTGCAACATGTCGATGCCGCCGGCTTTTGACTTGTCCGAGCGAAGACGGGCAAGGAAGTTGGTGATGACATCGTGGTTGCCGCGCGAAGCCACCAAGATTTTAGCCACGGCCTCTTCATCGAGCTTATACTTCGCAGCAAATTCACGAGCCGATGCTTCGGTCATGAAAGTCGCCACATAAGCATTACGGATAGAGTCTTCCACTGCCATTCGGCGAGTGTTCTCCGCACGCTGTTCGGGAGTGACTTCCGGCATGTTGAAGCCTTCGGCAGGCGGAATGATGTCCAATTCCACGGAATAGGTTGTTCCGGGTTCCTTGTCCAATTTCACCACCAGCTCGGCATCCTTGCCGAACGACAGTTTTCCATAACCAAACTTACCGTCTTTCGAAGCCCAGACAAGCATATCGCCTTTACCAGCAGAAAGAGAAGTCATACCGCGAGCATCTGTCTGTTTAGCGGCTACGGTATAAAACTCGGCATAATTGTACACCTTAAATTCCGCCTTGGCATCTTCCACCGGATTGCCCGAAGCATCCACTACCTGTACATTGGCAACGACACTGGGTGCATAATTGCCGATAACGTTAATCTCGGTAAAGTTGGAATTTCGGAGCATCACTTCTTCGGGACCGTTGTAACGACCGAACACCTTGGTGTGCATCAGCATACCACGCGAAGCGGGGGCGTTAAACCAACCGAGGTTGAGCACGGGTTCCGGCTCGCAAGCACCTAAAAAACACCACCGGCCGTCCACCCAAGCTTCTACCCAAGCATGATTATCATCGGTGTGAGCCCAACGCGGTGTATAGACCTGACGGGCGGGGATACCGACCGAACGGAGTGCAGCCACCGTGAATGTAGACTCTTCGCCGCAACGGCCGTAAGCGGTCTTGACCGATGCCAACGGAGAACTGGTACGGGCATCCGATGGAGTATAGACCACCTTTTCGTGACACCAGTGATTCACTTCCAACACGGCATCGTGCAACGAGAGATTCTTTACCCGGTCTTTCAACTCTTCGTAGAACACCTTTCGACTGTTGTCCAAGTTTTCATTATTCACACGCACCGGCAACACGAAATGACGGAATTCGCGTTCGGGTACGGATTTACCCCACGGCATTTCCTCCCGGGCTTTCAGCGAGCAGTCAATGTTTTCCAAGAAAAACTCGCCGGGATAGTCGGTAATGTCGCCCAACGGCATGTAGGCGTAAAGGAAAGTCATCGCTTCCCGCTGTCGGTCACTCATTTCCTGCTCGAATACTTCGAACAAATTTCCTTGATTCAATGAAGCGACCCGAACGTCGAAATCACTCTGAACGGCAGCACGCTCGGCTTCATCGCTAATCAGATGATTAGAGCACGATGCGGTCATCCACAACAGACCGACCGCCATCGCGCAAATTTTCAGCATTTTCATAATGATGATGATTAAAGGTTAGCAAATTTCTTTTAATCCAATTTAAGCACGGCAAGGAACGCTTTCTGAGGTACTTCCACGTTACCAATCTGCTTCATGCGTTTTTTGCCTTTCTTCTGCTTTTCCAACAGCTTGCGCTTACGGCTGACGTCACCGCCATAACATTTGGCCGTCACGTCCTTACGCACTTGCTTCACCGTTTCGCGAGCGATAATCTTCGCTCCGATGGCAGCCTGAATGGCTATGTCAAACTGCTGGCGCGGTATGAGTTCCTTTAACTTCTCGCACATGCGTCGGCCGAAACTTTCGGCATTGTCCACGTGGGTCAAAGTAGAGAGCGCATCCACCGGCTCACCATTGAGCAAGATGTCAAGTTTGACAAGTTTGGACGGTCGGAATCCGTTCATGTGATAGTCGAACGAAGCGTATCCCTTCGAGATGCTCTTCAACTTATCGTAGAAGTCAATAACGATTTCGCCAAGCGGAATGTCATAAAATATCTCCACACGATTGCCGGAGATGTATTCTTGCTTCACCAATTCACCGCGCTTGCCCAAACAAAGCGTCATGATGGGACCGATGTAATTGGTCGTGGTAATGATGGACGCACGGATAAACGGTTCTTCGATGTGATCAATCAACGTCACTTCGGGCATTCCCGACGGATTGTGTACTTCTTTCACCTCGCCGTGCTTGTCGTACACCATGTAAGACACGTTCGGGACTGTGGTGATGACGTTCATATCAAACTCCCTGTCGAGTCGTTCCTGCACGATTTCCATGTGAAGCAGTCCCAAGAAACCGCAACGGAAACCGAAGCCCAAAGCTACGGACGATTCGGGCGAGAAAGTCAATGAAGCGTCGTTCAACTGAAGTTTTTCCAATGAAGCGCGGAGGTTTTCATAATCTTCCGCTTCGATGGGATAGACACCGGCAAATACCATCGGCTTCACTTCTTCAAAACCGGAAATGGCTTTCTCACACGGACGTGCTATGTGCGTGATGGTATCGCCCACTTTCACTTCCTTCGAGGTCTTGATACCCGAAATGATGTAGCCCACATCACCGGTACGAAGTTCGTTGCAGGGAATCATGTCCATTTTCAGCACACCGATTTCATCGGCATCATATTCCTTGCCGGTATTGAAAAACTTCACTTTGTCACCCTTGCGGATAACACCGTTTTCTATTTTAAAGTAAGCGATAATGCCTCGGAAGGAGTTAAACACTGAGTCGAAAATCAAGGCTTGTAAAGGCGCTTCTTCATCACCCGTCGGATGCGGAACCCGTTCCACTACGGCGTTCAAGATTTCCTCTACCCCCAACCCGGTTTTGCCCGAAGCGCGGATTATTTCTTCACGTTTGCAACCGAGCAGCTCCACTATTTCGTCTTCCACTTCATCGGGCATGGCACTGTCCATGTCACACTTATTCATCACGGGAATGATTTCAAGGTCATGTTCCAAAGCCATGTAAAGGTTGGAAATGGTTTGCGCCTGTACCCCCTGTGAAGCGTCCACCACAAGCAAAGCCCCCTCGCAAGCGGCAATGGAACGTGACACTTCGTACGAGAAATCCACGTGTCCCGGAGTATCAATCAGGTTAAGAATGTATTTTTCTCCTTGATAAGTATATTCCATCTGAATGGCATGGCTCTTGATGGTGATGCCGCGCTCCTTTTCCAAGTCCATATCGTCCAGCATCTGTCCCTCGGTTACTTTGATGGTTTGTGTATATTCCAACAAACGGTCCGCCAAGGTCGATTTTCCGTGGTCGATATGCGCAATAATGCAGAAGTTTCTAATCTTTTTCATGTTCCTATTCTATATTTAGGTGCAAAGATACAAAGAACTTACGTAAAAATGACAGGATGAGGGCAAAATTTGATAAGCGGTCACACGGCTCTTTCAGTTAAAATCGGTCGAAGTTTGCAAGAAGAGGTGGATTTTACAGCAAGACAGACGGTTGGATTTTGTTTCGTTTGTTTCCGATTTCCGCAAGTCGTACAATGGAAACATCCGCCGCCGACATCATAGAATTCGGCAGGTACGACATCTATAGATTCCGTGAAATCAAGATATGCGCTGATGTCCTTAAAATTACCTGCATCATTACAATATCTTTTTTCAAGGGTTCACTCCTTTCACCCATCTCCAACCCACTGACAACCAATATCATAGTGTGAAATGAGAGCAAATAATCCCCTTTCACCCCTTCACATTCGCCCTGATTCACTGCCGGTAGTCACCCATCGCGACATCTTACAAACCCGGCACCGGATGAAGCAGGGTAAATGGAGTTTTTCACCTGAATTGCCAGGACAGTGTAACATGTTGGCAGAGTTCTGCCATCAAGGTGGCAGAACTCTGCCACCGAAGTGACATGACGCGCATTTCAGCATCTTTATACGGATGTAAGAAGAACTTCCAATCCGTTCTTTTCATACTGTCGGCCGGAAAAACGTTTATCTTGGCATGCCGGTGTGAAACGGTGAAAGGAGCTTTTCGAAGCTCCCTTCACATGGAGACTTTGATAATCAACGCATTAACGGGCGGTGAAAGGAGTGAATGCAACGTAGAAGAATCCATGAGGCTGATATAGTTTATATCTCACTTACGCTGTTTTTCCAGGTATTCACACCAGATTCGGGCGGCTTCTTCCACCATTTTCGCACATGGACGCTTGGCGTAATACAGGGCAGTGCGGGCTTCGGGAGTGGATACAACCGGTTCTTGTTGCGACAATCCCAACAAATCGGCGCATTTTAAGGCACCGTTCCGACGTTTGAACTCTTCCGCCAACTCCTGCACCAAGGCATAATTGGCCGCTTTTCCCTCACGGTCGGCACCATCGACAGCACCGGTTTCCAAACCGGCCAATAAAAACATACCGCAAGCGGCTCCACAAGTCTCGCGCATCCGCCCGATACCTCCGCCGAAAGAGGCTGACATACGCAAAGCCTGCTCGCGGGTGAAACCATATTTATCGGCGAAAGCAGCCACAACAGACTGCGAACAGTTATAACCCTCCTTAAATAAGGATACTGCTTTTTCTATTCTTTCTGTTTCCATCTTTTTATTTAGCTACATTATTAATAATATCTCCGCTGATGAATCCTTGCAAATTCTTCACCGCAATATCCATCAGTCGAGTACGTGCTTCAAGTGTCGCCCAAGCAATGTGAGGCGTGACAAAGCAGTTTTTTGCCGTGAGCAAGGGATTGTCCGCCAAAGGTGGTTCGGACGAGAGAACATCCACGCCGGCCGCTGCTATAACCCCGCGATTTAAAGCATCGGCCAATGCCCGTTCGTCCACCAATGCTCCCCGTCCTGTATTGATAAGAATGGCATGGGGTTTCATGGTTTTCAAGCGGGCTTCGTTTACCATGCCTTGCGTTTCGGGTGTGAGCGGACAATGCAACGTCACTACATCACATCGGCTAAACATTTCATCCAAATCCATTTTCTGTACACCGGACGGAAGCTCCGATTGCAACTTGGAAGTATAAGCCGCCACCTCCATGCCGAAAGCCAAAGCAATGCGTGCCACCGCCTTTCCGATATTGCCAAATCCAACGATACCCATCCGTTTACCTTCCAACTCGACAAGTTCGGTATTCCAATAACAAAAATCGGCATTGCCGGTCCACTTTCCTTCTCGGTTGGCGTTTGAATAATGCTCCACTCGCTGCGTGATGGTCAGCAGATGGGCAAATACCGTTTGGGCCACCGAAGCCGTACTGTATGCCGGGATGTTCGTCACGACAATGCCGCGCTTCCCGGCGGCCTGCACGTCAATCACATTATATCCCGTAGCCAGCACACCGATGTATTTCAACCGAGGCAAGGCTGCCATTTGGGCTTCACCAATCACTACTTTATTCGTCACCAGAGCATCTGCATCGAAAGCACGTTCCTGCAATTCTTCGGGTGAAGTCCGCTCATACACTGTCAATTCGCCCAAAGTTTCCATCCCTTTCCACGACAAATCGCCGGGATTAAGGGCATAACCGTCTAATACTACTATTTTCATTATATGTTTGTTATTCTCCATCTTTAAACCGTTCACCCCACAGACTCTGCATCCGTTCCTTCAACTTAACCTCCTGCGCATTGGGTTGCGGATACCAAAGGCGGACATTCTTCACATCATCGGGCAGAAACTGCTGATGTACGAAATGCCCCTCGTAAGCGTGGGCATATTTATAATCCTTACCATAACCTAATTGTTTCATCAGCTTGGTGGGCGCATTCCGCAAATGCAGAGGGACGGGTAAATTCCCGGTCTCGCGCACTACTTGAAGCGCGGTGTTTATACCTTCGTAAGCCGAATTGCTTTTAGGGCTGGTAGCCAGATATACCGTTGCTTCCGCCAAGGGAATACGTCCCTCCGGCCAACCGATTTTCAACACTGCATCAAAAGCGGCATTGGCCAACAGTAAAGCGTTCGGATTGGCCAAGCCAATGTCTTCCGAAGCCGAGATAACCAATCGCCTCGCAATGAAAGCAGGGTCTTCCCCACCCTCTACCATGCGGGCAAGCCAATAAAGCGCACCGTCGGGGTCGCTTCCGCGAATGGACTTGATGAAAGCGGATATGATGTCGTAGTGCATTTCTCCTTCTTTGTCATAAGCCAACGGATTCTGCTGCAACCGCTCCACCACTTTTTCATCGGTAATGACAACCTTGTCGGCATCGCCATCGGCTTCCACCACCAATTCCAATATATTAAGGAGCTTTCGTGCGTCACCACCCGAATAGCGGAGCATGGCATCCGTTTCCGCCAGTTCGATATTTCGCTCTTTCATATAAGCATCCTTTACAATTGCGTTATGCAGAAGTTCCAGCAAATCATCTTTTTCGAGAGACTTGAGAACATAAAGCTGGCAGCGGGAGAGCAAAGGACGTATCACTTCAAAAGAAGGATTTTCGGTAGTGGCGCCAATCAGTGTCACCACTCCCGTTTCAACGGCTCCGAGCAGCGAATCTTGTTGCGACTTACTGAAACGATGGATTTCATCGATGAAAAGGATAGGACTCATCCGATTGAAGAAACGGTTGCTTCGTGCCTTGTCTATCACATCGCGTACATCCTTCACCCCGCCGGTCACCGCGCTAAGAGTATAAAAAGGAGTCTCCAAACGATTAGCGATGATTTGCGCCAATGTGGTCTTCCCTACTCCCGGAGGTCCCCACAGGATAAAAGAAGATATACGCCCCGCGTCAATCATTTGACGCAAGACGGCACCCTGCCCCACCAGGTGCTTTTGTCCGATATAATCGTCCAGCGTCTTGGGGCGCAGACGCTCAGCTAATGGTTGTGCCATAATTTATCAATTCTGATTCAGCTCACAAAGTTAGGAAAATGTCTGAATGTTTCATAGCGATATGAAAATAAAAAAGGAGTCTTTTCACAAGGACTCCTTTTTTCTGTTTCCAATAGGTATTAGTTTTTTAAGGTAAAAAGATTGTTTTCAGGATAACATTGCAAAGATGCAGCCTTTTCTTGAACCTCGCAAATAAAAGAGCATGTTTCTCAACATATTCTTATATCGTCTATCATTTTGATGAAGATTTGGATTCAAACAACGCTGTATCTTTGTTTCAACGTGACAAAGTTACTACTTTTTTTTCAACTGACAAGACTTTTTCAAGGTTTTTTCTGACATTTCTATATTTTGACTTTTTTCTTTCTGATTTTTCCGAGAATTATATAAATATATTTCACTTTATAAATATGCTCTCAAAGTCCTTCCCATGCAGAAAAACACAGAAAAACGAACGATATATTCTTTATAAATAATGTATATCCCAAAAACTTTATGTAATTTTGCGCTTTATTAAAAGCATTAAAAAGAAAATACTACTTATGACTGAAATGAATAACAACGAAGTGACAGAGAAGAGAAGTTTGAACTTCATTGAACAAGCAGTGGAGAAAGACCTCAGCGAAGGCAAGAACGGAAACCGTGTACAAACGCGCTTTCCGCCCGAACCCAACGGATATCTCCACATCGGACACGCCAAGGCCATTTGCCTGGATTTTGGAATCGCGGCAAGATACGGCGGAGTGTGCAACCTTCGTTTTGATGACACCAATCCCACGAAGGAAGACATGGAATACGTGGAAGCCATCAAGGAAGACATTCAATGGTTAGGCTTCCAGTGGGGCAATGAATACTACGCATCAGACTATTTTCAACAATTATGGGATTTTGCCGTTCGTTTGATTGAGGAAGGCAAGGCATACATCGACGAACAGTCGGCAGAAGAAATAGCCGCGCAAAAGGGAACTCCCACCCAACCGGGTACCGAAAGTCCTTACCGCAACCGCCCGGCAGAAGAAAGTCTCGCTTTGTTCAAGCAGATGAATACCGGTGAAATCGAAGAAGGTAAGATGGTACTTCGTGCCAAAATTGACATGGCAAGCCCCAATATGCATTTCCGCGACCCCATCATCTACCGTGTGGTGAAACATCCGCACCACCGCACCGGCGATACTTGGAAAGCTTACCCGATGTACGACTTTGCCCACGGTCAAGGCGATTTCTTCGAAGGAGTGACGCACTCTCTCTGCACCTTGGAGTTTGTTCCCCACCGTCCACTTTACGACTTGTTTGTGGATTGGGTAAAAGAAGAACAAGACTTGGACGATAACCGTCCGCATCAGTATGAGTTTAACAAACTGAACCTGAACTACACGCTGATGAGTAAACGAAACCTGCTTATCTTAGTGAAAGAAGGATTGGTAAACGGCTGGGACGACCCGCGTATGCCGACACTTTGCGGCTTCCGTCGCCGCGGATATTCCCCCGAATCCATCCGTAACTTTGTGGATAAAATCGGCTATACCACCTATGATGCGCTGAATGATTTCGCCTTGCTCGAAAGTGCCGTACGCGAAGACCTCAACGTCCGTTCCACCCGTGTGTCGGCCGTTATCAATCCGGTAAAACTCGTCATTACCAATTACCCCGAAGGTCAGGTGGAAAAGATGGAAGCCATCAACAACCCCGAAGACCCGACGGCAGGTTCTCACTTCATCGAATTCAGCCGCGAATTATGGATGGAACGTGAAGACTTCATGGAAAATGCCCCGAAGAAGTATTTTCGCATGACTCCGGGTCAGGAAGTACGCTTGAAAAACGCCTATATCGTGAAATGTACGGGTTGCGACAAAGACGAAAACGGCAACGTGACCACTGTTTATGCCGAATACGACCCCGACACCAAAACCGGCATGCCGGGAAGCAACCGCAAGGTGAAAGGTACACTGCACTGGGTAAGTTGCGACCACTGTCTGAAAGCCGAAGTCCGTCTGTACGATCGGCTCTGGAAAGTGGAAAATCCCCGCGATGAGATGTCAGCCATCCGCGAAGCAAAAAATTGCGACGCACTGACCGCCATGAAAGAAATGATTAACGAAGACTCCTTAAAGGTACTCACCGAATGTTATGTGGAAAAGTTCCTTGCCGATGCCAAGCCGCTTGACTACTTACAGTTCCAACGTATCGGTTATTTCAACGTAGACAAAGACTCTACTCCCGACCATCCGGTATTCAACCGTACCGTGTCATTAAAGGACACTTGGAGCAAAATTAATAAATAATTTTTAAAGAGGAAAAGCCTATGAACAACGATCTGTCTTCCTACTTTGAAGAGCCGGAATTCAAGGAACTGTTGGCTAAATATGAGAGCATGGCGGAAAGCCATGCTCCCACCTATTTTGACGCCGAGGAACTGACCGACATTGCCGAATACTATGCTTCTCTAAACCGGGAAGAAGAATCGGAAGCTGCCGTTGATATGGCGTTACGGTTACATCCCGGAAACACCGATGCACTGGTATTCAAGGCACGTTCTTTGGCTATCCGAGGAAAAATCAAGGAAGCTTATCAAATAGCGGCTCTCATCGAAGACCCTTCCGACCGCGAAGTGAAATTCTTGAAAGCCGACTTATTGCTGGAAGAACAACGAACTGCCGAAGCCGATGCCGTCTACAAGGAACTTGCCGAAACCGAGAACTATTCGACAAACATTCTGATAGACATCACCTTGGCCTATTTGGACACCAATCAGAAAGAATATGCGTCCAAGTGGCTGAACGTACTTCGAGACCGGGGAGTGAACGAAGAAAACAGCCGGAGGTTTCGCGACTTGTGGTGCGACTTCTGCATTACCTTCAACGAACCGGAAAAAGCCATCAAAGCCTATCAACTGACTTTAGACGAATCACCCTACTCCATTCCGCATTGGAACGGATTGGCTCGATGCTATCTACAGTTGGATAATCTGCCTTTGGCGCACGAATCCGTAGACTTTGCATTAGCCATCGATGAGCATAACAAGGAAGCATTGGAAGTAAAGGGATTCTGCCACTTGCAAGGCGAAGAATACGAAGCGGCCATTCATATCTATCTCCGTCTCATGGAAAGTGAAACGGACAGAAGCCGTCTCTTTGCTCCGCTGGTCAAGTGCTATATAGAAACCGAACAAATCAGCAAGGCGCTTGAGACTTGCCGACTGTGGCTGAAGGAGTGTAAACAGATAACCGACTACGAAAGGTCGGAAATCTACTGCTACATCGCCATGTGTTATTGCGACCTGGCCAATCCCATGGAAGGCATCAAGTATATCGACGCCTCATTGGATTTGAATCCGTTCAGTCGCCCCGCCCTTATTCAGAAGGGAATGCTGCACCTGCAATTGTTCGAGGACGACCGTGCTGAGAAAGCGTTTGAAAAAGCCCGGCTTCTCACGCCCAAAGAGGAAATGTCCGACACACTCTACGCCATCCTTGATTGTTACTTCTGTTTGTCACGATACGAACAAGCCATCGAACAGTGCGAAACAATTATAAAAAAATATCCGGACAATCGCCGGGAAGCCTACATGATTACGGCAAACGCCTATTACCAACTAAACGACATTAGCAAATGTTTGGACTACTTGAGCCTGCTATGGCAAGAAACGCAGACTTTTGACGAACCAACTTGGAAAGACAGTCGTTTTGCAGAAATGTTATACAACATACAACGAATCATGAGAGAACCGGGATTTGACCCGGATAAGTATTTATAAAAAACATTTATTACAAAAGAATTATGGAATCTGTTGCATTTATCCAATGGTGTCTGGATCATCTCAATTACTGGACCATCACACTGCTGATGGCTATTGAAAGTTCTTTCATCCCTTTCCCCTCGGAAGTGGTGGTACCTCCTGCCGCCTACAAAGCCGCCGGCGGAAACAGTGATCTGAATGTGTATTTGGTCGTACTTTTCGCTACAATCGGAGCCAACATCGGCGCACTCATCAATTATTACCTGGCCTATTTTGTAGGTCGTCCCATCGTCTATAAGTTTGCCAACAGCCGTTTCGGTCACATGTGCTTGATTGACGAAGAGAAAGTAAAACATGCCGAAGCCTACTTTGAAAAGCACGGTGCCCTGTCCACTTTCGTAGGCCGTCTGATTCCGGCTGTACGCCAACTTATCTCCATTCCCGCCGGATTGGCCAAGATGAAGCTATCCACCTTCCTGCTTTACACCACTTTGGGTGCCGGCATTTGGAATGCCATTTTAGCCGCCATCGGCTACTATCTTCAGTCGGTAGTTCCCGAAGACCAGCTGCTCGAAACCGTTTCGCAATACAGTCACGAGTTGGGTTACGTATTCATCGCGGTAGGTGTATTCGTGGTAGGATATCTGATTTATAAGGGACGTAAGTAAGAGTCTCTGACATAGAAACTATATCAATGTGAACTGCACTCCAAAAGTCTGACAAAAAAAACTTTTGAAGTGCAGTTCACTTGAATACAGCTCCTGAAAAACTGCTTTATCTTGCTTATCGGAATTACCCCATCACCAGTCTCACCAGTTCTTCTGCCTCTACCCCATCAAAATACTGCTTCATCTCAAAAGACGAAAGGCAATCGCGAATAGTTGCACCCTCATAAGCGACTCCTTGCAGAGCTGCTTCGATATCCGTCGGCGGAAGGTTGCCCAGAAAATCACCTCCGAAACGACAGGAAGCAATGCGGTTTTCGGACAAGGTTAGATGCACCTCTACCGTGCCGCACTTCAAGCGTGCGGAGTGGTTGAGAGTAGCTTGTGGCGAGCGGCCATAAATCCATTCCCAAGTGGCGAATTTCTCATCGGCTTGTCGGCGAATACATTGAAGGGCTGCTTCCGTGAGTTTTACCTCTTCATCGGCATGGTGTCGCGAAAGGATGTCTTCCAAACGTTCGGCAAAAGCGGAAATGTCGGGTATGTCGGGCAGATACTCACACAAGTTTGCTACCCGACTACGCACCGAGGCTATACCTTTGCTTTGCAACTTGGTGGCCGGCGGACAAAGAGCCTGCGTCAGTACTTCAATGTCTACATTAAACATCAATGTACCATGCACCATCAAGCGGTCGCGACACACCCGTTTGGCAAATCCCGACACTTTTCGCCCTTCCACCAGAATATCATTACGTCCGGACAAGACTGCGGGTACTCCAAGACTTTTCAAAGCCTGTACCGGATAGTCGGCATATTCCGGATAATCGCGTTCCAAGTCTTCCGAACGTCCCACGATGGTATAATTCAAGTTACCGAAATCGTGATAGACCGCTCCCCCTCCGGTCACTCGCCGCACAGGCGCGATGCCGTTCTTCTTCAGATACTCCAAATTCACTTCGGTGTTCACTTCCTGATTAAGCCCCATAATGACGGAAGGGCGGTTTTGCCACAGATAGAATACCGGTTCGTCCACCTTCAGCCGCTCCAGACAAAACTCATCGAAAGCCATGTTGAAGTAAGGGTCGGTATTCGTATTTTTCAGATAACGCATAAAATTTCTTATTGATAGGGATAAAGACCGAATTTATTTTTATCTTTTAACGGACAGCAAGCTGTAATTTCCACCGGTGAGTTGGTCTACATCGAAGCATTTGTACACAAGGGTGAAGCCTCCACCCTGAGTTTTGTACTTGTCTTCTTCGTAAAGGAAAGCGATCCGACCGTCTTCCTGCTGAATCATGGTGGAATAAGACGAAGGAAGTTCTGTCACTTGGAAGCGACCGTCCCAATCTTTCGCAAAGTCGGCCGCCGTAGCATAATCGGAAGCATCCGCCAATTCTTTGTAATAAATACCTACATTGGTACGCTTCGGGCCGAAAGGAAGCGACTGCAAAGCGATGTGCATCTTCTTATTGTCGCTGTTACGAACCACGGGAAGAATCATCACTTCGCCGTTGCAGGAATTGTCTAAACCGGCCACCCCATTATTCTCGGCACCCGAGAAGGCACATTCGCCCCAACTGCCTTCCGCTTTCCGGGCATCGGTGAACTTGAAAATGTTGTACATGCGTCCACCTCCTGTACGCGAGCTGAGCAACAACGATCCGTCGGGCAATTCTTCGGTCTTCGGTTCGTCACCGTTTTTGGGAATGCCCGGCACGTTGATGTCGCCCAAAATCGTCCAGTTATCGCCGAAGTCATCGGAATAAACCACAAAGTTGCAGAAGTTGTTATCCTTGTCGCGGGCCAGCATACTGGCATACAAACGATAGTATTCGCCCACCTTTGTACGGGTACTTTGCATGATACGTCCCGAACCGATGAACATGGAGCGGATGGGACCTACCGCCGATTTATCCAAGGGTACATAAAACTGGTCGGTAATGATTTTCGGTGCGCCCCAAGTCTTTCCACCGTCTTCGCTGTGCATGACGGCAACTTGGTTGGGCACTTCGCGGGTGGAACGGAAGAACACCTGATGACCCGCCACGCACACCAACAGAACACGGTCGCTCTCGCGGTCGGCAATCAGACAAGGATCGCCATATCCGGCGGTAAGCGACAGGTTCGGGTCGCCGTTCACCATCTGTCCATCGCCTTCGATGATGGTAAAGATGTCGCCCCACGTCTTGCCGTCATCTTCGCTGATGCGGCCGTGCAAATCCACCCGACCGAAACCGATGTCGGCACGGCAATGGCGATAGTCGGCCACGGCCAAAAGACGACCTTTTGATGTTTTGGCAATCGCCGGAATACGGTAAGGAATGGCTTCGGTGGTCAATGTGGGAAACACATCTACCGGTTCTCTGGGTTCAAGTACCTTTTTAGGTTGTTGTGCGCAGCCGGCCAGACTACCGGCCAAGAGCAATGAAGCCGCGAAAAAATTGAATGTTTTTCTCATCGTATTATTCTTTATTCAAATGATTAATAATAGGTTTTATTGTTTTCGCAAATATAAGGATTTTATTTTTATCCCACAAATGAAAAGGCTCGTCCAATCCTGAACGAGCCTCTTTCATTTATCGTGCCGAAAAGATTACTTGGCAACCTTTTCCAAACGCTTCAAGATGACGAAGATGAACAGAGCTGCAACGACACAGATACCTGCCAATACACCCCATACAACGGTCAATGAAGCACCCCACATCAATGACGGGATAGCCACGAGGAAGTTACCGATGGCGGTAGCGACAAACCAACCGCCCATCATCATACCGGCATACTTCGGAGGAGCCACCTTGGTTACGAACGAAATGCCGATGGGAGAAAGCAACAACTCGGCAAATGTCAATACAAGGTAAGTGCTGATCAAGAGATTGGGAGTGACATCGGCCATGTGCATCGGCTGACCGGCAGCATCCAATTCGGGAGCCGGAAGACCGATGGAACCGGCAATCATCAAAACATAAGCGGCAGCAGCCACCAACATACCCATACCAATCTTCATCGGAGAAGAAGGTTCCTTGCCTTTCTTGGCCAACGCTCCGAAGATGGCTACGGCCACCGGAGTCAAAGCCACCACGAAGCAAGCGTTGAACTGTTGGAAGATGGGAGCGCTGACTTCCGTCGTTTCGGGCAAACCGATATAGCGGTAAATCAAAGCGACCACAGAAACGGCGATGATGCCGGCAGAAATGCCCTTACCCTTTCCGGTCTTGCTCTGGAAGAAGCCGAACAAGCCATACACCACGAAGATGGCCAACTGAAGATTCCAAACACTGAACGCCATGCTTTCAAAGCCGCTGGATACGGTTGCCGTATAGTCGCGCGCAAAGAAGGTCAGCGTAGCGCCGTTCTGATGGAAAGCCATCCAGAAGAAGACAACCACGGCAAATACCAGACAGAGGCATATGATACGTTCCTTGGTTTCGGCGGGTGTCAGTTCGTTCACGTTTTGATTGCCCGCACCGGCTGCAGCCTTGCCGCGGTCTGTATGGCTGAACGTGCCGCGGAAAGCATAGTAGATGATGATGGAAAGAATCAGCGAAAGACAGGCCACTCCGAAAGCGAAGTGATAAGAATCGGCTTCGCTCACACCGAGTGAAGACTGCGACCACTTCATGATTTCGATGGCAGCGGTCGGAGCATACAGCGCACCGATGTTGATTGCCATATAAAATACGCTGAAACCCGAGTCGCGCTTGTCGGCATACAGCGGATCATCGTAGAGATTGCCCACCATTACCTGCAAATTGCCTTTAAACAAACCCGTACCCACGGCGATAAGCATCAAAGCGCCGCCCATCGCTGCGATGGCCACCGTATTGGCACCCAACGGCATGGCCAACAACAGATAACCGAGGAACATGATAGTGATACCGATAGTCACCATCTTGCCATAGCCCAACTTGTCGGCAGCCATACCGCCAAACAAGGGCATAAAGTAAACAAAACCCAAGAATGTAGAATAAATTGTACCTGCGACGGCGGCCGAAAAGCCGAAATTCGCTTGCAGGAACATCACGAACACCGCCAACATGGTATAGTAACCAAATCGCTCGCCCGTGTTTGCCAACGCTAATGCGTATAAACCTTTCGGTTGTCCTTCAAACATAGATCTAAAATTTTAAGATATTTATAATTAAACATTAATATATTTCTTTTGTCATCGCCTCCTTTTCGGGACGTACTCCAACATACTGAAAAACAACATTTTCTTACGTCCCGATTGAAAGAGATTGCAAATATAAGAAAAAAATCAAGAGAAATCACATGATTATGGATTATTATGTATATATTTCCGCTTTGCAAGCAGATTTACGTTACTTTTTTCTTGCGTTTACGGATATAGGCCAAGAAGGAATGGCGACAGCTGCGAATCTTGCAAGAAACGACTTACTTATGTTATCGCGATAGAATAGAAATGTTATCGCGATAAGATAAGGACGCATTCGGCGCATGCCGACAAAAGTTTTCTTCTCCGCCACGTATTTTCTTTTTGACGCGACGAATAAAAAAAACTCCCCGATGTTTTTGAAAAACGTCAAGGAGTTTTTGAAACGCATCGGGGAGTTTTTGAAAAAGACGGTCAAAAGAGAGAAGCGACTTGAGCTTTCGACTGTTCGATGAGGTCTCGGGGAGCGATTTTTATCTGCAAGCCCCTCACTCCTCCGCTGACGTAGATGTAGTCAAAATCCAGACAGGTTTCGTGGATGAAAGTGGGGAAATGCTTCTTCATGCCGATGGGTGAGCAACCACCCCGAATGTAGCCGGTGAGCGGAAGCAGCTCTTTCATGGGGATGAGGTCGCACTTCTTGTTGCCCGACACCTTGGCCGCCATCTTCAAATCCACTTCGTGATTGCCCGGAATGACGCAGACAAAGTGTCCCGACTTCTCGCCGCAAAGCACAAGCGTCTTGAACACCTGTTCGATGTTCTCGTTCAGATCGGACGCGATGTGTTGCGCACTCAGGTCGGTCTCGTCCACTTCATACGGCACGAGTTCGTATTTCACTTTGGCTTTGTCCAGCAGACGAGCCACGTTGGTCTTATTTATTTTCTCTTTCATTGAATCTTCGTTTTTGTCTGTTCCGCTTCGCAGGCGGGAAAGGTTTGTTCCAATTCTTCTTTAATGAACTTCGGCGTATAGCCTTTCCGGCTTTGAGCCACTTCTTCGGGCGTGCCGGTGGTGAGCACCTGTCCTCCTCCCCGACCGCCTTCGGGACCCATATCAATCAGGTAATCGGCCTGATTGATAACGTCCAGATTGTGTTCGATAACGATTACCGTGTTCCCCTTGTCCACAAGTCTGTTCAGCACGTTCATCAACACGCGGATGTCCTCAAAGTGCAAACCCGTGGTCGGTTCGTCCAGGATGTAAACGGTCTTCCCCGTATCTCGCTTGGAGAGTTCGGTAGCCAACTTCACCCGCTGGCTTTCGCCGCCCGACAGGGTGGTGGACGGTTGTCCGAGCTTGATGTACCCCAGACCGACCTCCTGCAACACCTTTATCTTATTAAGGATGGAAGGTACGTTTTCGAAGAATTCCACCGCCCGGTTGATGGTCATATCCAGCACATCGGCGATGGACTTTCCTTTAAAGCGCACCTCCAGCGTTTCGCGGTTGTATCGTTTGCCGTGGCACACCTCGCAGGGGACAAGTACATCGGGCAGGAAATTCATTTCAATGGTCTTGTAACCGTTGCCTCCGCAGGCTTCGCAGCGTCCGCCCGACACATTGAACGAGAATCGTCCGGGCTTGTAACCTCGGATTTTGGCTTCGGGCAAATTGACAAACAGGTTGCGGATGTCCGAAAAGACTCCGGTGTAAGTGGCGGGATTGGAGCGCGGCGTGCGTCCCAACGGCGACTGGTCTACACTGACTACCTTATCTATATAGTCTATGCCTTCGATGCTGTTGTAAGGCAACGGTTCTTGCAAGGAACGATAGAAGTGCTGTGACAGGATGGGGTGCAACGTGTCGTTGATAAGGGTGGATTTACCGCTGCCGGACACTCCGGTTACACAAATCAACTTGCCGAGCGGAAACTCCACATCCACGTTTTTCAAGTTGTTACCTTTGGCACCTCGAATCCAAAGCGACTTTCCGTTGCCTTTCCGACGCTTCTGCGGGATTTCGATTCTGACTTTCCCGGTGAGGTACTTTGAGGTGAGCGTGTCCTTCGACAACATTTCCCGGGGTGTTCCTTCGAAGACCACTTCCCCACCCATGCGTCCGGCTTTCGGCCCCATGTCCACCACATAGTCGGCAGCCAACATCATGTCTTTGTCGTGCTCCACCACGATGACGGAATTGCCCGTGTCGCGCAACTTCTTCAGGGAGTTGATGAGACGCCGGTTGTCCCGTTGGTGAAGACCGATGCTCGGCTCATCCAATATATAAAGCACGTTCACCAGTTGCGAACCGATTTGAGTTGCCAGACGGATACGCTGGCTTTCACCGCCCGAAAGCGATACCGAGGTGCGATTGAGCGACAGATAGTTCAAACCCACATCCAGCAGAAAACGCAGACGGCTCTTGATTTCCTTCAATATCTCGGCGGCGATCTTCCGTTGCTTATCCTCCAAATACGGGTCTACCTTCTCCAACCAATCGTAAAGTTCGTTAATATCCATATTGGCCAGTTCGCAGATGTTCTTGTCGTGGATACGGAAATGCAGTGCCTCCCGATTCAGACGGTTTCCCTTACAATCGGGACACACGTCCGTCTTGGCAAACTGCTCTGCCCACTTTTGCGCGGTGGCCGAAGACTCCTGCATCATCTGGATGTACTTCACAATACCTTCGTAAGTCGTGAAGTAGTCCGAAGTGGTATGTACCAACGAACCTTTCAGTTTGATGGACTCGTCCGAACCATACAGCACATCCTGTATGGCTTCTTCGGAAAAATCGGAAAGCGGACTCTTCAAGGTCAGTCCGTACTTCTCCAACAAAACTTCAAGTTTCCAGAAAATCATCGAACTTTTGTACTTGCCAAGGGGAGCGATGCCTCCTTCGCGAATGGAAAGCTTCCGGTTGGGAATCACCTTGTCCACATCAATCAGATTGACATAACCCAATCCCTTGCATCGGGGACAGGCTCCTTGCGGAGAGTTGAACGAGAAGTTGTGCGGCGCCGGTTCTTTGTAAGAAAGTCCCGTCACAGGACACATCAGCCGCTTGCTGTAATGGCGGACTTCATGGCTATCCGCATCCAGTATCATAATCAGCCCGTCGCCTTGGTGCATGGCGGTGGCTACGCTTTGCTTCAGACGCTTGTCGTCACGCTCGCCCACCTGCATTTTGTCTATTACCACCTCAATGTCGTGATTCTTGTAACGATCCAATTTCATGCCGTATAGAATCTCACGCACTTCACCGTCCACCCGTACATACAGATAGCCTTTCTTCCGCATCTGTTCAAACAGTTCTTTGTAGTGCCCTTTTCGGGTACGCACCAGCGGAGCCAACATAAAGATGCGCTTGCCCTGATATTCCTTATAGATAAGGTCGAGTATCTGTTCTTCGGTATATTTCACCATCTTCTCGCCCGACAAATAAGAATAAGCGATGCCGGCACGCGCATAGAGCAGACGCAGATAGTCGTAGATTTCGGTCGTGGTTCCTACGGTGGAACGGGGATTCTTGTTCGTAGTCTTCTGTTCGATGGAAATGACCGGACTCAATCCCGTTATTTTATCCACATCGGGCCGTTCCATTCCTCCCAAAAAATTGCGGGCATAAGCCGAAAAGGTCTCGATGTATCTGCGCTGTCCTTCGGCAAAGATAGTGTCAAAGGCCAAAGACGACTTTCCGCTTCCGCTCAGTCCGGTAATGACCGTCAGACTGTTGCGGGGAATCTCGACATCAATGTTCTTCAAATTATGTACACGGGCACCGTATACGTTGAGTAATTCTTTCTCTTCTGTCATAATTCAGGGCATTCTAAACAACATTATCATGCAAAATTAATGTTTCTCGGCGAAATAATTGCTGAAAAAGCCTAATAATATCGGTCTTTCCCCGTTATTTCAAGGCAGAAACCGGATTTTTTTGTACTTTTGTTGCTTGATAAAAACCAACAAATTAGCAATGAAGTTCATTCAAGCAATCTATTTGACCGCGGCATTGTCCGTCGCATCGGTTGGAAGCGTCATGGCGCAGTCCTCTTCCGACCGGTTTACGCATACTGTAACGAAAGGCCAAAGCCTGTACTCCATTTCCAGCATGTACAATGTTTCCATCGATGACATTGTCAGAGCGAATCCGGGCAGCGAGAAAGGTATTCGAGTGGGGCAATCCTTGAACATTCCCCAGTCGGGCAACAGCGGACAGGTGGTGTTTCACACCATCCAACCGGGTGAGACCTTATACAAACTGACCGTGAAGTATGGCATAACCGCCCAACGCATCTGTCAAGCCAACCCCGGATTGAGTGCCAAGAATTTCCGCATCGGACAAGTGGTGGCCATCCCTCCTATCGGTACCGAAAAGACAGCCTCTTCTCCCGAAGTGACGGAAGTTCCGACCATCGCATCGCCCACCGTTCCAACAGAAGCAGGTTTGAAACCCAACTGCCGAGACATGCACCGGGTGGAACGGAAAGAAACCGTCTACAGCATCAGCCGCATGTATGGCATCACCGAAGCCGAACTGATAGCCGCCAATCCGGAAATCAAGGACAAGAAACTGAAGAAAGGAAAGTATCTTTGCGTCCCTTACGCCAAGGAGACAGTTCAAGCTCCCACTACGCCGGTTCAAGGAGCAGATGCCAATCTGACAAATGCCGAACTGTTTGACAAGAACAAGAAAGAAAACCGAAAAATCTCAACGGTCAAAGCTGCCGTCATGCTTCCATTCATGACCGAAACGGAAGGCAATCAAGATGAGCAAGTACGCATGGTGGAGTTTTACGAAGGATTCCTGATGGCCGTAGACAGTCTGAAAAGAAAAGGCGTATCGGTAGACCTCTATACCTATGATACCGGAAAGAGCAAAGTTTCCGTCGATAACATCCTCCACAAGAGCGAACTCAAAGGTATGGACATTATCTTCGGTCCGGCCTATACGGAACAGATAAAACCCGTGGCCGATTTCGCCAAGAAGAACAACATCCGACTTGTCGTACCATTCACATCGAAAGGCGAAGACGTATTCAATAATCCTTCGGTCTATCAAATCAACACGCCCCAGTCTTATCTTTACTCGGAAGTGTATGAACATTACCTGCGCAAGTTCCCCGAAGCCAACGTCATCTTTCTGGATGCAGAAACAGGGCATACGGACAAGGAGGAATTCATCAAAGGCATGAAGGAGGAGTTGAAGAACAACCGAATCACTTTCAAAGAACTGAAAGGCGAAAGCATCAATCCCGAAGGCATGAAGCTGGTCGTGGATTCGCTTCGGGAAAACGTCATCATCCCCACTTCGGGAAAGAATACGGCTCTCATCAAAATTTTGCCCCAAATGATTGTCACAGCTCGCGAACATCCCAACTATAATATGAAGTTGTTCGGTTATCCGGAGTGGCAGACCTATACACACGATCATTTGGCCAGTTTTTTTGAATTGGACACCTATTTCTATTCGTCCTTTTACACCAACAACCTGTTTCCCGAAGCCGTCCGCTTCACGACCGCTTATCGCAAATGGTTCAGCAAGGACATGGCGAACACTTATCCCAAATATGGCATGTTGGGATTTGACATCGGCTATTTCTTCTTGAACGGGTTGGCCAAGCATGGAAGTAACTTTGAAGAAAACATGAACCAGATGCAGGTCACTCCCATTCAGACCGGATTCAAGTTTGACCGTGTGAACAACTGGGGAGGCTTCATCAATCGAAAAGTATTCTTTGTACACTTCACAAAAAATTACGAACTGATAAAACTGGATTTTGAATAACTATGAAGAGACGTAAAACGATAGGAATATGGCTGCTTGTCTGGCTCTTTTCCTTGCCGGTCAAAGCGCAGTTGGGAGAAGAGCGTCACAACTTCTCCATCGGTGTCAATGCCGGACTGAACATGAGTTCGGTCAGCTTTGATCCAAGCATCAAACAAAACAAGCAAAACGGAATGGCATTCGGTGTGACCGCCCGCTACATGTCCGAAAAGTATTTTAAGATGATGTGCGGCATTCAGGCAGAACTCAATTATTCCCAACGGGGATGGAACGAGAAGATAGAGGACGGTTCAAACGATACCTACAATCGCACGATGAATTATCTGGAAATTCCATTATTGGCACATTTGGCGTTCGGCAAGGACAGTCAGGAGAAAGGAATGAAATTTTTCATCAATATGGGACCGCAAATTGCCTTTTTCTTGAATGAGACCGAAAACATGAGCGAAGAGTGGAATCCCGACTATCGCCCCAATGGAGTGACGCAGCAATATGGAAAAATGGTAGAAAACAAGTTCGACTACGGCATTTTGGGAGGAGCCGGCTTTGAACTAAGTACCGGAATCGGTCATTTCCTCTTGGAAGGACGCTACTATTACGGTTTGTCCGATTTCTATAAAAGCACTAAAAAGGACGACTTTGGTCGCTCCGGGCATTCCTATCTCGGCGTCAGACTGACTTATTTGTTTGATATTACCAAGTAATAAAAAAGGAGGGACTTCCCTCCTTTTTTATTATTATTATTTATCTCAATCGGTCGTAAGCCTTTACCAACGCTTCATCTGCTCCAATGGAACGGATAGCCAACCAATTCAAAACAAGTGAGACAAAAGGCAGGCAAATAATCCATGAAGGAACAAAACCGGTATCCTCTGCCAACATGAGAACGAATGCACCCAATACGATGTAATAGCCTATCAATACCACACTACTGAATATCGTCAAGCGAATTTGAAGCATTCTTCTCTTGAATAGGAAGATAGTAACAAAAGAAAGAATGGCCACCACCAGCAGAATGACAAATAAAGCCCAAGGAGCATAATCCTTGGCACCGTCACTCAAATGGATGCACAAGTTGGTTAACTCGGATATTTCATGATTGCCACCGATGATGGAGCCAATCGGGCTGCACAAGCCTACCACCGACAGAATGGCAACGGCCAGCAGATAAAGAGATTGTATACGTTGTATCATAGTCTTATATTATTATAATCAATAAAAGACAAAGGCCGATTCTGCTTGGAAACGGCCTTTGTTTGAAGTACCTATTTATTACTGGAGTTTTTCCTTTTCTTTCGCCGGATTACGGTAATAAACCTTACCTTCTATAAACTCTTGCGTAGCGATTAAAGTCGGTTTGGGTAATTTTTCGTAATAACGCGAAATCTCAATCTGTTCTCTGTTTTCAAAGACTTCTTCCAAGTTGTCATTGTATGAAGCGAATTCCTGCAACTTTTTGGAGAGGTCATTCTTCATTTCAAGACCAATCTGGTTGGCACGTTTGCCGATGATTGCTACGGTTTCGTACACGTTTCCCGTGTCTTCACACAAGTCCATCATGTTGCGTGTGATGGTGTTGGTAGGAGCGTTTGTCTTTTTGTAATCCATAATTCTTGTTATTTATTCATTCAATTCTTTTACATATTTACTGGCATCCTTGTAGATGCTTTCCACTTCTTTCATGTATTTGCTTTCCGGAAACTCGTTTTTGAAAGCATAATACTCGTCAATGGTTTCCCGCATACGGTCTTCCTGCTTTTCCAAAACACTTTCCTTGCCCAATCTGTACTTGGCACGCAATAGAAGAATGGAAATATCTTCGCGCATACCGGTGTACGGATAATCCTTCAACGCATTCTGCGCGGTAGTGATACAAGCCAGATAGTTATTGCCGTTTACACGCATATCCGCCGTATACGAAGCATTGCCCGTATAAGTACCCAAGTCATAATAAAGTTTGGCCGTCAGATAATCTTTTTCCACCAGCTTGTCTTGAAGTTTGAATATCATCAGTTGAGCTTCAGTCTTACGCGAACTGTCCGGAAAATACTCCATGAACATCTGCAATTCAGAAATGGCACTGTAAGTACTTGACTGATCCAAACGCGGCTCGGGTGTATCAAGGAACAGAGACTTCCCGGAATGGAAACGCGCCAATTCGGTGTAAGTACCACGCGGATACGTGTTGTAATAACTGGTGAAATAATGGCTGGCTGTCACATAGTCACCTTGATTATAATAGGCCATGGCCAACATGTAGAGTGACTCCTGTGCATTTTCCGTACCTTTCAGAATGGTAATCAGTTCTTCCAGCAACGTTGCCGCTTTGCCATACTGTCCTTTGCCAAAATAACTTTTAGCCGCTTCGTACTTATAATCATAATCCGTGCTTTTCAATACCTTATTATATTCACCGCACGAGGTAAAGAAAGCACCCGTTAATAGAGCTATTGCAATATATTTTTTCATCATATTCAAAATAATTGTGCAAATTTACGCCTTTCCGCCGAATAATACAACAACCAATCTGTTTTTTAATACTAAAAAGTCTGCAAAAATGAGATTAATGGCAATGGATAGTGATGTTTTAAAGGAAAATTCCTACTTTTACAAACTGGAAAACAAATGATACAGCCATGAACTTTGAATTGATTTCTGATTATCAGCCTATGGGCGACCAACCGGAAGCGATAGCGCAGCTCACCGAGGGCATCCGACAAGGACTTCCGGCACAAACCCTGCTGGGGGTGACCGGCTCGGGCAAAACATTTACCATTGCCAATGTCATCAAGAACATCAACAAGCCGACGCTTATCTTGAGCCACAACAAGACACTCGCCGCACAACTTTACGGGGAGTTTAAGAGTTTCTTCCCAAACAATGCGGTAGAATACTATGTTTCATATTACGACTATTACCAGCCGGAGGCTTATCTGCCTTCGACCGACACTTATATCGAGAAAGACCTCGCCATCAACGATGAGATTGACAAGCTCCGATTAGCCGCTACCTCTGCCCTACTCTCTGGTCGGAAAGATGTGATTGTGATATCGTCCGTGTCTTGCATTTACGGCATGGGCAATCCATCGGATTTTTACAACAATGTCATCGATATCAAACGCGGCAAACTGCTTGACCGTAACGTATTCCTCCGCCGTCTGGTAGACAGTCTCTATGTACGCAACGATTTGGAACTGAACCGCGGGAACTTCCGCGTAAAGGGAGATACCGTAGATGTCTATCTGGCTTATAGCGATAATCTGCTTCGCGTGATGTTTTGGGACGATGAAATAGATGCCATTGAAGAAGTAGACCCCGTTTCCGGTGTCCGTCTCGGAAAGTTTGAAGAGTACCGCATTTATCCCGCCAACCTCTTCATGACCACCAAGGAAAGCCAGCTTCGAGCCATTCATCAGATAGAGGACGACCTGACCCGGGAAGTGGAACGATTTAAGGAGGAAGGAAAATCCTATGAAGCGAAGCGATTGTACGAACGGGTGACTTACGACATGGAGATGATTCGCGAACTGGGACATTGTTCGGGCATCGAGAACTACTCCCGTTATTTTGACGGTCGTTCGGCTGGAACCCGTCCCTATTGCCTGTTGGACTTTTTTCCCGATGACTTTTTGATAGTGATTGACGAAAGCCACGTCAGTGTACCGCAGATTCATGCCATGTATGGCGGCGACCGTGCCCGAAAGACCAACCTTGTGCAATACGGATTCCGCATGGAGTCGGCTTTTGACAACCGCCCCTTGAAATTTGAAGAATTTCAGGAACTGGCCAAGCAAGTCATCTACGTCAGTGCCACTCCCGCCGAATACGAATTGGTACAGAGCGAAGGTGTGGTAGTCGAACAAGTCATCCGTCCGACAGGATTGCTTGACCCGGTCATCGAAGTTCGTCCAAGCATGAATCAGATAGACGACCTCATGGAGGAAATTCAACAACGCATCGAACGGGAAGAACGCATCCTCATCACCACCCTCACCAAGCGCATGGCCGAGGAGCTGACCGAGTATCTGCTCAATCACGATGTGCGATGTAATTACATCCATAGCGATGTGGATACGTTGGAGCGTGTGAAAATCATGGACGATTTGCGCCAAGGCATCTACGATGTGCTGATTGGCGTAAACCTTCTCCGCGAAGGTCTTGACCTGCCCGAGGTGTCGCTCGTCGCCATCCTCGATGCCGATAAAGAGGGATTCCTACGATCCCACCGTTCGCTGACACAGACAGCCGGCCGTGCAGCTCGCAACGTGAATGGCAAAGTCATCATGTATGCCGACCGCATCACCGACAGCATGCGACAGACCATCACCGAAACCAACCGCCGGCGCGAAAAACAATTAGCCTACAATGAAGCGAACGGCATCACCCCAAAACAGATTCAGAAGGCACGTAACGCCGCATTGCTCGGAGCGGCTACCGAACGGGAAGAAATCAAGAGCCATACCTCGAAGGCATACGTTGAACCGGAAACCGTCAGCATTGCCGCCGACCCGGTAGTGCAATACATGACAAAGCCGCAAATGGAAAAAGCCATCGAACGTGTTCGCAAACAGATGCAGGAAGCCGCCCAAAAACTGGAATTCATCGAAGCCGCCGGATTTCGCGATGAACTGCTGCACTTGGAAGACATGTTGAAGGAGCGTTGGGGATAAGGCGACAGACCGCCTACTCCTCAACAAACCGCAGTGTCTCCACTTTTTCCAAACGGGCACGGAGCTTCGGCATCATGGATCGTCGGATGCGGAGACGCATTAGGCAATCCATGTCGTAGGCTTGTTCGAGTATTTCGGGATCTTCTTCTTTCACAATGCGCATCACATCGTTCATGAACGGATATTCAAAGGCGAAGTAAACATCATCGTCCACGGTTTTTTCAATGATGTTTGCGGTGGAGATAGCTTCAGCGGCGGCGGCTTTGTAGGCGACTATCAATCCGCTGGTACCCAACTTGATTCCGCCAAAATAGCGGACAACGATTATGAGAATATCCGTCAGTTCGTTGGAATTGATTTGTCCGAGGATAGGCTTGCCGGCAGTACCCGACGGTTCGCCATTATCGTTAGCCCGAAAGTTGGTGCGTTCGTGTCCAAGCATATAGGCGTAGCACACGTGACGGGCATCGTAGTATTTTTTCTGATAAAATTCAAGATGCTGCTTCACTTCTTCCGGTGTACGAACGGGAATGGCGATGGATATAAACTTGCTTCGCTTCTCGGTATAGATGCCCTCGGCAGGGGCGACAATCGTCTTGTAGGTATCTTCTGCTGTCATTCGTGATTTTTCTTTCAATGATGGGCAAAGGTACAAATAAAAATGGTAATTTTGCCCCATTATCAGATTAAAGCGAAAAAACACATGATTGAATACCTGATTGTCTGCCCGCTGGTATTTTTGGCGGGATTTATCGATGCCATAGCCGGCGGTGGAGGTCTGATTTCCTTGCCGGCTTATCTTATAGCCGGATTGCCGCCTCATGCCGCCATCGGCACAAACAAGTTCAGTGCCTGTATGGGAACCATCGTAGCCACTTGGAAATTTGCCCGAAACGGATTTATCAGTTGGCGTCATGCCCTTCCGGCCGTAGCGACCGCTTTACTTGGTTCATGGTTGGGAGCGCGATTGGCACTGTCGGTCAATACGGAAATCTTCAAGTTGGTCATGCTGATTATTCTTCCCGTAACCGGATTCTATGTACTGTTCAGAAAACCGTTTGAAGCAGAGAAGCAACCTTTTTCTGGCAGAAAAACCGTCTTCATCACCCTTGCTTTGGCGCTATTGATAGGAATATACGATGGATTTTACGGACCGGGGACGGGGACCTTTCTTATACTGTTACTGACCGCTGTTGCTCATATCAGTTTAAAAGAAGCGGCAGGCACAACCAAGGTCATCAATCTTTCTACCAACATGGCGGCACTGACCGTTTTTCTGTTAAGCGGGGTTATCCGGTTTCCGTTGGCTTGGGTAGCGGCGGCTTTCGGCATCGCGGGCAACTACATCGGCGCCAACTATTTCGCCAGCAAGGGAACCGGGTTTGTAAAACCGATTATCGTCATCGTACTCAGTATTTTCTTCATCAAGATATGCCGGGATTTGTTGATATAAGGAGAGGGTGTGCAAAATTAATACTTTGCCACACCCTCTCCTTTAACGTTACTATAATTCTGAATTCTATATTTGTCTACTCATCCATTGAATACAATGAATGAAACAAACAAAACTTCTGTTACAGTTTATAGGCAATTAAATACAACAGATGTATCCCTGAAAGCCTATCATAGATAAAACTTCCATCTTGTGCGAAATGACTCTCGGTTATTCTTGATGCTAAAACGCCATGATAATCCACAGAATCAAGTGCAAAACCTTCATTTACTCCTAAACAGGAACGTCGTATACCATCAATTTCCACATCACATTTTAACATGTAATGAGTAGTATTACCAGTTGAAATATTAACAACATACAAAATATCGCCATCGTTAACCAGTTCTTGAAATGTCTTAATATTCGGAATTACTATTCCTCGATTAATACGATTTATGTTTTCAGCAAAAACGTGAAAATTGTTTTGAATCTGACAACCTGTCGCACTTTCTATTACACCACACACCCAATCAGCACACGGACCGCCATTTGTAACAGCTTGAATGGCATTAAAATTTGGAGGTGGGTTTAAAACGAACTGCCTTATTTGCTGCCTTTGATTATCATTGATTACCATAAGTTTAACTATTTTTCGTTTTGTATTCATTTCGTGTAACTATTCAGCGATAGTATAGTGCCCTTAATCCACGACTGAAATATACTG
>CAYXZF010000005.1:0-53272 GCA_964469845.1 uncultured Phocaeicola sp.
TAAACAATAAGTCATTGTATATTAATAAATTGCAAAACAAAATCGGTCTCCTATAAGGAGATCGATTCGTTTTTTTACTGATGGATGAATTGAAATAGAATTAAAACGCTTATATATAAAGTGTTATGCTATTGTGATATAGAGAGGGGGGGGATGTCGTGAAATATCTTGTTTTTCGATGAATGGTGGGTCTCTTTGTTTTTAATGGTCAAGTGTAGGCACATAAAAAAAGGTATAATCCCCGATGAGGAATATACCTTTTGTCTGTTTAAAGCAAGTGTCCGAATTATGCTTCAGCCGGAGCTTCTTCTGTAGCTTCTTCAGCATTGGCAGCGGCTTCTGCTTCTGCCTTAGCGGCAGCTTCAGCTGCTTTCTTTTCAGCCACTTTCTTAGCGATTTCTTCGTTTACTTTCTTTTCTGCTTCCAAACGAGCCTTGGCGTCAGCCTTCTTGGCATCTTCTTCCTTTGCCTTCATGGCAGCCAAGCCGTTCTGCTTGTCTTGCTTCCAAGCGTTGAACTTCACTTCTGCTTCTGCTTCTGTGAAAGCACCCTTTGCAACACCGCCCAACAAGTGCTTCTTCATGTAAACACCTTCCTTAGACAGGATGTTACGAACGGTGTCTGTAGGTTGAGCACCTACCATCACCCAGTGAAGAGCACGTTCGAAATTCAAATCTACTGTGGCAGGATTGGTGTTAGGATTGTAAGTACCAATCTTTTCAGTAAATCGTCCATCACGTGGAGCTCTTGCATCTGCAATTACGATTGAATAGAACGCATAGCTTTTGCGACCTCTTCTCTGCAATCTGATTTTTGTTGCCATTTTGTTTCTTTTGTTTAATTTGTTTTTAAATGATTTGAATTTGGCGCAAATATCTCGTATTTGCGGGCGCAAAGGTACGGCTTTTCTCTGAGATGACAAAGAAAAGCCGCGGCATTTATTTATTAATTTCTCTTAACCATTTCTCTAATTCGCCCGTCCACCGGGTTTTATAGAGGAAATTGTCGCGATAGCCCCAACCGTGACCGCCGATGGGGTAGAGGTGCATGGTGGCCGAAACTCCGTTTTGTACCAACGCCAGATAATAGTTCACACTATTGATGACGGGGACGGTCTTGTCATCGGTGCTGTGCATGATGAAAGCCGGAGGGGTTTGCGGAGTGACCTGTTTCTCGTTGGAAAAAAGATTGATTTGTTCTGCCGAGGGACTTTCGCCCAACAGATTCTTGCGTGAACCTTGATGGGTCTTTTCTCCCATTGTGACAACGGGGTAGAACAGCACCTGAAAGTCGGGACGGGTTTCGGGAGTGAAGTGAGTGGCTGCCGTGCATGCCAAATGTCCGCCCGCCGAAGCTCCCATGATGCCCAAACTCTTGATGTCCCATTCTTTGGCACGACCGCGCATCACGCGGATGGCTTGTTGGGCGTCGCTTAACGGAATCCGGACATTGCCGTTCGGCATGCGATAGTGCAGAACGGCATAGGTGATGCCTTGCGCGTTGAACCAAGCGGCCATGTCGTGCCCTTCGTGGCTGACGGCAATTCCTGCGTAACCTCCGCCCGGACAGGCTACGATGGCTTGTCCGTTGGGCTTGGGGGCGGGGTAGACGGTCAGTGTTGCTTCCGTAATGTCTTCTCCTGCAATCCAGTCGCTGACTGTCGGTCTTTCATTGACGATGGTTCCGTGTTCTCCTTCCCATAACTTGATTTGTACCGGTTTCTGAGCGGCGGAGAGGAGGGTTGAAAAGGCCATTAAGCTCATCATGAATAGTTTTTTCATCTTTCGTCGGTTATTTTTTAATGTTCATACTTGCTTTTGTCAGGTAAACAATCAGGAGGGCATAGGCTGCCAATGACAGAGTCTCACTCATCGGGTTGACCAACCATTCCTCGTTCATCAGATTGATGCCTCCGAAGCGCATGGCTGCGCTAACCACTCCCATCAAAGCACCGCCGGCGATGAAACCCGATGCAAGGAGCGTGCCTTTTTCGCCTCGTTCGGCATTCAGTTTCTCGTCTTTGCCGCGAGTGGTTACGTACCAATTTACGGCACCGCCCACAAGCAGCGGCAAATTGAGTTCCAACGGAATGAACATGCCCAACGCGAAAGCCAGAGCGGGCACTTTGAAATAAGTCAGTATCAGTGCCAGAACCGCGCCTATGCCATAAAGCAGCCAGGGAGCGCCCACACCGTTCATCAGCGGGTCGATTACCGCGGCCATGGCGTTGGCTTGGGGGGCGGCGAGGGCACCGCCGGTAAAACCATACGTTTTGTTCAGAATCATGATGACTCCGCCCACCGTGGCGGCAGAGACCAAAGTGCCGAGGAACTTCCACGTTTGCTGCTTGGCGGGAGTGGTCCCCAACCAATAGCCAATCTTCAGGTCGGTGATAAAGCCGCCGGCCATGGAGAGGGCGGTACAAACCACACCGCCCATGACGAGTGCAGCCACCATGCCGGTTGCGCCCTTCAAGCCTACGGCCACCATGACAACAGAAGCCAGAATCAGCGTCATCAGCGTCATGCCCGACACCGGATTGGTACCCACGATGGCGATGGCGTTGGCGGCTACGGTTGTGAAGAGGAACGAGATGCCGGCTACGAGCAGAATGGCCACGATGCTGTGCAGCCAATTGCCGTGCATGACATCGGTCAGGAAGAAAATGAAGGTAAGCAGGAGCGTGAAGATGGAGCCGAAGGCTATCACTTTCATCGAAAGATCCTTTTGAGTGCGTTTTACTTGTGCGACGGTTTTCTTGCCGCCCATTTCCTTGGCCGCCAGTCCCACGGCACTCTTAATGATGTCCCATGAGCGGAAGATACCGATGACTCCGGCCATGGCGATGCCGCCGATGCCGATGCTCTTGGCGTATTCCTTGAAGATGGTTTCGGGTGACATTTCGCTGATGGTCTGTGTGATGGAAGGATTCCACGCATTGAGCAATTGGTCGCCGAACAGAAGGTTCATGCCCGGCACGATGAGAAGCCAAACGGCCAATGAGCCTGCGCAAATGATGGCGGCATACTTCAAACCGATGATGTATCCCAAACCGAGTACGGCTGCACCGGTGTTGATTTTCAAGACGAGCTTCGCCTTGTCGGCCAGCGTTTCGCCCCAACCGCAGACGCGGGTGGTGAAGTTTTCGTTCCACCAGCCGAAAGTAGCCACGATAAAGTCGTACAGTCCGCCCACCGCACCGGCAATGAGCAGTGGCTTCGCCTGACTTCCGCCTTTCTCGGCGGATACCAAAACCTGTGTGCTGGCGGTCGCTTCGGGGAAGGGGTATTCTCCGTGCTTGTCGCTTACGAAATACTTACGGAAAGGGATGAGGAACAGGATGCCCAGAATACCGCCGAGCAGCGAACTGATGAACATCTGCATGAAGTCTACGGTCATTTCGGGATATTTGTCTTGCAGGATGTAGAGGGCGGGCAGCGTAAAGATGGCTCCAGCTACAATCACTCCCGAACAAGCGCCGATGGATTGGATGATTACGTTTTCGCCCAAGGCTCCTTTGCGTTTGGCGGCACCGGATACTCCCACGGCGATGATGGCTATCGGGATGGCCGCTTCGAATACCTGACCGACTTTCAGTCCCAAATAGGCTGCGGCGGCGGAGAACAGTACGGCCATGGCGATACCCCAGGAAACCGACCAAAGGTTTACTTCGGGATACTCTTTGTCGGGTGACATCAACGGATGATACTCTTCACCCGGTTTCAATGGACGGAACGCGTTTTCGGGCAATCCCGTCGGCTTTTCATTTTCTTGTTTCATGCTTTTCTATTTTTCTGGTTTTTACATCTATTCGGAAAATATCTCCAAAAATAGTGAAAAAAACGGAAAGCATGTACAGTTCCGTACAGAAACTGTTTAGAATATCTGAAATTTCAATCCGACGGACAGACGCAGATAGTCATCAAGGCTCAGATGATTGGTAAAAGCACTGACGATGTAGAGGTCGCACGAACTGATTTCGTAAAAAGCCGTGACACTCTTGGCAAAGAAGCGTTTCTTTTGGGGAATGTCCCAGCGGATGCGCTGTCCCAAGAAGATATGTGAACGGATGCGGGTCGAGAAACCGTAGTATCCTTTGGGGTAACGGTCGGGCTCTTTCGTCCAAAATTCATCGCTGAACACGGTGTTGAAATAAAGTCCGCATTCCAGCGGCTCCAACGAGAAATCCTTTCCGATGGGGGTACGCCAAGGAATGTAGTTCTGCTTCAAGGTCATGGTGAGTTTGGCTTTGTCCGAAGAGTATTTGGGGATGATGCCGAACAATACGTCTGTTTCCCATTGTCTCCGCTTGCCGTAATCCCAGCCGAAGCCCGCCGACACGATGCCCATACCGCCGGCGTATTGCAGCTTGGTATAGGTGGGGATGAGCTTCTCCCAGGTTTTCTGTACCTTATATATACGATTATCGTATTTATTGGAAGTAAGGTTGTCGTTTTCCTTATCGTATCTTTCGGCGTGGACGCCGAGTGTGCACAGACATGCTGCCACCGGCAGCCATATTTTCTTAATATTCCACCAATTCATGCTCATAGCCGTTTTCGTTTATCGTGAATACAATATAGCCGCGTTTCTTCGCGCATGGGGTTTGATAGTAGAGGATGCCGTCATCGAAGAGGTCGGACACCTGATAGCTGTGGGCATGACCGTTCATGCAAAACAGCAGGTTGGGGAAAGTCTTCAGATAAAGTTGGAATACCTTTGCTACGTTGTTGTTGAAAACTTCGTCAAACGGAGGTACGTGCATGGCCACTATGGTCTTTTCCACTCCTTCGGGGAGATGGTTCATCAGGTCTTCCATGAAAGTAAAGTCGGGCACCGGTTCGGAATAGTCGTACTCCATGGCGTTGGTGTTCAAGCAAATGAAGAGTACATTCCCGACCGTGAAATAAAAGTTGGGATTCCCCCAGACCCTGCGATAGACATCTTCGCCGGTTCCCAAACAATCGTGATTACCCAATAAGCCCACCCAAGGCATCTTGAGGTCAAGAAGGATGTCGCGTTGTAAAAGGAACTCTTTGGTCGCTCCGAAGTCGGAATAATCGCCCGTGTGTATCACAAAGTCGATGTCTCCTTGCCGGTTGATGTCCTTCACCAACTCTTCGGTTTCGTCATACCACCGTTGGGTATCGCTGATAAGGGCGAATCGGAAAGAGGTTCTGCCGGCGAAGGCGGATTCTATTTTCCGGATATTTTTCTCGTTCAGGTTTCTTTCGCCTGTGATATGGGCATCATAAGGGTGCGACTCCCACATGTCGCATGAGGGAAGGCACAACATCAGTAAGAATAGCGATAGTAAGTCAAATTTCTTCATTAAATTCAAATTTTCTGCAAAATTCGGAAGAAATTTCGACCTGTACCCTATCTATTACGGCGTAATTATGTTCTGTTTTTCTTGAAATGTATTTTTCTATTCATTTCCGAGCATTTCGCCTTCCACATACAAGCGGATAATTTCCTGCTTGGTGTTGGTGCGGAGAGTGATGGACTTCTTGAAGTGGCCGGGGAATTTGCCTGCCCCGTTGTAAGTCACAATGATTTTTCCGCTTTCGCCCGGCTTGATGGGTTCCTTGGGATATTGGGGAACGGTGCATCCGCAAGAGGCGATGGCTTGGTGAATCACCAGCAGATTGTCGCCCGTGTTGGTGAAGTTGAAAGTACAGGTCACTTTGGGACTTGATTCGGGGAAGGTTCCGAAATTGTGAGTGGTCTTTTCAAACTTGATATCCGCTTCTCTGCCTTCAATGGCGAAAGCGAACAGTCCCACGATGCTCAGTATCATTGTCAATAAGTACTTTTTCATGTCTTTTATGCTTTTAATATTCAATGCGCAAATATACGATATTTTTACAAGAAGGTACGCTTTGTTCGTATTATAAATGGAATTTTAACAAATCATAAATAAGGAACGAACACAATCAGTCCTATCGCGGCGGCTGCGATGGCACATATCAGTACCGCTCCGGCGGCTACATCCTTTACATCGCCTGCCACGGGGTGAAAGTCGGGAGAGACCAGATTGACCAGCCGCTCGATGGCGGTATTGAAACCTTCGGCAGCCAGTACAAGGCCGAAGCAGAGTATCACGATGCACCATTCCGTGCGGGTGATGCCGAAGTGGAGGCCCAGCAGAGTCACCGCGATGATGGCGGTACAGTGAATCCGGGCGTTCGTTTCTTTGCTTATCAAGCTGCCTATGCCCCGAAAGGCATAGACAAAGCTCATGATTCGTTTACGTAGTTTGTTCATCGTTTATCCTCGGTCTATTTGTTTCACTCCTTTGATGGTTCTCAGTTTTTTGATGAGGGCTTCCAGCTTGCCGGTGTCGTCCACCATGACGGTCAGCATTCCCGAAAAGAGCCCGTCGTGCGAATGGATGTTGATGGAGCGGAGCAGGATGCCGTTCTCCTTATTAATAATGGAGGAGATGTTGGTCACGATGCCGATGTCGTCGTGTCCCACTACGCGGAGCGTGATGGGGTATTGCTTTCCCTGACTCTTGCCGGCCCAGCGTGCCTTCACGATGCGGTAGCCGAAACGCGCTTTCATTTCGCGGGCGTTGGGGCAATCTTCGCGGTGTATCTTGATGCCGCCGTTGATGGTCACAAAGCCGAACACCTCATCGCCGTAGATGGGGTTGCAACACTTGGCCAGTTTGAAATCCAAACCTTTCAGGTTTTGGTCGATGACCAATACATCGTCTTTGAAGTTCCTGTCCTCGACCGTTTGTTGGATGCTGTAATTCTCTGCGCTCCGATACGTGATTTCATTGTTGGCTTCCGTTTCCTTTTTCTTCATTTCCACGAAGCGGTCGAGGATGTTGTTGGCGTCCAGCTTTTCATCGGCGATGTCGTGGTAGAAATCGGTCACGGTTTTGTAGCCCGACTTCTTGATGAGCCGCATCATTACCGCCTCGTCATATTCCAATTTGCGGTTCTTGAATTTTCGTTCAATGGTTTCTTTGGCGAATTCCGTCTGACGGGCTTCGATTTCCTTCAATGCCTGTCGTATCTTGGTGCGTGCTTTCGATGTGGTGACCACGGCGAGCCAGTCGCGTTTGGGCGTCTGGCTGTTGGAGGTCATGACTTCTACTTGGTCGCCGCTGTTCAGGGTCTGTTTGAGTTGCACGTTTTTTCCGTTCACTTTGGCACCGATGCACTTGCAGCCGAGTTTGGTGTGGATGGTAAAGGCGAAGTCAAGCACGGTCGCTCCCTTGGGCAATTTGTAAAGGTCGCCTTTCGGGGTGAATACAAACACCTCGTCTTCATAAAGTTCCAGTTTGAACTGATCCATCACTTCGAGGTCGCTTCCCGCGCTCTCCAGTGTTTCGCGGATGGTGGCAAGCCATTCGTCCAGGCCGCTTTCGCCTTTCACACCCTTGTATCGCCAGTGGGCGGCGAAGCCTCGTTCGGCAATGTCGTCCATGCGTTCCGTGCGAATCTGTACTTCCACCCATTTCCCTTCAGGTCCCATCACCGTGGTGTGAAGAGATTCGTAGCCGTTGCTTTTCGGGACGCTCAGCCAGTCGCGCAGACGTTTCGGGTTCGGCATGTACATATCGGTCACGATGGAGTAAACCTGCCAGCATTCCTGCTTTTCCTTTTCCGGTTCCGAATCGAGGATGATGCGGATGGCGAACAAGTCGTACACTCCCTCGAATGGGCATTTCTGCTTTTTCATTTTCTGGTAGATGGAGTGGATGGACTTGGTGCGCCCTTTCATGTGAAACTTCAATCCGGCTTCTTCCAACTTCTGTTGGATGGGGCGGATAAAGGCGGCGATGTAGCGGTCGCGCGAAGCCTTTGTTTCGTTCAGCTTCTCCTTGATGTGATAATACACCTCGGTTTCGGTATATTTCAATGAAAGGTCTTCCAACTCCGACTTTAGCTTATAGAGTCCTAACTTGTGGGCAAGGGGCGCATAGAGGTAGGCCGCTTCGTTGGACACTTGGAGCCGGGCTTCCTTGTTGGGCGAGTCTTTGATTTGCCGCATCAGGTTCACGCGGTCGGCAATCATGATGAGGATGACCCGCATGTCTTCGGCGAATGAGATCAGGAGGTTGCGGAAGTTTTCCGATTCGATGGTCGGACTTTTGGAGTATAGTTCGTTGATTTTTACCAGTCCCTTGATGATGCCTGCCACGTCTTCGCCGTATTCCTGCTTCACGAAGTCGAGGGTGCAGAGGCCGTTCTTCACGGATTCGTGAAGCATGATGCCGAGGATGGAAGCACGCTTCATGCCAATCTCTTCGGCTACGATGACCGCCGTCTGCATATCCTTGATGATGGGATTCATGCCGAAAGGATTCCGGGGCAGGTTTTCCGTTTCGCCTGCTTTCTTCAGGTGATTTTTTAACTTGCGGCAATCGCCCTTCAAGAGTGTGTCGCCTGATAGCCGTATGAGCTGCTTGTATAACTTGAACAGTAGTTCACGTTCTTGAACGGTGAAATAAAATTTATCTTCCATGTCTGTACAAATTCATTTCTTTCGGCGTAAAGGTAGTTTTTTTCTTTCTTTTATAGATAGCATTCTTTCTTTTTTTTGTAATTTTGGGGCAAATAAGTGAAAAAGCTTATAGAAACTCATTATAACCTTTAAATTTATATATCATGTTGACAGCAGAAGATAAAGCCTTATTGGAAAAGAAAGGCATTTCTGAAGAAAAAATCGCAGAACAGTTGGCTTGCTTTGAAAAGGGATTCCCCTTTTTGAAACTTGACGGGGCGGCCTCGGTAGAAAAAGGTATCCTCGTTCCGTCCGAAGCGGAAATGCAGACCTATTTGGAGGCATGGGACGCTTACAAGCAGGGTGAAAAGACCATCGTTAAGTTTGTGCCCGCGTCGGGTGCCGCCAGCCGTATGTTTAAGAATATGTTTGAATTTCTCGGCGCGGACTATGAGGTGCCGACTTCGGACTTTGAAAAGAAATTTTTCGACAACGTACACCGTTTCGCTTTCTTCGACGACCTGAATGCCGCTTGCGAAAAGAACAACGGCAAGGGTATCGATGCCTTGATGGCCGGAGGTGACTACAAGGCCGTTGTGGCCAACCTGCTCGAAGCGGCAGGGCTGAACTACGGTGCGTTGCCCAAGGGCTTGCTGAAATTCCATCGTTACGAAGACGGTGTCCGCACGCCGCTGGAAGAACACTTGGTGGAAGGCGCACTCTACGCAGCCGGCAAAACGGGCAAGGTAAACGTACATTTCACCGTTTCTACCGAGCACCGCGAACTCTTCCGGGCGTTGGTGTCCGAGAAAGTGGCTGCTTACGCGCAGAAGTACGGCGTGGAATACAGCGTTTCTTTCTCCGAACAGAAGCCGAGCACCGACACCGTTGCCGCCGACATGGACAATCGACCTTTCCGCGACAATGGCAAGTTGTTGTTCCGTCCGGGCGGTCACGGCGCGTTGATTGAAAATCTGAACGACTTGGATGCCGACATCGTGTTCATCAAGAACATTGACAACGTGGTGCCCGACCGCTTGAAAGACGAAACCGTGGCATACAAAAAACTCATTGCCGGTGTGTTGGTCACTCTTCAGAAGAAAGCGTTCGAATATCTCGAACTGCTTGACGGCGGTCGATACACGCACGAACAGATAGAAGAAATCATCCGTTTTGTGCAGCAAGACCTCTGTTGCCGAAAGGCAGACATCAAGGATTTGGAAGATGCCGAACTTGTGATTTACCTGCGCAAGAAGCTGAACCGTCCGATGCGCGTCTGCGGCATGGTGAAGAATGTGGGCGAACCGGGCGGCGGACCGTTCCTCGCTTACAATCCCGACGGAACCGTATCGTTGCAAGTGCTCGAAAGTTCACAGATAGACATGAAAGACCCGGAAAAGAAGGCCATGTTCGAGCATGGCACTCACTTTAATCCGGTAGACTTGGTTTGCGCCGTGCGCGACTATAAGGGCTACAAGTTCAATCTCGTGAACTACGTGGACAAGGCGACCGGATTCATCTCTTACAAGTCGAAGAACGGTAAGGAACTGAAAGCCCTTGAACTTCCGGGCTTGTGGAACGGCGCGATGAGCGACTGGAATACCGTATTCGTCGAAGTGCCTCTCGGTACTTTCAATCCGGTGAAGACCGTGAACGATTTGTTGCGCGAACAGCATCAATAAACTTGCGTTCCAATCGGTGCTTCGGTTTATCTTTTTCGGAGCAACGCAGCCTTTTTTAAGACGACATGACTTTTCTTTGAATAAAAAGAACTATATTTGCGGTGGAAGACCCCGAATCGGTTTTCCACCGCTTTATATTTTTTTGAATCACTTAATAACAAACAAAGATATATGACTAAGAAGATTCTATTGTTAGGCTCCGGAGAGCTGGGAAAGGAATTTGTCATTGCTGCCAAGCGCAAAGGACAGTACGTGGTGGCTTGCGATTCGTATGCGGGTGCTCCCGCCATGCAGGTGGCCGATGAGTGCGAAGTGTTCAGTATGCTTGACGGCGAGGCTCTGGAAGCCGCGGTGAAGAAACACCGGCCGGACATTATCGTGCCCGAAATCGAAGCCATCCGTACCGAACGTCTGTACGATTTTGAGAAGGAAGGGATTCAGGTGGTGCCGAGCGCCAAGGCCGTCAACTACACGATGAACCGTAAGGCCATTCGCGAACTCGCCGCCAAGGAACTGGGCTTGAAGACTGCCAAGTATTTCTATGCCAAATCGCTCGACGAGTTGAAGGAAGCTGCCAAGGAAGTGGGATTCCCCTGTGTGGTGAAGCCGTTGATGTCTTCGTCGGGCAAAGGTCAGTCGCTCGTGAAGACCGCCGACGATTTGGAACAGGCGTGGAAGTACGGATGCGAAGGCAGCCGTGGCGACATCAAGGAACTGATTATCGAGGAATTTATCCGGTTCGACAGCGAAATCACCCTGCTCACCGTTACGCAGAAAAACGGTCCTACCTTGTTCTGTCCGCCCATCGGTCATGTACAGAAGGGGGGGGACTACCGCGAGAGCTTCCAGCCTGCCGCCATCGACCCCGCCCACTTGGAGGAAGCCTGCCGCATGGCAGCCAAAGTGACCGAGGCCCTGACCGGTGCGGGCATCTGGGGCGTGGAGTTCTTCTTGAGTCACGAAAACGGTGTGTATTTTTCCGAACTCTCTCCGCGTCCGCACGACACGGGTATGGTGACATTGGCGGGCACTCAGAACCTCAACGAGTTTGAACTGCATTGCCGTGCCGTCCTCGGCCTGCCCATCCCCGAAATCACTCAAGAGCGTATCGGTGCCAGTGCCGTCATCCTTTCGCCCATCGCCTCCAAGGAGGCTCCGCGCTATCGGGGTGAAGAGGAGGTGTGCAAGGAAACCGCCACTTATCTGCGCATTTTCGGCAAGCCTTATACGAAGCTGAACCGCCGCATGGGGGTAGTGGTGTGCTATGCGCCCAACGGAAGCGACCTCGATGCCCTGCGCGACAAGTGTAAGGCGGCGGCAGCCAAGGTGGAAGTGTATTGATAGAGAGAATAGTCTGTTTCTTTTTTGCGACACAGCCTCGTTTTAAAGAGTGAAGTCTATGAATAAAAAACGTTTGTACGACCCGGCGGACAAGATGAGCGACATCATCTGCGACAACTATAGCTTGTTGCAGGTAATGAGTCGTTTCGACTTGCCTTTGGGCTTTGGCGACTGTTCGGTGGAGGAGGTCTGCAAGTCCGGTGGGGTGGATTGCGGCACTTTCTTGGCGGTGGCCAATTTCATTAACAAGGGGCATTCGCGCGCATCGGTCTCTCCGGAGGAGATTTCCATCCGTCCGCTGATGAACTACCTGAAGAATGCCCATCATTATTTTCTCGATTTCCAGTTGCCCAACATCCGCAGGAAGCTGCTCGAAGCCATCGACTGTTCGATGGACAATAAGGTGACGTTTCTGATTCTGAAGTTCTTCGATGTTTATGTGCAGGAGGTCCGGAACCACATGGACTATGAAGACCGTACCGTCTTTACCTACGTGGAAAATCTGCTGAACGGTGAAAAAGATGAGGCTTATGACATCGGGTTGTTTGTGAGCCATCACGACCACATAGACGACAAACTGAAGGAACTGAAGAACAGTATCATCAAGTATTATCCCGACAGCAAGAAGGCGTACCTGATGAACGCCGTGCTGTTCGACATCTTCATTTGCGAAAAAGACCTGGCTTCGCACAATCAGGTGGAAGACCACTTGTTTGTGCCGGCGGTGCTCCGGTTGGAGCAGGAGGTGGTCGAGCATCTGAGCACCCGGAGTACCTCGGACAAGGTAGCGGAGAAGAAGTCCGGAGAAGAAGAGCACAAGGCCGGGCGCGATGATTTGAGCCAACGCGAAAAGGAAATCATCTGTTGCGTGGTGAAGGGAATGGCCAACAAGGAGATAGCCGAACACTTGTTCATCTCCATCCATACGGTCATCACGCACCGCCGGAACATTGCCCGCAAGTTGCAGATTCATTCGCCCACGCTGCTCACCATCTATGCCATCGTGAACAAACTGGTAGACATCAGCGAGGTGAAGCCCGGCTTGTAAAATACCTAAAAATGAGGATTGCGTAGTTTCCCGAATACCCGTATCTTTGCACACGTAAGTTAGTCATATAGAAATTACGTAAACCACAAAGTTAGTTATTAGTTAAAATAAGAACTCCCTGCGAAGTGATTCGCGGGGAGTTCTTGTTTGGGGTCAGTTTACATATACACACCTGAAGTATTCGCTGAACAACTCCTTGGCGGCATCCAGTTGGTCGGGAGTGTTTTCCTTGACATCTTTCAGTTTGTATTCCTTGCCCATCGCCTCGTACTTGTGTACGCCGAGGGTGTGATAGGGGAGGATTTCGACGCGCTGAATCATCCGGTAGTTCTTGAAGTGTTCGCCAAGGGCGCGGATGTCGGCCTCGAAGGCACTGTATCCCTGCACTAGTACGTAGCGCATCCACATCGGCTTGCCGTGGGCTTCCAGCCAAGCGGCGGTTCTCAGCGTCTGTTCGTTGGCGCGTTCCGTGAGGGTGCGGTGGCGTTCGGGGTTGAACTGCTTGATGTCGAGCAAGACGAGGTCTGCCAAGCCGAACAGCTCCTCCACCTGCTCGTTCCAGATGCTGCCGTTTGTGTCGATGCAGACGTGAATGCCCTCTTCTTTCAGTCGTTTCACCACCGGGATGAGTTCCTTGGCTTGGAAGGTGGGTTCGCCGCCGCTAAAAGTCACGCCGCCTTTCTTGCCGAAGAAAGGTCGTTGGCCGGTCGCCATGCGGACGATTTCGTCGACGGGTGTTTCTTTGCTTTCGCCTTTGGCGTCGATGGTGTCGGGGTTGGCGCAGTAGAGGCAGCGGAAATTGCATCCTTGGAGGAACACGACCAGACGCAGCCCCGGACCGTCGAACGTGCCCATGGATTCGTAGGAGTGGACTCTTAACATAATTGTCTGTTGAATGAAGAAGCGTGACAGAGGGGACTGCCACGCTTCTTACGGGTGAATATTGCTTGAAAATTACATTCTTTCGTGGAAGCTGCGCGAGATTACTTCCAACTGATGCTCGCGGCTCAGCTTGATGAAGTTCACGGCGTAGCCCGATACGCGGATGGTGAGCTGCGGATACTTTTCGGGATGATCCATGGCGTCGAGCAGCATTTCGCGGTTCAGCACGTTCACGTTCAGGTGGTGTGCGCCCTTCACGAAGTAAGCGTCCATCATGGTCACGAGGTTTTCCACACGGGTCTCCATGTCTACGCCGAGCGATTTCGGAACGATGGAGAAGGTGTTCGAGATGCCGTCCTGAGCGTCGCGGTAGCGGAGCTTGGCCACGGAGCTGAGCGATGCGATGGCACCGTTCTTGTCGCGTCCGTGCATCGGGTTGGCACCCGGAGCGAAGGCTACCCCTTTGGCGCGTCCGTCGGGAGTGGCACCGGTCTTCTTGCCATACATCACGTTCGAGGTGATGGTGAGCAGCGACAGGGTGGGGCGGGCGTTTTTGTAAACCGGATGCTTTTTCAGTTCTTCGCTGAAGAAGTAAACCAAGTCCACGCCCAGTTGGTCTACGCGGTCATCGTCGTTGCCGAACATCGGGAAATCCTGTTCGATTTCAAACCGTTCGGTCAGGCCGATGTCGTTGCGGATGGCGCGTACCTTGCCGTACTTGATGGCGGACAGCGAGTCGAGGGCGATGGACAGGCCTGCCACGCCGTATGCCAGATTGATGCGCGGGTTGGTGTCGATGAACGCCATCTGTGCCTTTTCGTAGTAATACTTGTCGTGCATATAGTGGATGATGTTCATCGCATCGTTGTAAACGCGGGCGATTTCCATCAACACCTTCTTATAGTTGGACAGTACTTCTTCAAAGTTCAGCAGTTCGCCTGTCAGTACGGGGATGTCCTTCACCATGACGGTGCCGGTGTTTTCGCAACGGCCGCCGTTGATGGCCAGCAGAAGCGCCTTGGCGAGGTTGCAGCGCGCACCGAAGAACTGGATTTGCTTGCCGATGGCTTGATAGGACACGCAGCAGGCGATGCCGTAGTCGTCGTTGTTGCGCACTTCGCGCATCAGGTTGTCGTTTTCGTACTGGATGGAAGACGTGTCGATGGATACGCGGGCGCAGAAGTCCTTGAATCCTTCGGGGAGTTCCGGGCTCCACAGCACGGTCATGTTGGGTTCGGGCGATGGACCGAGATTGTACAGCGTCTGGAGGAAGCGGAACGAAGTCTTCGTCACCTTGGTGCGTCCGTCGTTGAACCGACCGCCGATGGCTTCGGTCACCCAGGTCGGGTCGCCGGCGAAGATGTCGTTGTACGACTGCATGCGCAGGTGGCGGACCATGCGGAGCTTGATGACAAACTGGTCAATCAGTTCCTGAGCGTAAGTCTCGTCGATGAGGTTGTGCTCCATGTCGTACTGGATGTAGATGTCGAGGAACGAAGACACGTTGCCCAGCGACATGGCGGCGCCGTCCTGTTCCTTTACGGCGGCAAGGTAAGCCATGTACACCCACTGTACGGCTTCCTGTGCGGAAGTGGCGGGTCGGCTCAGGTCCAGACCGTAGTATTCGCCCATCACCTTGATTTCCTTCAAGGCCTTGATTTGTTCGGACACTTCTTCGCGCAGGCGGATGGTGGCGTCGGTCATCGGGCTTGTCAGGCTTTTCAGATCGGCCTGCTTGGCTTCAATCAGTCGGTCGATGCCGTAGAGCGCCAGACGTCGGTAGTCGCCGATGATGCGTCCGCGCGCATAGTTGTCGGGCAGACCGGTCAGGAATCCGAGTGAGCGGAACGAGCGGATTTCTTCGGTGTAGGCGTCGAACACACCGTCGTTGTGTGTCTTCCGGTAGTGCGTGAAGATGTCCTTCACCTTGTCGTCCACTTCCACGCCGTTTTCGCGGCAGGCCTTTTCCACCACCTTGATTCCGCCGAAAGGCTTGATGGCGCGTTTCAGCAGTTCGTCGGTCTGAAGACCCACGATGAGTTCGTTTTCGCGGTCGATATATCCGGCTTTATGTGAAGTGATGGTCGATACGGTTGCATTGTCGAGTGAGCGGACACCGTTGTTGATTCTTTCTTCTTCGAGTGCCTTCAAGCAAGCGTTCCATACTTTCATCGTTCTTTCGGTGGGTCCTGCCAAGAAAGACGCGTCTCCTTCATACGGAGTGATGTTGGCGTGTACAAAATCACCTGCGTTGATTTCGTTCATCCACTTTCCTTCTTTGAATTTCGGTTTTTCCATTTCCATAATCGTAAAAAAGTTTGTTTCGTTTAGGTTCGCAAAGGTACAAATAAAATCCGAAAAAGAACATACCTATCCGTCGGTATATTCAAAACGTCCGTCGGTATGTACCTTTCGGCTGCAAAGATACATCATCTGCCCGCGCTTGTCAAGCCTTTCCGGCGAAAATATTTTTCGCGGCGGCAAAATCATTCTTCACCGTCCTTTTCTCCCCTTCGTCCCCGCAGACCGATTTCAGATTTCAGTTAGTTTTTTGCGTGGTTGTAGTGTAAATATAATAAATTATCTTCAATGGGTGTGGGGTATGCGAAATTCTAACTGAAATCTGAAATCTGAAATCGGTGCGGAGGGGGAAAGGGGGATGAGTGTGTGGAAATTGTTAAAAGAGTGTAAATAGCGTAGGTGTATAGAACGTTTTTCTTTTTAATTTGAGAATAATTATTATTTTGCGGAAAAAGAATAAGAAAGGAGGTGAATCGTGCATTGTAACATCTATCAGATTTTTTAGTTTGTATGACTAATTGATTGTAACATAGTTATAAAAGAAAACTTTTTTATAAACTGTTTAAAAATTCAGCTATATGAATAAAGTGTTTTTCAATCTGCTTTTATTGTTTGGCGTTTTGCCGTTTTTTTATTCTTGCGGTGACACCGCCGAAGAGGTGGTTCCTCCTCCTTCTCCACCCATGATTTGTCCGGCCGACAGCCTTGTATTGGTTGATTTTTATCATAGCATGAAAGGCGATGAATGGGAAAGACCCTGGGATTTGACGAATCCCAAAACTTGGCATGGCGTAACAGGTAAATGGAATAGTGAAAAGGGGTATTATGACACTTGGATGCTGTATATAACTCCGGATATTTGCGGAAGTCATGATGCCAGACTTCCTGAATCGATAGGCAATTTGAAAAATTTAAAATACCTTCTCATCGAGCGATGTGAAGGCCTGGCGGGAAGTTTGCCGGAGTCATTGTACGATTGTCCTTTGGAAGAGATTGATATCATGTTTTGTCCCAATCTTCAAGGACCTTTATCTCCTAAAATCGGGAATTTGCGTAATACGTTAACAGTGCTGAATATTACTAAAAACCGGAGCTTTAGTAGTGAACTTCCCAAGGAATTAAGCGAGTGTACCAAAGCTCACTACATCAATCTTTCCCGGAACAGATTCTATGGAAACATTCCTGTCGAGTTGAAAAAAAACAGGTTGAATATGTTTCTTGATTATAATTTGTTCACAAGTATCGATTGGGAATGGTTTACGGACGAAGATGTTTTAATACTACCCAGCATGAGAAACAATAATTTTACCGGTGAAGTTCCTGCTGAAGTACTGGAAAGTGAACGTTGGGAAGAAGATAGAAACTTTTTCTATCCTTTTAATGAAGGATATGGATTTTCCAATGTTACCGATTATGATAATCTAATAATAGAAGAATAGAAGTGTTATGAAAAAATGTATTACAGTTTTGTTGGCTGTTGTACTGACAGCCTGTACGGTGGAAGAAAACATCACTTCTTATGTTGATAATTCTTCTCCGATGAGTCGAAGTTCCATTACGGACGAGTCGGAAACCAATCCAACATTGATGACTGATTGGGAAAATGTAGATAAGATAATTCTGTGCAACGGGAGAAAAATTGCCGCTCCATGGTTACAGGGTACATCTTTGCTATCGGTTCCCGAATTTGCAAAAGACGTCAAGAAAGAAGACGGATGGGTGATGTTGTATCATACTTTCAAGGCGCTGAACACTTATCCTAAAGTGAACTATATCGCATTGTACAATCGTTTGACCGGTTTTTTGAAATTCTTCTACTATCAAGAGAATTCAATGGCAAATTCTAATGGAGGCATGTGGTATTATCAAACATCCGATGGAATAGCTACATCTCTTTTTAACTTGAATGATTATGTCGCACTCCCTAACAATGCTTCCCAAAGATATAACTTTGTTGCGACTTCGAATATCAGTACGAATGCCGTCGATGGGTTTAAAGATGGTTGGAATGGATTTGAAATTGAAGTGCCTTATACAACAGACTATGTAGGATTGCCTTTTACACTGTCTACTTACAGTCAAAGAATTGTCAAGCACGAATATGCCGGCCTTGGTGAAGCCGAAACAACGGGTGTAATCACAAAAACCGTAAAAAAAGAAAGCGGTTTGTTTAAAGCCATATCTTCCATTGGCGGCATGGGAGCAAAACAAATTGTGAACGCTCTCAAAAAACAGTCGGATAACAATGTGGTGCAAGATGGAACAGGTGCTGTGAAAGGAAAGTTGGGAACAAAAGTTATCAATGCGCTATCTAAGGTAACAACCGGAGATTATAAATCGGCCATTTCGGGCGGTTTGAAATCAAATCATCAGAGGCGGATGGTTTATGAACTCCTTATAAAAAGAAGAAGCCGTACTTTCACAAGCGCGACTTCCTAACAACACAAACACAAAATAAAACACGACAAAATGTAGCGCCTACGGGAATCGAACCCGTGTTTCAGCCGTGAGAGGGCCGCGTCCTGAGCCACTAGACGAAAGCGCCGGTTCTGTGTTTTGACGAGGCAAATGTACGAAACATATTTTGAATATCCAATAACATTTCCTCGTTTTTTTTCATTCGGGTTGCAATTCGTCCTTTGAAGGCAATTGTTTCCAACCCTCGCCGAAAGTATCGTACGCGTCTGTCACCACCACAAAGGCGCGCGGATCCACTTCCTTTATCTTGTGTTTCACAGCCGTCACCTCCTTGTGGCTCACCACTAAGAAGAGCATGTCTTTGTCCGCCCGGCTGTAAAGACCGCGGCTTTTGATGTAGGTGGCGGAGCGGTCGAGGTCTTCGAGGATGAAGCGGTTCAGTTCCGTGATGTCGCCGTGGCCGATGACGAAAATCAGCTTGTCGTCTTTCGAGCCGTTGATGACGTAGGCCAATACCCTCGAAGTCACGAAAATGGCTATCAGCGAGTAAAGCGACAGGTGCCACGAGGGTTGGGCGGTGTCCTCCGTCGTGCCGATGCCGAAGCCGATGACCGCCAGACCGAACAGCACCACGATGGCATCCACCAGCAGGATGGCGTTGGAGAAACGGATGCCCGTGTACTTCTGAAGAATCATGGCCACGATGTCCGTTCCGCCCGAAGTGGCTTGGTTGCGGACTATCAATCCGCAGCCGATGCCTATCAGCGTGGCTCCCGACAGGCAGGCGAGCATCAAGTGATCGGTCATGTCGAGCGTACCGCCCAACAGCAGGGCAGGGTCGAGCGATTCGAGTGCCTCTTGCGTGGGGTAGACCAGTCCGGACAGTACGTTCATAATCAATGGGGTGCACAGGGCGGCCACGATGGTACGGATGCCCAGTTTGCTTCCGAGCAGCAGCACGGAGAGGATGAGCAACGGAATGTCGAACATATAACCGAACGTACCCACCTGAATGGAGGGAAACAGATTGTGAAGCACGATGCTGGCACCGTAAACGCCGCCGGGAACCAACTTGTAGGGATTGATGAAGAAGACGAAACCTGCCGCCAGCAGGGTACATCCGATAAGGATTCCAATCCACGACTGTATGTTTTCTCTAAACTTGCTCATGTGTACGGAAAGTTAAAGCGGTTAATAATTATACTGCAAATATACAACTTTGGGGTTCTATTCACCAAACAAAAACGCGAGATTTTTCAGAGATTATCGGGGAGGCTCGCACGTATCCTCCTTGCCGGGTGCTTTAAAAGATACTTTTTTAAAATCGTTCTAAATAGTTTGGAGTTTCCGAGCGAAAGCACTATCTTTGCGGCGTTATTAGAATTGTTAGTTTTTTATATATGCGATTGTCAGAACTCAAGACAGGAGAAAAAGGGGTTATCGTTAAAGTATTGGGACACGGCGGTTTCCGCAAACGCATCGTCGAGATGGGGTTCATTAAAGGAAAAACCGTAGAGGTGCTGCTCAACGCTCCCCTGCGCGACCCTGTGAAATATAAAATCATGGGATACGAAATATCCCTTCGTCATCAGGAGGCGGAATTGATAGAAGTCATCAGCGAGGAAGAGGCCCGTGCCTTGATGAAACCGCCTTTCCACGAACCCATTACCGAAAACATCCCGCTGACCGACAAACAGTTGAAGGAAGCGGCGCAAGGAAAACGGCGCACCATCAACGTGGCGCTCGTGGGAAATCCCAACTGCGGCAAAACGTCGCTCTTCAACATCGCCAGCGGCGCGCACGAGCACGTGGGAAACTACAGCGGTGTGACGGTGGATGCCAAAGAGGGATTCTTCGACTTTCAGGGCTATCGTTTCCGCATCGTCGATTTGCCCGGCACTTACTCGCTCTCCACTTATTCGCCCGAAGAAATCTACGTGCGGAAACACATCGTGGAACAGACACCCGATGTAATCGTGAATGTGGTGGATGCAGCCAACCTCGAACGAAACCTTTATCTTACCACCCAACTCATCGACATGAACGTGATGATGGTCATCGCCCTCAACATGTACGACGAACTGGAGGCGAGCGGCAACAAACTCGAGCACGAGAAACTGAGCCAACTGATAGGGGTGCCGATGGTGCCCACCGTCTGTCGCAAGGAGAAGGGCATCGAACAGTTGTTTCATGTCCTCATCGAGATTTACGAAGGCAGCGACTATGTGACCAAGGGAGTGAAGAAGCAGGTGCGCACGGAGGTGATGGACGACATGGAGGCTTGGCACAAGGACTTTGCCGACGACGGTCACGATGGCGGACACGAGTACTTCCGTCACATACACGTCAATCACGGCCCCGTCATCGAGAAGAGCATCGAGGCGGTCAAGGCGGAAATCACCAAGAACGAAACCATCCGATACAAGTATTCCACCCGTTTCCTGTCCATCAAACTGCTGGAAAACGACCGCGACATCGAACGCCTTGTGCGGACATTGCCCAACGGAGCGGACATCGTGCGGGTGCGTGACAAGGAGGCGCAAGACATAGCCGCCATCTTGCAGGAGGACAGCGAGCAGGCCATCGCCGACGCCAAGTACGGCTTCATCACGGGCGCTTTGCTCGAAACCTTTACGGACAATCACTTGGAGAAGGAGCAGACCACCCGCGTCATCGACAGCATCGTGACACATCGCGTCTGGGGGTATCCCATCTTCTTCCTGTTTCTCTACCTGATGTTCGAGGGCACTTTCGTGCTGGGCGAATATCCCATGATGGGCATCGAGTGGCTGGTGGAGCAATTGGGCAATCTCTTTAGTCACCACATGGCCGACGGTCCGCTGAAGGACTTGCTGGTGGACGGCATTATCGGTGGAGTGGGGGGCGTCATTGTCTTCCTGCCCAACATCCTGATTCTGTACTTTTTCATCTCGTTGCTCGAAGATTCGGGTTATATGGCCCGCGCCGCTTTTATCATGGACAAGATAATGCACCGCATGGGGCTGCACGGCAAGTCGTTCATTCCGCTCATCATGGGCTTTGGATGCAACGTGCCCGCCATTCTGGCTTCGCGCATGATTGAAGACCGCAAGTGCCGGCTCATCACCATGCTGGTCAATCCGCTCATGTCGTGCAGCGCGCGCCTGCCCATTTACCTTGTGCTGATAGGGGCTTTCTTTCCTGCGCAAGCCAGTTTGGTGCTGCTCTGCATTTATGCTACGGGCATTCTGCTGGCGGTGCTGTTGGCGCGTCTGTTCAGCCGGTTTCTGGTACAGGGCGACGACACTCCCTTCGTGATGGAGCTTCCGCCCTATCGCATCCCTACCGCCAAGTCTATCTTCCGTCACACGTGGGAGAAGGGCGTGCAGTATCTCAAGAAAATGGGAGGTGTCATCATGATTGCGTCCGTCATCATTTGGTTTTTGGGCTATTACCCCAATCACAACGCTTACGAAACGGTGGCGGAACAACAAGAACATTCCTACATCGGACAGATAGGCAAGGCCATCGAACCGGCCATCGAACCGTTGGGATTTGACTGGAAGTTGGGTATCGGACTCTTATCGGGCGTCGGAGCGAAGGAGTTGGTGGTGAGTACTCTCGGCGTGCTTTATACCAACGAAGAGGACATTGAGAGTGTAAACTTGTCCGACCGCATCCCCATCACTCCCGTCACGGCGGTGGCTTACATGCTCTTTGTGCTCATCTATTTCCCCTGTGTGGCTACGATAACCGCCATCCGTCAGGAGTCGGGCGGTTGGAAGTGGGCGGTCTTTACGGCTGTCTACACCACGGTGTTGGCTTGGCTGGTGGCCTTTGTGGTGAACCAAGCGGGGCACTGGTTGTTTTAAGAAACGAAAAATAACAAGATAAGTCGTATGAATGCAATGACCGGTCAGGAAATCATCGTGGGCATCATCCTGCTCGTCTGTGTAGGGTGGATTGCCCGCCGTATGGTGCTTTGTGTCAAGCGGATAAGGAGAGGCGGCCATCCGTGCGAAGGGTGCGGATGCGGGTGTGCTCGTCCTTGTCACCGCCCTGCGGACGGATGTGAAAAATAGAAAAAATGAAACTTTTTTGAATATTTCTCATTGAAATGTTTGCACATTCAGAAAATAGTCGTACCTTTGCATCCGCAATCGAGAAACAAACGATGCGGCGATAAATTGACAAGAATGGTTCCTTGGATGAGTGGCTTAGTCAGCGGTCTGCAAAACCGTGTACGGCGGTTCGAATCCGCCAGGAACCTCAGAAAGGAAGGAAGTTTGGGTGAGTGGCTGAAACCACCAGTTTGCTAAACTGACGTACGGGATTACTGTACCGGGGGTTCGAATCCCCCAGCTTCCGCTTTTCAACAGATAAAAGTGGGTGCGTTTAAAAACGCATCCACTTATTTTTTTATCCGTATTTATCATGAAACTGAAGAACGAAGTCCGAATATTCATTGAAGAAAACAACTTGTGCCGGGAGGAGGATAAACTGCTTGTGGCACTGAGCGGCGGAGCCGATTCCGTAGCCCTGCTTCGTCTGCTCCTGTCCTTGGGCTATCCGTGCGAGGCCGCGCATTGCAATTTTCACTTGCGGGGCGAGGAGTCCGATCGCGATGAGGACTTTGTGCGCCGGCTATGTGAAACAGTCGGCGTTCCGATCCATGTCACCCACTTCGATACTTCGACCTATGCCCGCACGCACCGCCTTTCCATCGAAATGGCGGCTCGAGAACTTCGCTACGAATGGTTTGAGGCGTTGAGGCGGTCTTGCAAGGCGGCTTTCATCGCCGTGGCGCACCATCGGGATGACAACGTGGAAACCTTGTTGCTTAATCTTATTCGGGGAACGGGCATCAACGGACTGACGGGAATGTCACCGCGCAACGGGCGCATTATCCGCCCCTTGCTGGGCGTGAGCCGTGAGGACATTTTAGGGTATCTTGAAGGGATTCGTCAGGACTTTGTAACAGACAGCACCAACCTGCAAGACGAATACATGCGCAACAAAATCCGCTTGAACATCCTTCCGCTGATGAAAGAGCTGAACCCGTCGGTGGAGGAAAGCATCGCTGCCACGCAAAGACGGTTGGCGGAAGTGGCGGAGGTCTACAACGCCGAAAGGCGGGATACGCTCGGTCGGTTGGTACAGGAATCGCAGGCGGGAGAGAAGCGCATCGCCATCGCCGACATTGTGGCGGATAAGGCTCCCGCTTCGCTGCTTCACGAACTGCTTTATCCGTTGGGATTCAACCATGCGCAGACTTGCGACCTGCTCCGTTCCCTGACGGGCGACCGTTCGGGACGCCGCTTTCGCTCCAAAGAGTGGGAAGTGTTGCGCGACCGCACGCACCTGTTGATTCATCGCTCGGACACCTTTCGGGACGAAACGCCGGTGTGGAGTTGGGAGATTGTAGACATTACTCCTTCGTTTGTCGTGTCGAAAGATTCATGCGTAGCCACTCTCGATGCCGACAAGGTGGATCTCCCTATCCGCCTCCGTCCTTGGGAGGAAGGTGACTGTTTTGTTCCTTTCGGCATGACCGGCCGCAAGAGTGTATGTAAGTATATGACGGACAAGAAATTTTCTCTTTTCGCAAAGGAATGCCAGCAAGTGGCTGTCAGTGCCGCGGACGATATCATCTGGCTGGTGGGCGAGCGGACGGACAATCGTTTCCGCATCACGGCCGACACCCGGCGGGCACTGGTGGTGAAGGTAATGCGATGAAGGCTGTGGTGGTCGGCAAAAAATAAGAGGTTGCCATGCGGCAACCTCTTGCATTCCATTCTATAACGTTTTTACTTGCAATACTTTTCAATCAACTTATTCACCGGTTCGTCTCCCAGCTCTTTGGCTTTAAAGAAGTTGGCGCGTCCTTCTTTGTTTTTCTTCTGCAAGATTTGGGCATATCCCAACAACCGATAGGCGGCAGCGTTTCGGGCATCCAGTCGGGTGGCTTCTTGAAGGGCTGTTTCGGCTTCGGCAAACTGATTGATACGGAGGTGAACCGCACCTTTTTCTAACCAGAAGTCTACATCTTCGGAAGCCATTTCAACGGCGCGGTTGATGTCGTCCAACGCTTGTTGATACATGCGGCACTGCATTTCGGACTGTTCGCGCCGGTAGTAGAAGAGGGCGTTTACATTGCCCAGCATGGCATCGTGAAAGGTGTTGTAGTCTATAACGGCATTACGGAACTTTCCGGCTGTGGCGTAAGTCTCCGCACGTTCGTAGAAATAGGCGGCGGCATCTTGTCCGTAGGGCTTGTTCAAATGGGCGATGGCACTGTCCATCAAGGCTACCACTTCGTTGATGTCCGAACCTTCGGTAAGTTGCTTGGCTTTGGCTGCCGAATAGTAGGTGGCGGCAGAGGCGATTTCGGTGTGGTTCACCTTGTCATAGCTGTTGAAGGCTTCGGCATAGTTGCCTTGCGCGAAGAGAATGTCGCCTTCCAACTGGAGGTAAACAGGTTGCGGATTGTTCCGGAGGGCCGAGCGGAGACTTTCCAACGCTTTGTCATAACTCCATGCGCTGTATGGTTCCTTGCCGTTCAGACTTATCAGGTAGCTGTAAATGACTTTGGCCACTGCATAGTGGGCTTCGGCCTTGTCATTCGCCACTTCTACGGCTTTCTGCAGGTCGGCTTCCGCCAACGGGTATTGTTCGGCCTTGTCGCCGCTCATGTAGTGGGTGGCGCGACGCACATAGCCGTCGTGGCTGTCGGGATATTGGCTGAGAAAGTCGTTCAACAAAGTCAGATAGCTGTCCGCGTCCATTTGTCCCGATGCCATGAACAGGGTGACGAGTGCTTGTTCTTCGGTGTCGGGCAGTGACTTTTTGATGCCGATGCTGTTCAGTGTACCGTCGTTCATGGAGAGGGCGGAGATTTCAAGAGCCGCGCCATATCCGGCACCGATGGCGTAACTTTCGGTCGATTCGTCCGAAGCGTTCTTTTGGATGAGGCCGAGCACTTCGCCGTTGGCGTTCATGATGGGGCAGCTCACCACCTTTTCGCCGGTCTTCATTTCCAGCGTATAATAAAAGGAGTTGTTGCCGATGCTGTCTACCGCGGTCACACGACCGGTTTGTATGGTCGTTGCCTTTTGGGTGGAGTAGGGAAGGAGGTAGACGGTTTCGTTCACCTTGGCGGGTTGCGACGCAAGGGTCAGTGCGACTTGTTTCTTGTCGGCCGGGGTACGGAACTTGATGATGTCGTACATGGAGTTGGCACCGTCGATGGTGCTGACTTCCAATTGCTTGCCGTCGGCGTTGATGATGACTGCTCGGCGAACGTTTTCAAACAAGGAATAGTCGGACAAGGCAGTACCTTGCATATCGATGTAGAATCCGTTTCCCGTTCCCTTTATTTTGTTCTCTTTGTCGTAGGTCACGATGGAGAAGACGGCTTTGCGAGCCTTTTCCGCCCATTTGGGGGCTTGTGCCGTTGCCAGTTGGGCAACGAAGCAACAGGTGATGATACAGAGTGTTTTCTTCATGATGTAAACTTCTTTTTTATTCTTCATTGCCGAAACCGCGCTGCTTGACGGCTTCGTAAATCAGTACACCGGCAGCAACCGATACGTTCAGCGATTCAATCTTTCCTTTCATGGGGATTTTTATCCATTCGTCGCACAAGGCGAGGTGTTCGTAGGCTACTCCCTTGTCTTCGGCGCCCATGATGATGCACACCGGGTCGGTATAGTTGGCTTTGGTGTAGTCGTAATCTCCTTTCTCGGTAGCGGCTACAATCTTGAATCCGCTGTCCTTCAAGAACTTGATGGTGGATGTCAAACTTTGTTCGCGACACACGGGCAAGGTGTGCAGTGCGCCTGCCGAAGTCTTGATGGCATCGGCGTTTACGCTCACGCTGTTTTTGGCGGGGATGATGATGCCGTCTACACCGGCACATTCGCAAGTACGTGCGATGGCACCGAAGTTACGCACATCGGTAATTCCGTCCAGCATCAGCAGGAGCGGATTTTTGCCCTCTTCGAAAAGGAAGGGAACCAGGTCTTCGGTTCTCTGGTAGGTAATGGACGAGATATAGGCCACCACACCCTGATGGTTCTTTCGGGTGATGCGGTTGATTCGTTCCACCGGCACTCGCTGGACGGGTATCAGCGTTCCTTTCAAGGCGGCGAAAAGCTCTTTCGAGAGTTCGCTCTGAATATCGCGTTTTACCAGAATCTTGTCAATTTCTTTTCCGGCCTGAATGGCTTCAATCACGGCTCTTACGCCGAATATCATTTCACTTTTTTCTGTTGTCATAATGGTTTGTTATTTAATAAGGCTTTGGCATTGTTGAGGGCGGCTTCGGTCAGTGTGGCACCGCTCAGCATGTTGGCAATTTCGTTTATTCTTTCGTCGGGGGTGAGTTGGCGGATGTGGCTGTTGGTGCCGTCTTCCGTATCTTCTTTGTACACCTTATAATGGGTGGTACCCCTTGCGGCAATCTGCGGCAGGTGTGTGATGCTGATGACCTGTCGGTTGGCTTGTCCCATTTCCTGCATGATGAGTGCCATTTTTTCGGCTATGGAGCCGGATACTCCGGTGTCTATTTCATCGAAGATGATGGTGGGGAGTTTTACCGCTCCGGCTATCATGGCTTTGAGCGAGAGCATGACACGGGCTATTTCACCACCCGAGGCGATGGAAGCCACGTTTTGCAGTATGCCGTTCTTGTTGGCCGAGAAGAGGAAAGTCACGCTGTCCATGCCGTTGGAGTCGGGTTCCTTTCTGGAAGTCAGTTCCACGGCAAAGCGCACGTTGGGCATACCTAACGGAACAAGGTAGGCCTGCATTTGTTTCTCTATCTCTTTGGCGGCAGACGTGCGGGCATCGGTAAGCAAACGTGCCGACGCAATTACTTTTTCCCGCAAGGTTTTCTGACGGTCGGTCAGTTTCTGAATGAGGTCGTCGCCCGATGTGATAGCGTCGAGCTTCTTGCGATAGCTGTCGGCGATTTCCAACAGTTCCTCCGCCGAATCCGCATGATGCTTCTGCCGGAGGGAGTAGATAAGGTTCAGCCGTTCGTTTACATAGTCAAGTCGGGCGGGATTGAATTCCACTTCTTCGGAAGCGTCGGCTATTTCATGCGCCAAGTCTTTTAGCTCGATGTAACAACTATCCAGCCGATTGCTCCACTCCTGTGCCGGCGCATAGACGTTGGCTATGTTCTGAAGGGTTTGCATACAGTCCTTTGTGACGGACAAGAGGGTCGTCTCGTCCGAAGTCATCAGATGATCTACTTTGTAAAGATTTGCTTTGATGTCTTCGGCGTGGCTTAGGGTTTCGGCTTCCTGTTCAAGTTCTTCTTGCTCGCCGATTTGCAGGTCGGCTTCATCAAGTTGCTTTAGCTGAAAACGGATGTAGTCTTCATCCTGACGATTCTTCTCGGCTTGTGCGATGGCTTCCGACAACTCCCGTGAGGTTTGCCGGTAACTTTGATAAACGGACTTGTATTCGGAAAGCTCTTTTCCGTCGTGCGCCAGAATGTCGAGTATGCTCAATTGGAACTCTTCGTGGTTGAGCAAGAGGTTCTGATGCTGGCTGTGTACATCAATGAGCTTTTCGCCCAGCAATTTCATCTGTGCAAGTGGGGCGGGAGAGTCGTTGATGAACGCCCGGCTTTTTCCGGTGGCGTATAACTCGCGGCGAAGGATGCATTCATCATCGTACTCCATGTCGTGCTCGTCGAAGAAAGGTTTCATACCGTAAGGGGCGATATGGAAACGGGCTTCTACAATGCACTTCGAGGCTCCCTTGCGGATGGCCTTGATGTCGGCGCGTTGTCCCAGCAGCAGACCGATAGCACCCAATATAATCGACTTGCCCGCTCCGGTTTCGCCGGTGATGACCGAAAAGCCGGAGTGGAAATTGATGTCGAGAGTTTCTATCAACGCATAGTTCTGGATGGATATGGATTGCAACATAAGGATTGTTTTCTAAGGTTTACGGGTGAAACACGCAGCCAGACGGTCAATAATGTCGCGAGCCACTTCCTTCTTGCTTTTCAGCGGGAAATGGGTGTGGGCATTTCGGTCGATGAGGGTGATTTTGTTGGTGTCTACTTGAAAACCGGCACCCTTGTCATTGAGCGAGTTGAGCACGATGAAGTCGAGATTCTTACGTTCGAGCTTACCTTGTGCATTGGCTTGTTCGTCATGGGTTTCGAGTGCGAATCCCACCAATAGCTGACCTTCTTTTTTCATTTTTCCCAACGAGGCGGCAATGTCGTGCGTAGGCTTCAAGTGAAGTACGAGGTCGTCTTTCTCACGCTTTATCTTATGGTCGGCCACGGTGTCGGGGGTGAAATCGGCGACGGCGGCACAAAGAATGCCTGCGTGGGCATCGGTGTATGCCTCGCGGGCCGCTTCGTACATCTGGGCGGCACTTTCCACATCTATCCGGCGAATGTGCGGGTGCTGGGTCTTCAACGTTACAGGACCGCTGACGAGTATCACTTCGGCACCTCGTGAAGCGCACTCTTCGGCCAAGGCAAATCCCATTTTTCCCGATGAATAATTGCCGATGAAACGAACCGGGTCTATCTTCTCGTAAGTGGGACCGGCGGTGATGACTATTTTCTTTCCTTGCAAATCTTGCTGTTGGTTGAAAAAGGCTTCCAACGCTTCGATGATGCGTTCGGGTTCTTCCATGCGTCCTTTGCCCACCAAGTGGCTGGCCAACTCGCCCTCGGCCGGTTCGATGATGTGATTTCCGTAGGAACGGAGAATGTCCAAGTTTTTCTGTGTGGAAGGATGGGCAAACATATCGAGGTCCATTGCCGGAGCCACGAAAACGGGAGCCTTCATCGACAGATAAGTGGTTATCAGCATGTTGTCGGCTATTCCGTTGGCCATTTTGCCGATGGTACTTGCCGTGGCGGGCGCAATGACCATTGCATCCGCCCAAAGTCCCAAGTCTACATGGCTATGCCACGTGCCGTCACGTTGTGAGAAAAACTCACTGATGACCGGTTTGCCGGTGAGTGCCGAAAGCGTGATGGGAGTAATGAACTCCTTGCCGGAGGGGGTGATGACTACTTGAACTTCGGCACCTTTCTTGATAAGTCCACGAATGAGTATAGCCGCTTTGTAGGCGGCTATGCTTCCGGTGATACCCAGTACGATTTTCTTTCCTTTCATGCTCATCTTATCATCTTGGTTTCGCGAAGACGGATTTTGGTCAATACATTCTTGGTGTTGAGGGTGAAGTCACCGTTCATTATCCAACTGTAATAGCCCGGGTCTCTTTGCAGTACTTCTTTCACGGTGAACCCTTTGTATTTTCCGAAGTTGAAAACTTCCACGCCTTGGTCGTTGAATACGATTCGTCCGGCAAAGTCGGCATTCTTGGTAAAGCAGGAATACCCCGACAAGAAGTTGATGTCATTTTCCAAAACTTCCGGATAGTGGTCGAGCTGCGCTTTCAACACTTCGTAAGTGGCACGCGTGTCTGCCTCGGCGGTGTGTGCATCCTCCAGATTCTTGCCGCAATAGAATTTGTAAGCGGCGGAAAGAGTGCGTTGTTCCAACTTGTGGTAAATAACCTGTACATCAACGAACTTGCGTTTGTTTAAGTCTACTTCCACTCCGGCGCGGAGAAATTCCTCGGCCAAAACCGGAATGTCAAAGCGGTTGGAGTTGAAACCCGCCAAGTCGCATCCCTCGATGTCGGCCGCTATCTTCTTTGCCACATCCTTGAACGTGGGACAGTTGGCTACATCGGCATCGTAAATGCCGTGAATGGCCGAAGATTCTTCGGGTATGTGCATACCGGGATTGATGCGGAGTGTTTTGGTTTCCTCGTTCCCGTTAGGGTAGACTTTGAGGTAACAGATTTCTACAATCCTGTCGGTGTTTATGTTCGTTCCGGTGGTCTCCAAGTCGAAGAAAACCAACGGGCTCTTTAAATTCAATTTCATTGTTTAATCATCGTTTTGTCAATCGTTCAACATCATCGGCATGAGAAGCATGAGGAGGTCTTCATCTTCGGCTTGTTCGACAGGCACTATGATGCCTGCACGGGAAGGGTCGGCCAACTCCATCACTATTTCCTGCGAAGATATGTTGTTTAAAATATCAATGAGGAAAGTAGACTTGAAACCGATGCTTATCGGATTGCCTTCGTACTGGCACATCAAGGTTTCTTCGGCTGATGTTGAGAAGTCTATGTCCTGACCCGAAATTTGGATGCGGTTGTTGTCCAAATGAATCTTGATTAAACTGCTGCCTGCTGACGAAAAAACAGAAACACGCTTCAAGGCACTGACAAACATGGCGCGGTCTATGATGGGCTTGTACGGATTGTTTTGCGGAATAACCGAATTGTAGTTGGGATAACGTCCTTCAATCAGTCGGCAAATCATGCTGTAGTTTTCAAGGGTAAATACGGCGTTTCGGTTATCGAAACTGATTTGTACGTCACCTTGTTCTTTCGGAAGGAGGTTCTTGAGCAATGTAGCGGGTTTCTTAGGCAGAATGAAAGCGGACTTTTCACTGCCGCGTGCCTTGAACGTTTTGTTGCGAACCAGTTTGTGACCGTCGCTGGCTACAAATGTTATGTTCTCGGTCGTGATGTCGAAATAAATGCCATTCAACACCGGGTGAAGTTCATCATCCGCTGTGGCGAAAAGAGAACGGTTGATGCCGACCATCATGACGGGGGCACCGATGGTTACATTGGCTGCGTTATCTCCCAAAGTCGGGTTCTGCGGATATTCATCCGCGTTTTGTCCCATCAGGCTGTATTTACCATTTTGATATTGTACGGTAATTTCCATGTTGTTCATGTTCACATCGAACGAAAGAGGCTGTTCGGGAATTTCCTTCAAGGCATCGAGAAGGGTCTTGGAAGAAACGGCAAAGCGTCCGTCGCTATCGTATTCGTTTACTTCGAGGGAGGTAATCAGCGTGGTTTCGCTGTCCGAAGCGGTGATGGATAACGTCCCATCGGTCAGCTCCATCAGGAAACAATCCAAAATGGGCAATGAATTCTTGGCGTTGATAACACGGCTGATGGCCTGCAAATGACTGAATAGTCCGGTACTTGAAACAATGAATTTCATAGGCAGTATCTTATTTATATTTATATTCTGTTTGGTACGCAATATTTAATCTGCCAAAGGTAGCAAAAAGTTTGTATATAGGATTCAAAAAAAAAGCTAAAAATTAGCATCATTCAAACAAAAAGTGTACTTTCGCAACAAATTTAAAAGAAATAAGAAATGGAATTATCAGGTAAAGTGATTGCCGTACTCGAACCGAGAGGCGGTGTGTCAAAGACAGGTAACCCTTGGAAGGTACAGGAATATGTCATCGAAACTCACGAACAATATCCGCGCAAGATGTGTTTCGATGTATTTGGTGAAGATAAAATCAGTCAATTCAACATTCAGATAGGCGAAGAACTGACGGTATCTTTTGATATTGATGCCCGCGAATGGCAAGGCCGTTGGTTTAATTCAATCCGTGCATGGAAAGTAGAACGTGCAGGTGCTGCCCAACCGGCTTCCGCACCGGGCGCAGACATGCCTCCTTTCCCGCCCGTCAATGCCGCTCCGGTAGATTTCTCGGCCAATGACGAGAAGGATGACCTGCCTTTCTGATGATGGCTAACGAAGTAAAAGAAAAGTGGATGTGCCCGAAAAAACACATCCACTTTTTTATTTATGAGTTCATGCTCATCAGAAATTCGTCGTTGTTTTTGGTATTTTCCAAGTGAGTCTTGGTGAAATCCATCGCTTCAATCGGGTTCATGTCTGACAGATACTTGCGCAGAATCCACATGCGGTTCAATGTCGATTCATCCATCAACAAGTCGTCGCGGCGGGTGCTCGATGCAATCAGGTTCACTGCCGGGAAGATGCGTTTGTTGCTTAAGTTCCGGTCGAGTTGCAGTTCCATGTTGCCCGTACCCTTAAATTCTTCGAAAATCACTTCGTCCATCTTCGAACCGGTATCAATCAAAGCGGTTGCGATGATGGTGAGCGAACCGCCACCCTCAATGTTGCGCGCAGCTCCAAAGAAACGTTTGGGCTTGTGCAGCGCATTGGCATCCACACCGCCGGACAGAACCTTGCCGGATGCCGGCGAAACGGTATTGTAGGCACGTGCCAATCGGGTGATGGAATCGAGGAAAATAACCACATCATGTCCGCATTCTACCATTCGCTTGGCCTTTTCGAGAACGATGCCTGCAATCTTTACGTGGCGTTCGGCCGGTTCGTCGAACGTGGAAGCGATGACTTCCGCTTTTACGCTGCGTGCCATGTCGGTCACTTCTTCCGGGCGTTCATCGATGAGAAGCATAATCATGTATACTTCGGGGTGATTGGCTGCGATGGCGTTGGCGATATCCTTCATCAAGATGGTCTTACCGGTTTTGGGTTGAGCCACGATGAGTGCGCGTTGTCCCTTACCGATTGGAGAGAAAAGGTCTACCACACGTGCCGAAAGATTGTCGCTTGCATCTCCCTTGCAGAGGCGGAACTTTTCGTTGGGGAAAAGAGGAGTGAGATGGTCGAAGGGTACACGGTCGCGTACCAAAGCCGGCTCTAATCCGTTTATTTTATTTACTTTCACCAATGGGAAAAACTTTTCACCTTCCTTGGGAGGACGGATGGTTCCTTCCACTACATCACCGGTTTTCAAGCCAAACAGTTTGATTTGTGATTGTGATACGTAAATATCGTCCGGTGAAGAAAGATAGTTGTAATCCGAGGAACGCAGGAAACCGTAGCCGTCAGGCATGATTTCGAGCACGCCTATTCCCTCCAGTATGTCATCGAATTCGTAAAGTTTCAGACTATCCGGTTGAATGTTGTTCATCGGGTTGTTGTCTGCGGTTGAAGGGGTGAAATTGGTTTGCGGACGGTCGGTTCGTTTTTGCTGATTGTTGTATTTCTGGTTACGAGGTTGGAAACGGGTGTTGGCGGATGCTTGCGTTGAATCGTTTTTGGTCGCTTCGAATTTGCCAATCAATTCGCTTGGAAGTTCAAACTTTTCGCTTGGCAAATCTTCTATGGGAATGAAGTTGTCTGTTTGATTCGCTACTTCTTGTTTCTTTTCCTCTTCTTGATTTTCTTGTTTGATGGGTGTTTCGGTCGGAACGGTTTCTGTAGTCACTTCAAGAGGAGTGGAAGCGTTTTCGGCTTGCATACGTGCGGCTTCGGCAGCGGCTGCAGCGGCAGCTTCGGCTGCTTTTTGGGCATTTGATTTTCGTCCGCGTTTCTTAGGAGCCGGCTTTTCTGTTGCAGAAACTGTAGTTTCTTGAACGGAAGCCGAAAGTGGTTCTGTTACGGGTGAAGCCGCTTTTTCCACTTGCGGTGTCGGTGTACTGAAGAGGCTTGCTTTGGCAATATCCGGTGTGTTGGCTTCCAGTTTGGTCGCTTTGTCTTTGGTGGCTGTGTACACTTTGTCACCTTCTTTCTTTACACTGACTCGAGTACGCTTCTTGGTTTCTTTCTTTTCCGTGGAGGTCACTTTTTTGCTTGCATTGGCTATGGCTTGTTCGTCCAGGATGTGATAAACCAAATCTTCTTTTTTATAGGACTCTGCATTTTTAATCCCCAACTCTTTGGCGATAACTTGCAGTTCCGACAATTCCTTGTCGTTTAATTGAATGATGTTATACATAGATGTATATTTTTAGTGAAATTTCTGTTTTGTTATGCACATTCATATAACAAACCACTCATCGCTTTTTCCGTCAGAGTGATAATTAATGAATGTTTAATAGGGATATGATTGTTTTCTTAAATTACGATTCCCAATCGGGTATCGGAGATTTACGGGGTACAAAAGTAGATATTTTTTTGAGAAAACGTATAATTTTTGTGCTTTTTTTGTGACTTGCTTACAAAAAAACACTAATTTAGCCACTAATTTAAATTGTATAACCTACTTAAAGTTTAGAAAAGATGAAAAAAGTAATTTTTACAGAAAAGGCTCCTGCGGCCATCGGTCCTTATAGTCAGGCTATCGAAGCCAATGGTATGGTGTTTCTTTCCGGTCAGCTCCCGGTCGATCCGGCTACAGGCGAGTTCGTTCCCGGAGGTGTGGCGGAACAAACGAAGCAGTGCTTTGAAAACATCAAAAACGTATTGGCGGCGGCCGGACTGACTACGGCTAACATTGTGAAGACTACCGTATTTTTGGCTGACATGTCACTTTTTGCCGAAATGAACGGTGTCTATGCTACTTATTTTGAAGGCGATTTCCCTGCCCGTTCGGCATTCGCCGTAAAGGCTCTCCCTAAGGGTGCTTTGGTCGAAATAGAAAGTATAGCTGTCAAGTAACTGTAAACAAAGTGACCATGAAGTATATTTCTCCAGGCGGATGGTTCTCTTTGGAGTATCCCGCCACTTGGTCGGAATTTGAGGATACGGAAGATACGTTCCTCTTTTATAATCCCAACAAATGGAGTGGAAACTTCCGGATTTCGGCTTATAAGGATGCTGCTAAAGACTATGCTCGTCAGTGCATTGCTTGGGAATTGAAGAACAATCCTACTTCTACATCGGTCAGAGTGGGTGAATGGGAATGTGCTTATAGCGCGGAATCGTTTCAGGAAGAAGGTGCGTGGTACACGACTCACATTTGGGTGACGGGTAAGGATAATCTTAGTTTCGAGTGCTCGTTTACCGTAGCGAAAGGAGGTGAACGTACTCCTGCCGAAGAAATCATTCGTTCGCTGAAAATTCGGCGTGGCAACGAGGAAAAAGAAATTATCCCTATTCGCGTGCTTGAAATCGGTGAGGTGAATGCCGCATTTGAATGGGTATCTACAACGGTCAAGAAAACCTTGACCCAAGATTTCACATCACAGGAAGCCGACATCGTGAAACTTCAGAAATTACAGGATGGAGGCAAACTGAAAGTCGATCAAAAAACGGTATGGGAAAATATCGGCCTTGCTTTCGGAAGTATTCTCGAAAACGAAATGGACGGTATGACATGGGTGACGGTGATTGACGGACGAAAAGAATATCCGGCTCTCCAATTCCGTTCTTTGCTCATTGACCCTGCTTATCGGGTGTGGAACGGGATAAAAAACAATCGGCCTGTTGATTTTAAAGCAGAGTTTGATGCCATAAAGGCAAAGGTCGAGGAATTGTTGAATGAATGATAAAGTGAACTGTCGTCTGAATCTTTATTTGGGCGACAGTTCACTTTCTTTTTTTCTTTGTTTCCGACAATTCTTGACCGGTGACGACGGCAAGGGGGGAAGTTAGTCTTCCAGATAATAATCAATGGTAGTCACTACACGTATCTTTTTAATGTAGGGAGTATTGTTGTCACGGTCTGTAATGCTGAATTGTCCTTGATAGGCGTGCTTGATTTTTCCCAATTCGCTGTCCGAATCGGAGGCAAACTTTTCGGCTGCGGCACGGGCATTCTTTGTGGCTTCCTCTATCATTCGGGGTTTGATGCGATTCAAGTCGGTGTAGTCGTATTGAACATTGAAACGATAGTCACCGCCTGTGATGGCGATTCCTTGTTTTAGGAGCTCGCTTTGCTCGCTGATGAGACGGCGTACAAGTTCCACTTGTGTAGAGGTGACGGTGATGACGGCCGTTACGTTATAGCGGTATCCCGACTGGTTTTGAACGTAACGTTCGGCTATAAGGTCGATGATTTCAGGGGCATTCACGGTAATTTCCTTTTCGGTGATGCCTTTTTCTTTCAAGAAATCAACGATGGCGGTATTTGTCCGGTTTATCTGATTGTAGAGAGCCGGCAGGTCATTTCCCAATACTTTGTACATCAAAGGCCATGTCACCTTGTTGGCTGCAACCTCCATTTCGGCCAGTCCCTTTACGTTTACCACTCGGTCGCGGTTGGCGAAGCCGTCCAAACCATCCTTTACTAAATACCCCGACAGCAGCAATCCTGCCGCCAAAATGAGGGCTTCCGGTTTCCAACTTTTCATAGGCATCGTCTTTTTTTGTGAATAGTATTCCTATTCATCATGGTTTAGAGTTTGTTTAAAAATCTCTGCTTTTTTCTTGTGAAGTTTCCGTATCAGCCGGATGCTTTCATTGAAGTAGTCAAACTTTTAAAAAAGTATCAGACTGACGTAACTGAAACCGGGTGCAATATATAACAAAAGTTTTGAACCGGCAAGAAAGGAAGTGAAAATATGATTAACGACAAGATGTTTTTAGGTTTGATAACTACATAGACCATACTGTTGTTTTTTCTGAAAAAAATCAGTAAAAGCGGAAAAACATTTGAATCTTTTCATTTTTTCTTCTCATATTTGTTGTTGGAAAAACAAAGAGTATGAACTTAATAAACCAAAGGATTATGAAAAAACTGATTTTTTTATTCGTGTGTTTTTGGGCGGTTGTAGCAACAGTAATGGCTTCCAATGACAAGACTATCACAGTCGAACAGTTGCCGCCGGCGGCTCGTCAGTTCATCAAAAAGCATTTCGCGACGCAGACCGTGGCGATGGCAAAGATGGAAACCGACTTTATGAGCAAGAGTTATGATGTGATATTCACCAATGGCGACAAACTGGAGTTTGACAAGCGCGGGCAATGGACCGATGTGGATTGCGAACATAGTCAGGTGCCTGCCGACATCCTTCCGGTTGCCATCCGTGAATATGTCGGTAAAATGTATCCTGATGTCAAGGTGCTTCAAATCGAACAGACCGACCGAAAGGGGTACGATGTGGAATTGTCTAATGGATTGGAACTCAAATTCGACAAAAACTTGAATATGATAGAATTGGACTGATAAGTCTGTTTTATTCTCCCCTTACAGGTGTTTCCGGAAACTGTAAGGGGACTTTTTTTTCTTAAAAATTGCCTACTGCGAATTTAATGCGTAAATTTGTCGCAATCAATAAAAAGAAGTTATGAGACAGATTGTAAAAGCATTGTTTGCCGGTGCGTTGGGGGTGGTTGCCTTGGCCTCTTGCTCCGAAACACAGAAAGGCTATGTGATTGAAGGTCGGGTAGCCGATGTTCAAGAAGGTATGATTTATTTGAAAAAGTATGTTGAAAAATCGTTTGTGGATGTGGATTCCGCAGTGATTGCAGACGGAAAGTTTAAATTGGAAGGGGTGGTTCCGGAGGCGTTGGCACATGGCTTGACCACTCGAAAGGAGAGCCGTCGTCCGATGGTTTTCTTTCTCGACAATGAGCGCATGAGCCTTACGTTGGATGAAGCTGGCAAGCAACTGACTGTTACAGGTTCGGCTGTCAATGACATCTATCAGCGGAATGCGCCGTTTACCCGTTCCGAAGATTATAGCCTCGACAGCCTGTTGGCTGCTCATCCGGTTTCTCCCGTAGCGGCCTATTTGGTGGTGAAAGATTTCGCTTATAAGCTTGGTCTGGAAGAAATGAAAGCGGTTCGTTCCAAGTTTGACGCTTCTTTGGACGGTACCGAATATGTGAACCAGATAGAGAGTATGATAGCTCGCATGGAAAAGGTACAAGTCGGTTCGGCGGCTCCGGACTTTACGTTGCCCGATACAGAAGGAAATCCGGTCAGTCTTTCATCTTTCCGTGGCAAGTATGTATTGATTGACTTTTGGGCTTCTTGGTGCCCTGATTGTCGCAAGGAAAATCCGAACATCGTTGCGGCTTGGGAAAAGTATAAGAACAAGAACTTCGCCATTCTCGGCGTTTCACTGGACCGCGACAAAGATTCGTGGTTGGCGGCTATTGAAAAGGATCGCCTCACTTGGACGCACGTCTCCGACCTTAAATTTTGGAGCTCGGATGCAGCCCGGCTTTATTGCATCCGTTGGATTCCGATGAGTTATCTGATTGATCCCGATGGGAATATCCTTGCTGTCGGGTTGGAAGGAGAAGAATTGCACAATAAGTTGGAAGAATTGTTGAAGTAATAAATGTCAAAGAGAAACATTAACAGACGAATGAACGAAAGAGTGATGAAGAAACTAACGCTGTCTTTCATGGCAGCGATGGTTGCAGTGAGCGGTATGGCGCAGATTAAACTGGGAAAGGATGTCAATCTGAAAATTTACGGTCATATCCGTACCGATTTTTACTACAACAGCCGTGACAATGTGCAATCGGTGGATGGACTGTTCTATTCCTATCCCAAAGATAAAATGCCGGATGCCAATGGAAACGACCTCAATTCCGGCGACAACAGCAACATGTACACCGTGTATTCGCGTATGGGCTTCGATTTTGCCGGACCCATGTTGGGCAAGGCGAAGACTTCGGCCAAGATTGAGTTCGATTTCCGAGGTAACGGCAACGATAACTTGTCTGCGCTCCGTTTGCGTCAGGCTTATTTCAACCTCGACTGGGGAAAGGATAAATTGTTGGTCGGACAGACTTCGCATCCGTTCTTTGGCGAAGTGTCACCGCAAATCCTTAATTTAAATACAGGTTCGCCTTTCCAACCATTCGGGCGTGCGCCGCAAATTCGTTATCGTCACAACGACGGTGCGTTGCAGTTGCAGGTTGCGGCTGTGTGGCAGTCACAGTTCAAGTCACACGGTCCTACGGCTAACGATGGAAGCGGAAACAGCCGCAATCAGGCTCCTCACAAGAATTCCAACATCCCGGAATTGGCTTTGGGTATCGACTATAAGGCTGACGGATGGATGGTTGGTGTAGGGATGGATATGCTTTCCATCGTTCCGCGTACGGTGGCGATAGGGGAGGAAGGAAGCTCTTACAAGGTGGACGAACGTCTGACTACCGTATCTTACGAAGCGCATGTAAAGTATCAGAAAGGTTTGTGGTTTTGTGCAGCCAAGAGTACCTTGGGAGCCAACTTTACGCACACTTCGATGTTGGGAGGTTATGCCGTGAAGTCGCAGAATGTAGTGACCGGCGAACGGGAATATACTCCGTTCCGTAATACCGCCAATTGGATAAACATCCTTTATGGAAAGAAGTGGAAGCCCGGAATCTTTATCGGTTACATCAAGAATCTCGGTACGTCCGATGACATGAACCTTGATAACAAGGTGGTTTACGGTACCGGTACCAATATCGATCAGCTGTTGAGCGGTACTTTTGAACTGACTTACAACGTGCCTCATTGGAAAATCGGTGCCGAATACAATTATACCTCGGCTTGGTATGGAACCAATCGGAAGGACGGTAAGGTGGAGAATACCCATTCGGTGGGTAATAATCGTCTGGTGCTGACTGCCATCTATTCGTTTTAAACAACAAAGGAGGCAGGAAGTCGAAATGATTCTTCCTGCCTCTTTTGTTCTGCTGTCCGTAAAAGTAAGAAACGACTTTTTACCCCAACTCCAATCCCAAATTCTCTTTCAATTTCAGCAGTTTCGGATTCCTTTGCGTCATCAGTTGGAAGCGTTCCGCTTGGCTATAAGCGCGTACCACTTCCTTGTCTGCTAATACGCGGATGGTCATTGTTATTTTCCGGTTGTGCAGCCGTTCGCGCAAGTGATTCTGAATAGCCGAAGTCAGTTGTTGCATGTACTTCTCTACTATGCTGTTGTCTACGGCCACCTCAAAGGTGATGTCGTTCAGCAGTTTTGGGGTTATGTTCATCATGCGTGCGGCATTGGCTTTTTCTTCCATCGGAAGCTTTGCGGCAAATTCCCGCCAATAATAGTTCAAGTCTTTTTCGTTGAACATATAGTCCTCGTAATCCGACCGGTTGTTCGTAGGAGTCGGAGCGGTGGCCGGTGCTTCCGTCGGTTGAACGGTGTTGGTGTGAGGGTGTCGGATGGACATGCCAATCATGCCCGCCTTCATGACCGGAATTTTTCGTTTCTCTTCCTTTAGTTCCGGCAGCGGGCTTTTCCGTACACCCATACTTTCATGGGTGGCAACCGTTAAGGTTGTTGCAGCGGCTCTCTCGACCTGCGGTCGAGCCGGCATGGCGGCCCCGGATGAGGCCGTTTGCTGTTTGAACAGGGTTTTTAATCTTCGCTTAGGGCTACGCCCACCCACTCCCTCATCGGCGTCGGGCAGGGTGAGCTGTGCGCATTGGATGAGGGTCAGTTCCACTAACAGCCGTTTGTTCTTGCTTGTCCGGTAGTTCAGGTCACAGTCGTTGCACAACTTCATGGCCCGGTACAAAAACTTCGGTTCACACTTTTGCGCCTGCACCTGATAACGGTCTCGGATGGAGTCTCCTACTTCCAGTAGCGGCAGTGTGGCCGAATCCTTGCTCACCAACAGGTCGCGCATGTGCGAAGCCAGTCCTGTGATGAAATGCTGACCGTCGAAGCCTTTCTTCAGCACTTCGTTGAAAAGAATCATTGCGTCCGACACCTTGTTTTCCAAAAAGTTATCCGTCAGTTTGAAGTAGTACTCGTAATCCAGTACGTTCAGGTTTTCGATTACTCCTTTGTAAGTGATGTTTCCGGCGGTGAAACTGACCACTTGGTCGAAGATGGAGAGTGCGTCGCGCATTCCTCCGTCTGCTTTTTGAGCGATGACGGTCAGTGCTTCAGGTTCGGCTTTGATTCCTTCTTTTTCGGCTACGTATTGCAGATGCTCCACCGTGTCTTGTGCATTGATGCGGTTGAAGTCATAAATCTGGCAACGGCTCAAGATGGTTGGCAGGATTTTGTGCTTCTCGGTGGTGGCAAGGATGAAGATGGCGTGGTGCGGCGGTTCTTCCAGCGTTTTCAGAAAAGCGTTGAAAGCCGCTTGCGACAGCATGTGTACCTCGTCGATGATGTACACCTTGTATTTGCCGATTTGTGGCGGGATACGCACTTGGTCGATGAGCGAGCGGATGTCGTCCACGGAATTGTTCGAGGCGGCATCCAGTTCGTGGATGTTGTACGAGCGCTGTTCATTGAAAGCCCGACAGGATTCACATTGGTTGCAAGCCTCTCCTTCGGCTGTGGGCGTGAGGCAGTTGATTGTCTTGGCAAAGATGCGGGCACAGGTTGTTTTTCCCACCCCTCTCGGTCCGCAGAACAAGTAGGCATGAGCCAGTTTGCCTGTGGCGATGGCATTCTTCAAGGTCGTCGTCAGGGCACGTTGTCCCACCACCGAGTCGAAAGTTGATGGACGGTATTTTCGTGCCGATACGATATAGTTTTCCATAAGCGGATTTTTTAGCTGTTAAGTATGGGTGCAAAAGTACACAAATTCTTGTGGTTTTCCGTAGAAAAAGTGGAGATTTTTAGCTTGAAGCCTGTTTTAATTTACCTTGAAAGCAGTCTTTTCAAAAGGGGATGCGCGGTCAATCTTATCAATGCGAAGCATGCAATTTTTATTCTTGAAGTATTCGACCGAAAACTTCTCCGCGTTTTTTTATTTTGCGGAGGCGTTTTAAAAAATCGCCTATGTGAAACATACTTGTCTACACGTCCGATAAACGATTTACATCGGACAAAGCACTTCCAAGTCCAAGCATACCGGCAGGTGGTCGCTGAAACCACCGTTGTACTTCATGCCGTAATAAGTGCGGAAAGGTTTGTCTCCACCTTGTTTGTCGTCTTCTTCCAGTAAAAAGGGGTGACGGAGAATCTGCACTTTTGCGGGAGAGGTACGAATGCCGCCTTTTCCGGACAGCATATCGGCGGAAACAATGATTTGATCGAAGATGCCCCAATGTGCCCGATAGCGGTAAGTGCCGCCTTTGAGATGTTGCATCATATTATATAAGGTAGAGTCTGCGCAAAGCACTTTCTTCAGCGAACGGGAAGTGGGGTAGTCGTTGAAATCACCCATCAGAATCAGGTGAGGTTGCCGGCGCAGGCGCATGACCGAATCCGCGGCCTGTCGGAGTGTTCGGGCGGCAAGCAAACGATGCCGCTCGCTCTGAGCGCTTCCGCCACTCCGTGAAGGCAGGTGGCAGACAAATACATCGAGGGTGTCGCCGGAAAGCACCTTACCCACGGCGTGAAGGATGTCGCGGGTAGGCGGGCGATGGACTTGCTCGCTGGGAACGCGAACAGACCGATGCTGCAACAATTTGAAACTTCCCCGTTGGTAGAGCAACGCCACATCGATGCCTCGGCGGTCGGGAGAATCGGTCATCACATAGCGATAATCCGCTTCGCGCAAAGGCGAACGTCTCACCAAATCCGTCAGGCAGCTGTCGTTCTCCACCTCGCACAAGCCGACCAAAGCCGGAACTCTGCCGTCGTCGCCCGAAGCGATGATGGCTTTGGCTATGTGCTGCAGCTTTTCCCGATAGCGGGAAAAAGTCCAGTGACGGGTTGCTTCGGGCTGGAACTCTTCATCGTCTTTCAAGGAGTCGTTCTTGCAGTCGAACAGGTTCTCGACGTTGTAAAACAACACCCGAAACGATTCCTGTGCCGATACCACCGAAGGTATACAGCACAGGAACACTATCGTGTATGATAAGATTTTACTTCTGCGGAACATGAACCAACACATCCAACAGATGACGCCAGAATTTGTCTACCGACGGAATGTGCATCCGCTCATCGGGCGAATGAACGCCGCGCAAGGTGGGACCCGTGGAGAACATATCCAGCGAAGGATATTTTTCGAGGAACAGACCGCACTCCAGTCCGGCATGAATAGCCTTTACCTTCGGCTCTACGCCGAACAGGCGCTTGTAACTTTCTACAGCCACTTTCAGAATGGGCGAAGCCGGATTGGGTTTCCAACCCGGATAGCCTCCGCCGGTTGTCAGTCGTGCGCCTGCCAATTCGAAAGCGGAACGTATCGTTTCCACCATGTCGCCGCGTGAAGACAGGATGGAGCTGCGCTGGCTGGTCTGAATCTTGATGACGTTTCCTTCCATCTTGACGGAAGCCAGATTGGACGAAGTCTCCACAAGTCCGGGAATGTCCTGACTCCAAGCATACACGCCGTGATGAACCGCATAAAGCGCTTTCAGCAGGCGGGATACCGTATCTCGGTCGATGGCTGTGGGGAAAGCCGGTTCGGAAGATAATTCCGTACGCAGATTCGGTTCTGTTACACTGAACTCAGCTTCGATTTCGGCGGTGTAAACATTCAAGTCGATACGCACCTTCTCCTTGTCTTTCATCGGAACGGCGCAAAGGGCAACGGCTTCGCGAGGAATCGCGTTGCGTAAGTTGCCGCCGTCGATGTGGCACAGATAGAAATCATATCGTTCGGCCAATCGGTGCAAGAAGCGGTTGAGCAACTTGTTGGCATTGGCACGGTTCTTGTTGATGTCGTCTCCCGAATGACCGCCAGCCAGTCCCTTGACCGACACTTGAAAAAAGAAATAATCCTGCGGAGCCTCTATCGTCCGAAAGTCGAATTCGGCGGTCGTGTTGATGCCTCCGGCACAGCCGATGAACAATTCGCCTTCGTCCTCCGAATCCAGATTAATCAGGATGTCACCGTTCATAAACCCCTCTTTCAAGGCGAATGCACCGGTCAATCCGGTCTCTTCGTCCACCGTAAACAGACATTCGACAGGGCCGTGCTCGATATCGTCTGCCGCCAACAGAGCCAACTGGGTAGCCACGCCGATGCCGTTGTCGGCTCCCAAGGTGGTGCCTTTCGCTTTCAACCATTCGCCATCGATGACGGTTTCAATCGGGTCGTTCAAGAAGTCGTGACTCACATCACCGTTCTTCTCGCACACCATATCGATGTGCGACTGAAGAATCACCGTCTTTAAGTTTTCCTTCCCCGGAGTGGCCGGCTTCTTGATGAGCACATTGCCCGCTTCGTCTTTTTTCACTTCCAATCCCTGCTTCTGCGCGAAGTCCATCAGGTAGGCAATCATCTTTTCTTCCCTCTTTGAAGGGCGCGGCACTTTGCATATTTCCGCAAAATAATGAAATACGGATGCCGGTTTCAGTTCTATTTTTTCCATACTTTCCTTTATTAATTCATAAAAAATTTGGCAGTTATCCCGCCTTGCACTATTTTTGCAGACAAATTTAAAAAAAATGCTTGAGACTATCTACTTAACCGCGTTAATTGTTGCTATTTGCATCGTTTTATTATGTGTAGGCATCCTCTTGAAAGGAAGATTCCCAAACATGCACGTCAGCGGAAACAAAGAAATGCGGCGGAGAGGAATCGGTTGTGTCCAGTCGCAAGACAGGGAAGCCCGAAAGGCGAATCCTCATGCCATTCCCGAAGTGGAAAGAAAGCACAACAAAGCTAATAACTAATAAAATAACATACTTTTAAAAATTATGAAAAGAACAAATTTCATCCTGAACGGATTCCTGGCATTGGCCACCGTGTTGGTTTTCTCACAATGTGCTGACAATAACAACGCAGCTACTTCATCTGCTCCCGTTGCCGGCGTGGCAGGTTCTTCTAACATGAAGATTGCCTATGTAGAAATCGACTCTTTGCTTACCAAGTACAACTTTTGGAATGATTTGAACGAACAAATGATAAAGAAAGAAGAAAACAGCCGCACTACATTGAACGAAAAAGGCAAAAAGCTGGAAGCCGAAGCACGCGAATTTGAACGTAAGATTCAAAACAACGGCTTTGCTACCCGCGAACGTGCCGAACAGGAACAGGCTCGTTTGTTGAAGCAACAGCAGGAGTTGCAGCAGTTGCAACAGAAATTGGGCGAAGAACTTGCCGCCGAAAACCAAAAGAACAGCCTTCAGATGCGCGACTCCATCAACTCTTTCTTGAAGGAATATAACAAGGTGAAAGGTTACGACCTCATCATCAGCAATACCGGTTTCGATAACTTGCTGTATGCCAATCCCGCTTACAACATCACCAACGAAATCGTGGAAGGTCTGAACGCTCGTTACAATCCTTCTGCCAAGAAGTAATCATCCTTTATTGTCTTTATCAAGCACGGATTACACGTCTTTCATTCGTTCAGCGTGAAATCCGTGCTTTTTTATATAACTGATACAACTAAAATCATTGAAATGAAAAAGATTATCTCCTTTATCGCATTGACATTCCTGTTTGTCGTTGCAGCCTCTGCGCAAGTCGTCCAAATGGATAAACCGATGTTTCTGAACAAGGTGTTTGACTATACCGATGGCTCGGCCGAATGGAAATACAAAGGCGACCGTCCTGCCATCATCGACTTCTATGCCACTTGGTGCGGTCCCTGCCGAATGATTTCACCGATACTGAAAGATTTGGCCAAAGAGTATGCCGACAGCCTTGTTGTCTACAAGGTGGATGTAGACCGGGAAAAAGAACTCTCTGCGGAAATGGGCATCCGGTCACTGCCCACTGTGGTATTCATACCCAAAGAAGGACAGCCGCAAATATTGGTCGGTGCAGCCGATAAAGCTACCTTTCGTAGAGCCATCCAAGAGGTTTTGCTGAAGAAATGATATTACTGATCGTTTGTTAGGCTATCTTTCAAAGCAATGCCCTTTGCTGTAAGGCGGTATTTTTGATTCCGGCTATTGGGTTTGTCAGGAATTGTAAGTTCTATATAATCATTACTAATAGCTGGATTCAAATAGTCCGTTCTAAAAAAATCTCTATTTTTAATTGACAATAATCCCTGTAATTCAGAACGCCCCATCTCACCGGTCAATGTAGAAACAAGTTTCTCTACTTGTATACTTGCATGGTTATGAGTACTTATATAGAAATCAGTTGTTTTAGGATTAAAAAAAGGAATTAGTGTTTTACTAATTCCTTGACTTTCAAAGTGATTCCGAAGCGATTCGAACGCTTGACCCACGCCTTAGAAGGGCGTTGCTCTATCCAGCTGAGCTACGGAACCATCCTTAATTCGGGTGCAAAGATAAGGAGTTTTGTCGAAACATGCAAGCGATTGAATGTTTTTTTGCGAACTTTTCTTTGGATGTCCGATAAGATATCCGCTTTCGCCTCCGATTTCATTGCTTGATTTTCTGTTTGTACACTTCTGTTCTGTTGAGGATTTCTTTCACGAAGTTGAACGTTTCCCTTCCGCGGAAGTAACCGTTTTTGCACACGGGGTCGTTGAAGTATTTCTCGTTGCTTTTCAGCAGGATGTATTCGGCCACGTTGTCGTCCCATACGTATTTGTTCTTTCCGTACTTTTCGGCCAGATTCATCGCGTCGAAAATGTGACCCACTCCGGCATTGTAGGCTCCGAGTACGAATTTGATTTTTTCGTCCGGGTCGGTCACTTTGCTGAACGAACGGGTAATCTGCGCCAGATATTTGGCTGCGGCTTTTACGCTCTCTTCGGCATTTTGTTCCTTTCCTTCGGGTACTCCCATTGCTTTGGCGGTGCGCGGCATGAGCTGCATCAGTCCTTTGGCACCTACCCACGACACGGCGGTGGTGTCGAAGTTGGATTCGGTATAGGCCAGCGAAGCCAGTAACCGCCAGTCCCAACCGATGTCTTTGGCATATTTCTTGAACAAGTCATCGTAGTGCGAAATTTTTCCGTGCTTCATGGAGAGGATGGAGCCGCTCGGCGTCCGCTTGCTCATCTCGAAGTATCGCTTGGTGCTGGCTTTGTAGGCAGGCGAGGTGGCGTTTTCCTTGTGCCATAGTTCCGCCGCTTCGCTCAACAGCGGAGAGGTTTTTCGGACAGCCCACGAAGCCCGTTGGTCGAAACTGAGGGCGAGGTTGGTATCGAGGTTCGGATAATACGTTTTATTCAGACGCGCCAAATCGTTGTCGCACACGGCGTAGTCGATGGTGCCGTTGGACACTTGCATAATCAAGTCCTCGTTGGTGATGCTGTCGCCGCTCACCGCATGGATGAGGATGCCGCCCCCCAGTTCCTTGTCTAAGTTGATGATCCGTGTCAGGTGCTTGCCGGAGCGGGCGTAAACTTCCTTGCCAATCAATTCGGTTACATTGGTCAGCGTTTTGCCTTTGCGCTGCACCAATACCTGATGGGTGATGATGGCTTCACCGCAAAAGTCCACGCTATCCTTGAATTCTTTGGTTACGGGCAAAGGATAAGCGATGAGGTCGCCTTCGCCCGCCAACAACATTCGAACCAGTCCGTGGGTGCTTCGGGCGGTTTTCATCTCCAGTCTCAGTCCCAAAGAACGGGCGAATTGGCTGGCCAGTTCGTATTGAAACCCCATCGGTTCGCCCCGATAGTCGAAGTAGGATGTAGAGCCGTTCAGGGTCAATGCCACCAGCGTGCCGCTATCTTTCATTTGCGGAAGATCGTAGTGAGGTACATGTTCTATGGCAGGCTGTTGCCGGCAGGTCATCATGCAGATAGAAGCAAGTATCAGCAACCAAATTTGTTTCATTTCGAGTAAATAATTAAATTTGCATCCACTTAATGGATTACAAAGATAGGATTAATAAATTAAAGTAACAAATTATGGTAAAGCACATTGTATTGTTTAAGTTGAAGGATACTTGTTCCAAAGAAGAAAAACAGGAAGTGATGAACCGTTTCAAGGCTGCCATCGAAGCCTTGCCTGCCAAGATTGATGTCATCCGCAAGGTGTTTGTGGGACTGAACATCAACGAAGCCGAACAATGGGACATCTGTCTGGAAAGTGAATTTGACACATTGGACGATGTTAAGTTTTATGCGGCTCACCCCGACCATGTGGCAGCTGCCGCCCTCTTGAAAGAGGTCAAGCAGGATCGTGCCTGTGTGGATTATGAGTTTTAAAAGAGAGGTTGCCCGATGAAGAAGATTATCAATCCCTGGAAGGGAATGGCTCGTTACAACTGCTTCGGTTGTGCGCCCAACAATGAAGCGGGCGTGAAGATGGAGTTTTACGAAGACGGTGACGAAATAGTAAGCATCTGGAAACCGCAGCCGCAATATCAGGGTTGGATAGACACTCTGCATGGAGGAATACAGGCCGTGCTGCTCGATGAAATCTGCGGTTGGACGGTCATGCGGAAACTTCAAACGGCCGGTGTCACCTCGAAGATGGAGACCCGCTATCTGAAGCCTGTCAGTACCAATGACGAATTTCTGGAGATTCGCGCCTCCATCAAGAGTCGGATGCGCAATCTGGTGACCATCGAGGCTTCTCTCTATAACAGCGAGAAAGTGCTTTGTTCGCAAGCCCTCTGTACCTATTTTATTTTTACGCGCGAGAAAGCGGAGCGGGATCTGCTGTTCAAGTGCTGCGAGGTAGAGGAGGAAGAAAGATAAACAGGTGAGAGATAAATCACCCTTCTCCGCCATTCCCCAATCTCTGGTTTAGATGGGGAGTGGGAGAGAAGGGTGTTTTTTTATAGTTCCTCACATTCTTTCAACCAAAGAGCGGCAGCGGCATCGCTCGGCATGCGCCAATCCCCCCTCGGACTTAACGATACGGAACCTACTTTCGGACCGTCGGGCAAGCACGAACGTTTGAATTGTTGCTGGAAGAAACGACGGCAGAAAGTGGTGAGCCACTTTTTGATGGTTTCATCGCTGTATTCACCGCGGAAAGCCACTCCCGCCAGATAGAATATCTTGGACGGACGGAACCCGAAGCGGAGGAAATGATAGAGGAAGAAATCATGCAGTTCGTAAGGACCGACCAAATCTTCTGTTTTTTGCTTGATGTTGCCTTGCTCGTCCGCGGGGATAAGTTCGGGACTGATGGGCGTATCCACAATGTCGAGCAGCGTGTTGCGCGACTCGTAATCCACTCCGTTTTGAGCTACCCATCCCACCAGATACTTCACCAGCGTTTTGGGGATGCTGCCGTTCACGCCGTACATGGACATGTGGTCGCCGTTGTAAGTCGCCCATCCGAGAGCCAGTTCGGACAAGTCGCCTGTTCCGATAACCAGTGCGTTCACTTTGTTGGCGTAATCCATTAAGATTTGCGTCCGTTCACGGGCTTGACTGTTTTCGTAAGTCACATCGTGGCGGGTCATGTCGTGCTCAATGTCTTTGAAGTGCTGTATGCAGGCCTCCTTGATGCTGATTTCCTTGATGCTTACTCCCAGCGAAGCCATCAAGTTAAGAGCGTTGTTGTATGTGCGGTCGGTAGTGCCAAAGCCGGGCATGGTAATGCCTATGATGCCCTTGCGCGGCAGGTCGAGCTTATCGAATGTCTTGACGCACACCAGCAAGGCAAGGGTGGAATCGAGTCCGCCGGAAATTCCTACCACCACCGACTTGCTGTTGGTATGGGTAAGCCGTTTGGCCAAGCCCATCACCTGAATTTCGAAGATTTCCTCGCAGCGTTGGTTCAGTGCTTCTCCTTGCGGAACGAACGGATGCGCCTCGACGGGACGGGTAAGTATTAGGTCGCGGATATTGACCAACTCCGTACCGACATGGATGGCCGTATGGTCTGTGTGGGCGATGCCGGCGGAGAACGTCGTGTTGATTCGCCGTTCGTTGCGGATACGCTCTACGTCTATCTCGCTGATGACAAGTTGTTCCTTCAGCGAGAAGCGTTCGGAAGCCGCCAGCAGTGTCCCGTTTTCATACACCAGTCCGTTGCCGCCGAACACCACATCGGTGGTAGACTCCCCGAAGCCGCACGAGCTGAATACGTAGCCTGCCAGGCATCGGGCCGATTGCTGGCTGAGCAGTGAACACAGGTAAGCATGCTTGCCGATACACTCGTTGTCGGCCGAAAGGTTGAAGATGATTTCGGCTCCTTTCAGTGCCAGATTCGAGCTGGGCGGGATGGATGCCCATACATCTTCACACAGTTCGATACCGAAACTGGTTTCAGGCGTGTCGAATATCAGGTTGGCGTTGAAGGGGACATTCTGTCCGCACAAACGGATGGAAGAAAGATTGCTGTGCGTATCGGCGGAGGTGAACCAGCGTTGCTCGTAAAATTCCTTGTAATTGGGCAGATAAGTTTTGGGGACTACACCCAGAATCTTTCCTTTTTGTAACACCACGGCGCAGTTGGTCAGAGTGGATTGCACCGCAATCGGCATACCCACGATTGAAATGATTTCCATCTGTCGGGAATTATTCATGATTTGCATCAAAGCGATTTCCGCTTCTTCAAGCAGCAACGACTGTCCGAACAGGTCGGCACATGAGTAACCGGTGATGCTCAGTTCGGGGAAGACGATGATTTGCACTCCCTTGCCTTCGGCAATGGCTATTTGGGTCTCAATCTGTTGTGCATTGAATTTGCAGTCGGCCACCTTCACGGCCGGAATGGCGGCGGCTACTTTTATAAAACCATATTTCATGCGTTCCTTATTATATTAGCTTGCATTCGATGGTGCAAAAATAGTCATTCCTTTGTTAAATCAAGCAAGAAATAAAAAAAACTTCGCAATTATTTGCTATTCCCTAAAAAGTATCTATCTTTGCAATTGAAAACGAATTGTAATAATTTCAAATTAGAAAAGGTAATGATAAGAACGTATGACTATTTGATTAGCTATGGCATCAAACCATCTGTGCAGCGCATTGCCATTATGGATTATTTGTGCGAACATCGTACACATCCTTCCATAGAGGATATTTATCTGGCGTTGTGCAATGATATTCCAACGCTTTCAAAGACTACGGTGTACAACACCTTGAAACTTTTCGTAGAACATGGAGCCGCTCAAATGCTGACCATCGACGAAAAGAATGTGAACTACGATGGCGATGTCAGTCCGCATGCTCATTTCCTTTGCAAGAAGTGCGGAAAGATTCACGATCTGCCTGCCTGTAAAGAAGAGGAACAGATGAACGCTATCAGCAGGAGCGGGTTCAAAGTGGAAGAAGTCCATCAGTATTATAAAGGTATCTGTCCGGCTTGCGCCGCGGCGGAGAATGAAGTTTGCTGAAAGAAACGATAGAAATAAAATATAAAAATTGACTAACTATTAAAATTTAGAAGAATTATGGCTAAGAAATTTATTTGTACAGTTTGTGGTTATATTCATGAAGGTGATTCAGCTCCCGAAAAGTGTCCGTTGTGTAAAGTACCCGGCAGCAAGTTCAAGGAAATGGCCGAAGAAGAAGGTGCTTTGAAGTTTGTAGACGAACATGTAATCGGTGTAGCCAAGGGTTGCGATGAAGAAATGATTAAGGACTTGAACAATCACTTCATGGGTGAATGTACCGAAGTAGGTATGTATTTGGCGATGAGCCGTCAGGCTGACCGCGAAGGTTATCCCGAAATTGCCGAAGCTTTCAAGCGTTATGCGTGGGAAGAAGCGGAACATGCCGCCAAGTTTGCCGAACTGTTGGGAGATGTGGTTTGGGATACCAAGACCAACGTGGAAAAGCGTATGAACGCTGAATGTGGTGCTTGCGAAGATAAGAAGCGCATCGCTACCCGTGCCAAGCAATTGAACTTGGATGCCATTCATGACACCGTTCACGAAATGGCGAAGGACGAAGCTCGTCACGGTAAGGGTTTTGAAGGTTTGTATAACAGATTTTTCAAGAAATAATCCGGCTCTTGCCCGGTAAAAGAAAGCTGTGTCGTCATGTTTTTACGGCACAGCTTTCTTTGTTTATGCTTTTGTTTATACTTTCTTTTTTGTGTTGAAAATCAATTAATTAAGACTTTGTTAAAATGCAGCGGTCTGCGTTGTCGCTTGTAGCGGGTTGCGCAGGCTTCTCCAACGGGTTGCGTCGCCCTATGTAGCGGGCTGTCTTTTCCGATGCGCCCGGATGCTTGACTTTCTGTTCATTTATCATTCCTTTTTTAGCGATATATTATAATCATCAGGCAAACAAATCCTCTAATGTAACTTCGCTTTGTATAATTCCTGAATGAGAGTTCTGACGAATCCCGTAAGTTGTTACCATAGTAAGATGAACTGCCTTGCGTGTTTTCGTAGAGTCAATGAAGACCGATTTCTTATTGAGCAGATTGCGTTCATATTCCGCATCGATAGAAAACTCAGACAAAGAATATTTCATTTCGCAGATATTTACCACTTGGTCATTGCGATCTATCAACAAATCGATTTGTGCTCCTTCGCTGTATTCATCCGCTTCTTTTCGCCAAGAGTAGATGTTGCTCAATACGCCGGAAATACCCAATCCGGCCTTGATTTGCTGTGTATGGGCCATACATAGGCGCTCAAATGCCAAGCCGCTCCACGCTCGATGCGTTGCAGAATCTATAGAAACAGACCAGAAATGCTCGTCATTGTTTTTGTTTTGTTGGATAAACTTAAAATAAAAGAGCGTATAATTATCGACTAATTGATATATTGCCTGTTTGGTCTTTTTGCCAAAGCCACTGTATTTTCGTATGAATCCGCAGTACTCTAATTCATCAAGCACCTTACTCAATGCGCCATTGCTGGATTTGTCGATTGCTGTCATGATTTCCTCGCGAGTCATACCAACCTTTTTACGGCCAAGTGCAGTTACGACATCTATATATTGTTCCGGGGACTTAAACAACGACGCATAAAGTTGATTAAACTCATTGGTCAATTTACCATTCTTGAAAAAGAAAATCTTATCAATATTTTGAGCAAGGCTGAGCCCCTTTTCAAGCATACTCCAATAGAAAGGTATGCCTCCCAACACCATATAACATTCGGCTATTTGATACCGGCTCATTTCAAGACCTCTGTTTTGAACGAACATTTCACACTCGCGCAAAGTAAACGGCTGAAGTGCTATGCGTTGTGTAACACGGTTATGAAGTCCGCCATGATCGTTAATCACTTTGTTGATAATCCATGATGTAGCAGAACCGCAAATAATCAGAATGATATCTTTTCTGGCCGAAGCCCATCCGTTCCAGAAATGTTCAAAAGCCGAAATGAAATTAGAGCGAGGTGTATCCATCCATGGAAGCTCGTCAAGGAAGATTATCTTTTTCTCATCGGTCGAATTCTTCAAGAAATGAGATAACAGGCTGAATGCCTCCAACCACGATTGTGGTATTGGGCAATCGTCGTATCCGGCATCACGAAGTGAAATGGCAAAACTGAATAACTGGTCTTTTGTCTTACCTTTTGCCAAACCTGTATGTTGAAATGTAAACTTATAACCAAAAGTCTCACGTATGAGATAGGTTTTACCAATGCGTCTACGACCATAGACTGCTATCAACTCTGAATACTCAGACTGTGCTGCCGAAAGCAATATTTCCTGCTCTTCTTTTCTTCCGATTATCATAACTCTTGAATTTTGTCTCCACAAATATAGTACAAATAACTAACATAATCAGCCAAATCGTGTATAATTTTGAAGATTTGGCTGATTATAGATAATTTTTGAATTTGGAATCTTACTTCGTTTACCGTATTGCTACTACATCATCGGCGTGAAAGAATTCAACGGGTTGCGTCGCCCTATGTAGCGGGCTGACTTTTCCGATGCGCCCGGACGCTTGAAAAAACGGACGTTTTTCTTGATTTATCGCAACGAAAATAGCGGCAATCATT